>JBKQVG010000162.1:0-21496 GCA_052325345.1 Bryobacteraceae bacterium
GCAAGAAAAGAGGGCAGGTCTTCACTCAGGCCTTTTTCGGCGTTTTCCCCAGGGTCGTTGTTGCAGACAAACCAAATATAATTCGGCCGCGGCGCAAAAAGGCGGCGAACTGCGAAGGTCGGGCTAGCGCCTTCAAGCGATAGTTATTGATTCTTGTCCGCCGGCGTTTTGGCGGCTTCGCCGGCGTCGTATTTCGCGGTTTTGTGGAACGGATTCATTTTTTCCAGCGCTCGCACAAGCCGATTCCCGGCCTTCCGCGGCTTGGCCGGCGCAGCGTCTTCGGGCGCCAGCCCGGGAGCGGTCTCCGATGCCGCTGGCTTTGCCGCCGGCTCCGGCGCTTCTCCGGAGTTCGTTTCTGGAACGCACGGTCCGAGCGCTTCGGCGGGCCGCGGAGCTACTGGACCCGGCGGGGGCGCCGGCGTAGCGGGCTGCAGGTCTCCGCCGGTCACCCGGATGACGTCGCTGCGCTCCGCTTTCCTGGCGGGCCGCGTGGCCTGCGCGGGGAACTGTGTACGAGGGCGCGCGCTTGCGGTTGGGTTTTCGGTTGCGGCCGGGACTTCAGGCGGGGCTGGCGGAACAGTGCCGGGAGCTTCCGGCTCGGCCTGCGACACAGTCGCCGGCGCCGGCGCCGCATCGTCCTTTTCGGGGATGGCCGCCGCCCTCTGTTTGTTTGCGCTGGGCTGGGTGCGCGCCGTCACCGGCAATGATCGAATCGAATAGTAGCCTGCCACCAGCGCCGCCGGCGCCAGCGCCACCAGCACGGCGGCGCGCGAAGGGTGTAGCCCGCGCAGCCGCGGGCGCGCGCCGGCCTCCGCCAGCGCACCGACGCCAGCCATGGCGCTCTCCAAAGCCAGCCGGAACTCATCCGCCGACCGGAACCGCATGGCCGGATCCTTCGCCAGCGCCTTGCGCACAATCTCGTCGAGCGCCGCCGGGACCTTTGGATTTCGTGAGCTCGGCGGCGCCGGCTCCGCTTCTACGTGGGCGCGCATCACCGCGAAGGCCCCCTCGGCCTCAAACAACTTTTCGCCCGTGAGCATCTCGTGGAGCACCGCCCCCATGGCATACAGGTCGGTGCGCGGATCCAGCGCCACCGTCCCCTTGACCTGTTCGGGAGACATGTACCAGGGCGAGCCCAGCGGCGTTCCCGGAGTTGAGAGTTGAAGATCGGTCTCGCCCCGCGCCAGGCCGAAGTCGGTGAGCTTGGCCACGCGGTCCGGAGTGACGATGATATTCGCGGGCGCCACGTCGCGGTGAATGACGCCGGCCTCGTGAGCGTAGGCGAGCGCGCCGAGCACCTGGCTGGCGAAGTCCACCGCGGTTTCGACAGGCAGCGGTCCGGCCTCCAACAGGCGCTGCAGCGATTCGCCTTCCACGAACTCCATCACCAAGGCGATCGAGTCGCCCTCTCTCACGGCGGTGTAGAGCGCCGCGATGTTGGGGTGGTGGAGACGAGCCTGCACTTGAATCTCGCGCTCGAATCTCCGCACCTGCTCGGGGTCGCCGCTCGAGCCCGGAGGCAGAAGCTTCATCGCCTCGATTCTCCTGGTGATGATGTGCTCGATCTTGTACACCGCTCCCGCACCGCCGGAGCCGGCGATATCGATCACCCGGTAATCGCCCACCACGTCGCCTATCTGGATCGGTTTCATGCCCGGTGCATCGTCGCGAAGAAGAGTAGAAGCAATGCGACCGCGACACAAAACAAGCCAAGCGCCACCGCGGTCCTGGGACGCCGCCAGACTGCCGGCTGCACTTCCACCGGCGCCGCCGGCTCTTGCGTCGACATTCCGGCAGGAGGCTTCAGCGCCGCCAGCGCCATGCGGAACTCCTTCGCGCTGGCAAAGCGTTCTTCAGGTCTTTTGGCGAGCGCGGTAAGGACAATCCGCTCCAATTCCGGCGCAATCTCAGGATTCAGCGCCGCCGGCCGCGGAGGCTGCTTGCTCACCTGCGCCGCCATTACGTCGAAATCGTTGGCGCCGTCGAAGGGCACGCTCCCCGTCAACGCCTGGAACAACAAGACACCGACCGAATAGAGGTCCGCCCTGGCGTCCAGTGCGTCCACTCCGATTACCTGCTCCGGAGACATGTACCTTGCATCTCCCAGGAAGGCGCCGGCCTGGGTCAAGTTGACGTCGGATGCCGGTTTCGCCAGGCCGAAGCCGCCTAACTTGACCTCGCCGTTCCGCGTGACCATCACATGTTCCGCGGTGATGCCGCGATGCACGATTCCCAGGGCATGCCCCTCCTCCAAACCGGACAGCACCTCGCAGATCGCCCGGATCGCCTGGACCGAGGGCAGCGGCCCCCGCCGGCAAAGCTCCGCCAGCGTGGTGCCGTCGACGAACTCGGCCGTCATGACCAGTTGCCCGTCAAGCTCCAGCGCATCGTGGAACGCAATGATATTCGGATGCGACAGGCGCGTGTGGATCTTGATCTCGCGGAGAAACCGCTCCAGAGATTCCGAATCGCCATACGAGCCGCCCGGGAGCGCTCTCAGAACCTCAAACTCGCCCGTGGTCAAGTTGCGGACCTTGTAAGTAACTCCCGCTTTGGGTTTATCGACGATGCCGAGGAACTCATACCTGCCAGCGGCTTGACTGGGTTGTGTCATTGTCTGGGCACACACAATACAGAGCGATTCTAATCTCGCTGGAGCGGCCCAGTCTATTATGACTTTCTATAACGTACAGGACCTAACCAAAGTTACCAGCAACTCTCCGTTCCCGTTTTGGGGTGCTGGAAGTGCCTAGGCGCCACCGGCAAGCCGTTGGAGTACTTGCCCCCTCATCGGAAAATGTGCTGCCGCCAGCAGTGTTCGCGTGTGTGTCTGGAGTTCTTCCCGGTCCCGGCGAGACGAGGCCCTGCTCAAGGTCCACGGAATTTCCCGATTCATCACCAAGCCGGCCGGTCTGGATCAATTCATGGAGATCGGTAAAATCCTCAAGGATGTGCTGGCCGGTTCCGAATCCGGTAGCGGCGCGCCAAGCCCAGTGTAATGATCACCTTACCGAGCCACGACCAAAGGGAGCGGTCTTTGTCGCCGCCTGCGGCGTACCCCGTTCACCGCTCATCGCAGCCATTACCTGCCTCCAGCCTCCGCTGTATTCTGGGAACGGGGAACGATGGTTGGCTCAAAAGCGCCCGCCATTCGAATGGTTTCGTTCCGGGTTCCTCGGGGTTCTTCTTTCCGGTTTTTTTGTTTGTTTTCAATAGCTTAATGGATTCGTTTTGTTTTTTCAAATTTGGTTCTAAGAATAATTCTCGTGGCGCGGGCCTCTGGCCTGCCGCGTCGGCTTTCGAGCCGGCGTTTTGTCCCGAGAAGCCTCGAAACTCCGCCCGCTTAGTGGGGTAACCGCTCTTAGCGGGCAACCGTGGCGCCGTCGTAAATTAAATCGGGTTGCAAGAATGGCACGGTGCGTGCTTGATAATGACGCCCGGCGTTGCGACCAGAAAGGTAAAGAATGCGTGTGGAAAAAAAGACCGGCCCTCGTCGGCCAGGCAAGATCGCGCGTTCTCCACGTGTGCCTGAGTCGCTCCGCTTAAAGCGGCGAACCACCCCGACGGGAAATACCTCCCCGGGAGCCGCAAACCCGTTTCCGCCGCGGAACGCGCCGCGGCCGCTTCCCCCAACCACCAGGGGCTTCACGTGAGACAGCTTCAGCGGTTCTTTCAGCAGCGGATTGTCGTAAAGATAGATCTGGCCGACCGACAGATAGTTGGCGGCGCGCCACTAGGCCTCCATCTTATGGAGCAGGTCCGGCGTAAGTGTGTTGGTTTTGGTGGGTAAGTCTTTAGCATCGATCGCGCCGGGTTTCTCGGGAAATTTCGGAATCACTGTGCTGGTTTTCATGGTTCAATCCTTTCCGTTTCCCGCGTCAGTTTCGAGAATGCGGCACACCGAACGCGCAATCATCAGATCTTCGTCCGTTCGAATGACGCGAGCCGTGGCCCGGCTGGCGTCCGTTGAAATCACTCCGGCAGACTCCGCATTGCGCGACTCATTCAGAGCGATGCCGAGGAAGCCCAGTCCATCGCAGATGCGCGCGCGAACGAGTGGGGCATTTTCACCGATGCCTCCCGCGAACACGAGCGTATCCAAGCCGCCGAGCGCGGCGGCGAAGGAGCCAATCCACTTTTTCGCCTGATAACAGAACAGCGCCACGGCCTCCGCTGCCCGGATATCATGGGCTTCCTCGGCGAGCAAGTCCCGCATGTCGGAACTAATCTGGGAGAGTCCGAGCAGGCCGGACTGGTGGTTGACCATTTCGTAAAACTGTTTTGTGGTCATCTGCTCGGTTCGCGCCAGATACGGCGCCAACCCAGGATCCAAATCGCCAGAGCGGGTGCTCATCACCAATCCCGCCGTCGGAGTGAAGCCCATGCTGGTGTCGATGCTCTTGCCGTCGCGCACGGCGGCCAGGCTGGCGCCGTTGCCCAGATGAGCGAGGATGACGCGTCCACTCGTTGCCGCCGGGTCGCCTAAGCGCGCGAGTTCCTCCATCAGATAGGCGTAAGACAAACCGTGGAAACCGTAGCGTTGCACTCCCTTCGCGTCGTAGCAACGCGGGATGGGAAGCAGTTTGGCAACCCGCGGCATCGTACGGTGGAACGCGGTATCAAAACACGCTGCCTGAGGCAGCTTCGGATGACGTTGGCGGAACGTCTCGATCAGTTCGATCTCGCGGGGCAGATGGTCCGGGTCGTACGGACTGATGCGATGCAGTTCCTCCAACAGCTCCTGAGTGACCAGCTCGGGCGCGGTGTGTTGCATGCCGTGGACCACGCGGTGTCCCACGGCCCGGACCGATTCGAAACCATGCTGCTCTTCGAGCCAATCCATCAGGAAGGTCGCTGCCGATTTGTGGTCGGAGGCGTCGAGGCCGCGGCTGTCCTGCCGATTTGTGCCCGGGAGATGGAACGTCAAACTCGTCCCGCTCATGCCGATGCGATCCACCGTTCCATAAAGCCTTCTTTTCAGCGGTTCGCCGGCCGGATACACCGCGAACTTGATGCTCGATGAGCCGCCATTGATCGTCAGGATGGAGGGGTTAGCTGGTTTCATGTAGGGCTCCTTCGTTCACCAATCCGAGCGAAGCCAGTTGCGCGCAGGTGGACTTGTAATCCGTGTGAAGGATGCTTCGAATTCCCAAACCTTCCGCGATCTGGACGAACATCGGAGTGTTCTCAATATAGAGTACCTGCCGGGCCGGCGCCTGGGCGATGTCCAGCGCAAGCCGAAAGATGTCCACGTCCGGTTTGCGGATTTGGTAGAAGACCACCAGGCCCAAATACTCTTCGAAAGTAAGCGTTCCTTCCTCGTGGGTTTCGAAGGTCAGGGCATGCCGCTCCTCCATCCCGGCCCACTCCAGCTTGAAATGCTTCGCCGTCCGTCTGCGGGCAACATGATCCCACCCGTCTCTTCAACTTCTATCGCATCGCGGCGGTTCATAATATCAGCCGCGCTGTCCACCTGTTCGTTCGATCCTGTGGCGAAAACGAGGACGCCTCCACGTCGCACTCCTTGGACGTAAGCGCTCGCCTCCCGATCGCTTGCCCCGATTGCCCTGAGCTCCCGGTGTCGAGTTCTTGCTCGGAGCCCAAAAAATCAACCCCTCCCCATAGACGATCCGGCAGTTTCGGCACTAGGTTGTCGCGCGCCCACGGTAAACCCACATACTGCCCTGCCTGCTTCGGATTGGCGATACCATTAGGGAGTAGTCTCTGCCCTCCGGCGAAACATTGTTAACGAAACTTCCCAAATTTATGTCACGTCCATTGAGCATGCCTTACCTGCCTTCTGAAGGTGCGCGTTCCCGTGCCCTGCTGGCGCTGTCGCTGATATCCGGCTTGTGTGTCCTGCCGGCCTTCGGGCAACTCCCGCCGCCCAGGCGTAAACCCGCCATGGCCAGACGTTCCACCGGCCCGGTCCAACGTGCCGCCGTGCGCCAAACCATCATACCGGCCCGGTACGTAATGGTGCTGGCGGACGCGCCGGTTTTGGCCAAGTATCACACGCCGGAGGAGATTGCGGCGCCCGCGGCGAAGGCCTATCGCGCCCAGATTGAAACCCGCCAGCAGGCCATGATTCAGACCTTGCGGGCGCGCAATATTCAGGTCACCAGCCGGGTCTCCGGCGTGCTCAACGCGCTGTTTGTGATTGCCCCCGGGCACGGCATCGAAGAACTGCAAAGCATCCCGGGGGTGTCTTCGGTCACTCCCATGCGCCGCTTCACCGCGAAGCTGAACCGCGCCGTGCAACTGGTCAACGGACCGGCGGCATGGACGGCCGTGGGCGGATCGTCCAACGCGGGCGCGGGCGTCAAAATCGGCATCCTGGATTCGGGCGTGGACCTCACCAGCCCCATGTTTCAGGATTCCACTCTGAGCGTGCCCGCCGGTTTCCCCAAGTGCACCCCGAGTGCCCTCGAGTACCCGACTGGCTGGCCGGCGGACTCGAATTCGAAAGAAAACTGTGCTTTTACGAACGGCAAGGTCATCGTGGCGCGCAGTTACGTGCGGCTGCTGGCCGTGGGCTCGAATCCCTCCAATTACGCGGCCGATTCCCTGCCGGACGACTACACGCCGCGGGACCGCTGGGGACACGGCAGCGCGGTGGCCTCGGTAGCCGCCGGCAACGCCGTCACCGCGCCGGCGGTATCGTCCACCGGCGGCGCGATCACGCTCCAGGGAATGGCGCCCAATGCATGGATCGGCAATTATAAAATCGCGGGTTCGTTCGGTTTCGCCAGCGACGAATCCATGATCGACGCGGTGGACGACGCCGTCGCCGACGGCATGGACGTGATTACCACTTCGTGGGGCAGCCAGGCTCTCGGTCCCGCCTCCAGCGATCCGGTGGCGTCGGCCTACGAAGCCGCCGTGATGGCCGGTAAGACGGTGCTGGCTGCGGCCGGCGACGGCGGCGCCGATGGATACAACTATTACCCGACTTTCAACACGATTTCATCTCCGTCCAACGCTCCGGACGTCATATCGGTCGGCGCCACCCTCAACTCCCACGGTATGATGCCCGCCGTCTCGGTGAACGCTTCGGGCGCGCCTTCCAATTTAGAGCACATTCAGGCCATGATGAGCGACGCGTACTTTTATCCTTCTATAGACGGCGCCAACGTGGCCCCGCTCGTCGATGTGGCTTTGCTCGACGGCACCGGCCTCGCCTGCGTTCCGCTTGCGGCCGGCTCGCTCAACGGCGCTTTTGCCCTGATTCAAGTGACCGCCAGTTGCCCCGTCAACACCGATCCCTACGGCGTCTACGACCAGCAGGCATTGAATGCCCAGAACGCCGGCGCCATCGGCTTCATCTGGTATCAATCCAATTCGACGTCGATCTACAGCGCTCCTTACGCCGAAGGCATCTATGAGTATGGTCCGGGCGTGGTGATCTCGAATTCCGATGGCTTGGATCTCAAAGCTTATATCGATGCCCACCCCGACGCATCGGTGACCATCGATACGGCCGGCGCGGAAATGGACTTGACTGCTTATAGCAGCACCTTCGGTTTTGTCCCATCCGTTACCGCAAACCTGCTGGCCAGTTATTCCTCCTTCGGCCCCACTCCGGATGGACAAATCAAACCCGACCTGGTAGCCACCGGCGGCGACGATCCGGATCTCTCGCCCGATCCGAACGACTATTACCTGCCCTCCACGGTAGGGATGTACATGGCGGGAGAGACCTTCGACCCGGGCGACGGGGAATTGTATACCGCCAACGGCTTCCTGGCCGCCGACGGATCGAGTTTCTCCGCTCCTTTGACCGCCGGAGCGGCGGCGCTGATGAAGCAGGCTCACCCCTCGCTCAACGGGCAGCAGATCAAGTCCCTGCTGGTGAATAGCGCGTCGGCATCGTCGGTCACTTCCGAAGATTACTATGGGCAGCCGGTGGATTCCGAATGGATGGGCGCCGGCCTGCTGAATGCGGGTACGGCCATCACCGCAAATGTGACGGCGGTGCCGTCCTCGGCTTCTTTCGGCATTGTCAGCTCGGCTCCGGCGCCGATTGCGATCGCGCTGACGAATATCGGCTCCAGCTCGGTGACGCTGGCCTCCAGCGTGAGTTGCTGCACGGCCAATACGGGCGGCGGGGCGGTATCTACCGTAATCCTGCCGGGAACCACCAAGCTCACGGCCACCCTGTCGAGCGCCACCCTGGCTGCCGGCGGTGCCTCGACCCTTACCGTGACCCTCTCCGGGTCTTTGCCCACGGCGGGTGAATACTCCGGCGCGGTGGTCCTCACCGGCTCGGCCACCACGCTGCGGATTCCCTTCATGTTCATCGTCAAGAGCAATTCGGGCTACAACGTGGTTACGTTCCTGTCCTGTTGCGATAGCAACGGCAACTACTACTTCGAGGGGCCCCCCAGCTCGGACGTGAACCCTGGCGGATATCCAATCCTGCAGGTTACCGATACCACCGGCGCGGGCATCGCCAACGCCTCCGTCCGGATCGCTGCCGCCAACGGCCTGACCTTGAAAAGCGCGCCCGGCGGCCCCGCGTGCTCGCCGGCCAGCAGCACGAGCGCCATCGTTTGCCCGACCGACTCCTACGGGTTCCTGTACTTCGACGCCGTGCTGCCGGCCAGTACCGCGACGTCCTACCTCAGCATCAACATGAGCTCGCTTGTGGGCGCCTCCATCCCCGTCTATGCCTACCTGGCAAGCGCCCCTACTCTGAACACCGGTGGAGTGGTGGACGCCGCCGCTGGATTGACAACCATCGCTCCGGGCTCGTACGTCTCGCTATATGGCTCGGGTTTTACGAGCAATGGTTATACCGCCTCTGACACTTTCGCCAACTTGCCGCTCCAGATCGACACGGTGACGGTAAGTTTCGACGTGGGCAACGGCGTGACTTATCCCGGTTATCCCGGTTATATTGTCTATGTCGGTCCCGGGCAGGTGAACGTCTTTGCTCCGTGGGAACTCCAGGGGTACTCCTCGGCGCAAGTCAAGGTCACAGGAGACAGCGGGTTCTCATCCAACGTAGTGACCGTCAACATCGCCAATTCTTCGCCGGCGTTTTTCAACTACAACAGCGGCACGGCCATTGCCACGGATTCGTCCTATAATCTGATCGCTACCGGCAATCCGGCCAAGCGCGGCGCCTTGATTACGCTCTGGGCCAACGGGTTGGGCCCGGTAACGAACCAGCCCTATAGCGGCGTACCGGCGGCGGGCCCTCCTCTTCTTTCGCAAACCACCACCACGCCCACCGTAACCATCGGCGGCCAAAATGCGGCGGTATCGTTTGCGGGCCTCTCGCCCGGCTATGCCGGGCTGTATCAGGTCAACGTCGCCGTGCCGTCCAATGCCTCGACCGGTTCGGCGGTGCCAATCTCGCTCAGCATCGGCGGCAAGACTACCGAAGCGGCCACCCTGCCGGTGCAGTAGTTCGGCGATTTTTCGTGGAGCGGACTCTCAGTCTGCCACGCCGGGACTCGTCCCGGCGCTCGTCCCGCACAACCGCTGTGGGGCAGGTTGGCAACCTGCCGGCCGATTGTCAATCGGCCTAACCCCGAGTCGCGGAACTGCCGCAGGGGAAGCTTGGCGGCTCGCTGCCGCCCTAGAACAATCCCGCCAGCGCCGCCTTGCCTCCAACCCATACGCACCAGGGCAAAAACACCGCCAGAAACGCCCCGGCGAACGACAGTTTGCGCCCCGCCGCGGACTTGAACCCGATCGCCAGCAGCACGATCACCCACAAGGTGAACAGGTCCAGCGAGGTGGCCAGCGAGTACAAAGACTTGGAAGAAGTCAGCGGGTCCATGTAAGCCCCGGGATTGAACGCCAGGGGATTCTGCACGTTGAATTCGTCGGGATTCTTCAGCAGCATCACGACCATGAGCAGAATCCCGGAAATCACCCCGGGCAAATTGGCATACGCCACCACCGCGAATGCCTGCTTGAATTTGATCGGCGCCGAAAGAATGCCGGCAAAGATTCCCAGCAGTACCCCAGCCACCACCAGAAGATAAATCGGGACTCCCACAATCGGGCCGAGATAGGCCGTGACGCTGGCGATCTTGACCCCCATCTCGATGTTTCGTTCTTTCTGCTGCGCGTCCAGGCTTTGAGCGCGGGAACTGGTCTCGACCGAGTGGCGTACGATGCGCTCCCAACCTACCCGCTGCGACATCTCCACGGTCGCGGCCAGGCCGATCAGAATCAGCAGCAGCATGGGAACCAGCCAGCGCGGCCGGGCCACGATATCCGCAAATGTCTTTCCCGGCTCGAAAAAGACGCCGGTAAGGCGCGAGAATTCGCTCATCCCCTCCGGTGAGGGCTCTACGGCCGGTGCGTTTTCAGGTGTCATATTTAGGGCGATTGTACTCCTTTCCGGAACAAACTGCTTGGGTGATACGTAAATCGCCTTTTGGAGGTTCCCGATGCGCGTGCGTTTCCTTCGGCCCCTGCTCATTCTTCCGGTTTTGTGCCTGGCCGGTTGCGATATCGAAGACTGGGGCGACATGCAGCGGGTTACCCGGAACTTCCACTACACCTACCCGTTGCACGCCGGCGCCAGGCTGTCGCTTGAAACCTTTAACGGCAGCGTCGAAATCAGCGGCTCCGATCGCGATACCGTGGACATCGTCGGCGCCAAGTACGGTCCCACCCCGGAGGCCGCCGACGCCCTGCGCGTCGACATCGACCACACCCCCGATTCCGTCAGCATACGGGCCGTCCGGCCGACCGAGCGCCGCAACAATCAGGGTGCGCGTTTCACCCTCATCGTTCCCAAGACTGTTACGTTGGAACGCGTCACGGCCTCCAACGGCTCCATCCGCGTCACCGGCGTCGCCGCGGCGGCGCACCTGCACACTTCCAACGGGGGAATCCACGCCCTCGACCTGAAAGGCGATCTGGGGGTGGAAACCACCAACGGACCGGTGGAACTCGATCTCATCGAAGGCGCCGTCCACGCCCACACCTCGAATGGACATATCCATGCCGACCGCCTGCGCGGCGGTCTGGACGCCACCACTTCGAACGGCGGCATTCGCGCCACCGTCGAGCGGGCCGGCGGCGAAGTCCGCGCCGAGACCACCAACGGTACGATCGACCTCACCCTGCCCGCCGGTTTTCGCTCCGATGTGCGGGCGCATACGTCGAACAGCTCGATCACCCTGCATCTGCCCGCCGACATCGACGCGCGCGTCGACGCCCACACCACCAACGGGTCCATCTCTTCCGATTTCGAATTCCGCGTGCAGGGCGAAATCAGCAAGAACCGGTTGGTGGGAACCATCGGCTCCGGCGGCCCGCTGTTCGATCTGAGCACCGTCAATGGATCCATCCGCCTGCTGAAGTAGGAATGAAGTAAGAATGCGGCGCGGGCACTCGACCGCCCAGCTATCTTTCGGTCTTGTACACGCTGTATCGCCGATTCTCGAAAACCGGCGGTTGCGGCAGCCGGGCGGGCGAATCGAGCACCACATAGCCAATCCCCAGCGCATCGTACTTAGTAAGATCGGCCGGGCGCCCCATGGTCTGCTGCCAGCGAAACCACCACTCGGTGGCGAAGTGCGGCAGGAAGTTGACTTGTCCGCCGCCTTTCCAATCCACGTAGACCGCGCGCAGGGCTTCGGCGCGGAAGATGCCGGGAGAGAGGCTTTTCCCCGCGTCGGGGAACGCGAATACGGCGTCGCGCGGCGTGGCCGATTGCGCCCAGCCTATTAGTTGCGCCAGTTCGGGAGTGTGCAGGCGCGGGTAATTCACCACCTGGCCCCAGGCTGGAATGACGAAAAACGCCGCGGCTGCCGCAACCGCCGGTAGCCATCTCCAGGCGCCCCGCTTGCCGAGCCAAATCGTTGCCACAGTCAGTCCCGCCAGTCCAGTCACAACCAAAATATGCGGCCAGGGCCACGGCCGGGTAAGCACACCCTGCGCCGGAAGCGCAAAGGCCGCGGCCAGCCAGGCGAAGGATTCCGGCAGCGAGCCCCGCCGCGCCGCGCGGATGCCGGCAATCGCCGCGAAGATCTGCGCCGCCAGCGCGGTCCACAACAAGTTACGCATGGGTTGCAGCTCGGGGAGGAACGCCCAGCCCGCCCGGTCCAGCAGCACCCAGGAAACCGGCATGCTCGCCAACCCCGCCACCGCCAGCCACATCGCCAAACCGCTTGCCCCGTGGAGTAGGCCTTTGGCCTGCTCTGGTTTTTGCGACAGCCGCAGCCACGCCCCTGCCGCCATTCCGAACACCAACAGCCAATGCAGGATCAAGCTTGTCCCCCAGCCCGAAATCCAGTTGTAACCGGCCCGCATGCGCTGCAAACGTTCATCGAAGGGCGTCAGCTTGCGGAACAACCCGGCGCCGGCATCCTGCCATTGAAAGCTCGCCGCAAGCGCCACCAGCGCGATCCCGGCCAGTATGGGCAGACAAGCGCGAAAATCGCGCCGCCGCAGCGCCAGCCAGGCGAGCAAGGCGCAAAACGGCAGGGCTGAAGGGGGGTGGTAGATCAGACCGATGGCCCCAGCAATCGCCGCCGCCCGCGGCCGTCCGGCGGCCGCCAGCCCCAGCCCGCACATGACGAGCGCGTAAGCGATGGCGCGTGGCGACGGCTCATATTCAAAGGTCAGCACCGCCGGTCCGGCAATGGTGGCGCCGAGCGAAACCATCGCCGCCGCTAGTAATGCCAGGCCCGCTTCCCCGCCGAGCAAACTCAGGGCCAGCAGGTAGAGCCCCCAGATGCCCAGAGCCCTCGCCAGCAACTGCTCGGTCTCCAGTACCTCGCGGAAGCCCAGGCCAGTGATCCTGCGTGCCGCCAGGGCGATCTCGTCGTACAGTGTAAACGCCACGTGCGGCTCCGCCACCAGGATGTCGTTGGCCAGCACGCGCGGGTCGCGCTCGTGCTCCATGACGGCGATATAGATTTGCGTGTCCTGCTGCAGCCAGGTGTGGCCGGGGAACTGGAAGAAACTCGCCAGCGTCAGTGCGCCAATCGCCGCCGCGATTCCGAGCTGCCTCATTTGGCCGGCGTCTTCGAGAGCTGTTGTTTCACCCAAACGCTGTTGGGGTCGAGTTCGAGAGACTTTTCAAATGCCCGGCGGGCTTCGCCGTCCTTGTTTTCCTTGCGCAGGCTCAGGCCCAGCCACAGGTAGGCCTCGGCGTTGCGCGGGTCGAGCTCGATCGCCTTGCGGAAATCCGCGGCGGCCGATTCCAATCCGCCCCCCAACTGCGGCGGCAGGTAATAGTTGCCCACCCCCCGCGCCACGTAAACCATGGAGGAATTGGGCGCGCGCGCCAGGGCCTTCGAAATCGCGTCCTTGGCGCGCGGGCCATACGTCAACCCGCTCATCAGGTCGGTGATGGCCTGCCCATAGAGCGTCCCCAGCACGCGGTAGTTTTCCGCATTGTCCGGCTTCAGCGCCACCGCTCGTTCCGCGGCCTTGATGCCCACTTCGGCGGCTTGCCGGGCGGCCTTCTTATCCCGCAGCTCCTGGTCCACTTCGGCCAGGTACGACGCGGCCACGGCGCACCGGTATTGCGCTTCCGCGTCGTTGGGAGCCTTGGTCGCCGCCGCTTCCGTTTCGCGGACGAACTTCTCCAGCGCCGGCCGGTCCTGGCGGTCGCGGGCCGCTTCGAGCGGCGTTGCGCCCTGAACGAAGAATCCGGCGAGTACGAGTTCGAGTACCATCTTCCTTACCCTATTCGATCAGAGCGCCGCCACCTTGCGCTGGGCCATCAGGAAATAGGTTCCCAGCGCCACCAGCAGCGCCCCGTTCACCGCCAGCACTACCGGCGCCGTATATTTTGGGACGAGCACGCCGGTCACCAGGTTTCCCATCGGCATTCCGCCCCGAAACGCGAAATTGTACGCGCTCACCACCCGCCCGCGCATCTCATTGGTGGTGATCAATTGCACCAGCGAGTTCACCATGGTGAAAACTCCAATCATCGAAGCTCCGCAAAGGAACAGCAGGACGAAACTGAGCGCCAGCACTTTCGACAGCGCAAACCCCCCGATCGCCGCTCCCAGCGTGACCAGCATGATCAAAGCAACCCTCCCTTTCTGGTGAATCTGGCCCAGCCAGGCCACCAGCAGGGCTCCCACCACCGATCCGACCCCGATCACCGACATGAATGCGGTGAACGTCTCCGGGCCATGGTGAAAAATGTCGTGGGCGAACACCGGCAAAAAGGTCCGCATCGGCACGGCCAGGAATGTCATGCAAAAAGCCAGCACCATCAGCGCCACCATCCCGTCCTGCTTGCCGATGAAGCGGAATCCCTCTTTCATGCTCGACAGGATCGTCTCGCCGGTCTTCTCAGGGATAAATCGGACCGTCAATATCGACAGCGAAATGATCGGCGCGAAAAAAGACAGCCCGTTGAGTCCGAAACACCAGGCGTCTCCCAGCTTGACCATGGCGATGCCGCCCAGCGCCGGGCCAATGATGGTGGCGGCGTTAAACTGGATCGAGTTGAGCGCGATCGCGTTGGGCATGTCTTCTCTGTGTACCAGCGTCGGAATCAGCGCCGCGTAGGCCGGCCCGCCGAACGACTGGGCGAATCCCGTAACGAACGACAACATCAGGATTTGCCAGATGTGGACCGAATGCAGCACCACCAGCGCCGTCAGCGTGAACGCGCTGCCCATCTGCACCCATTGCGATGCCAGCAGCATCTTGCGCCGCTCGAAGCGGTCCGCCAGCACCCCCCCGAATAGCGAAAACAGGAAGATCGGAATGCCGCCCAGAAAAGTATCGAGCCCCAGCAGAAAGGCCGAATGAGAAAGCTCGTACACCAGCCATGCCTGGGCCACGATCTGCATCCAGGTGCCAATCGTGGACGTGCACGCGCCAATCCACATCACCCGAAAATCACGGTATTCAAAGGCCTTGAAGACACGGCGAAAGACGGCGGTGGATTTCTGCGGGGAGACGGCCAACTTGGGATTGTAGCAGCCGGACAAAGCCCGTGTGGCGCGCCGCGCCGCGACGGCCGCGGCGGGTTCTTAACCGTTTTGGGGATTCCCCCGTATTCAACCCGGCAACCGCTCCATGGCTCTCGTGGCTCCGTTACTGGTGCCGCGTGTTTCCACGTAGTTACAGAGCCGCGACCGCCAGGGAGCGGTTGTTGATCGCCCATCCTCCCCCAAACGGCTAAGCACCCGAGCCGCGACTAACCGAAGCCGCGACCGAAGGAAGCGGTCTTCCCTTGGAGCAGTCTTTATCGGTTGTTCCATTACCGGCAGTACGCAACCCTAGAACCATCCCCTTAGTCCGCCGTACGTACGCGTGGGACTGTCATTGGCCTCCGGTTTGAGTCAAGATGTGATTTCGGTCAGCCGGATCCGGCAACGGTTCTTGCTCGCTCCCGCCCCTGTCCAGGATGGGGAGTCGGCCGAAGTTGCGTTTGAGTTGGCGTCTGCGTCTAAGTCTCCTTTTCCTGAGCCGGGGTTCGCTCCCCCGGCTCTTTTTTTGGCCCCCTCTCGCCCCGCCGTGCCCATAACGGGCTGCCGGTATTTGGGCAGGCATCGCCCTCAGCGCCTCCTCTTTTGGCCAAACGGTTCATTGCAAACCCGTTTCGGAGTTGGCACCTTTCGTGCTCCACCAACAGCTTGGATGTTGAAGATCACGCTTCATGATTACCAGGCCGGCTTGCTCTTGGTCCTCGAAGGCAGGCTCTGCGGCGCCTGGGTCGGAGAACTGCGGCAATGCTGGCAGACGGCGGCTTCGACACTACAGTCCCGAACTGCGACCGTCGATCTGAAAGAAGTCGATTTCGTGGACGGCGAGGGTCAAGCCCTGCTCGCGGAAATGCAAAAGGCCGGAGTTCGCTTGCGGGCGGCGACACCTCTGATACGAGCGCTGCTGCCCAAAGACACCGTCTTGCGGGATGACCAGAGTGGTTGTGTTACGGTTGAAGAAAAGCCAGCGCGGCGACGACATGCTTGTCCCCACTCCGATGTCACCAAGCCCCATTCAGGTTCGCTATGAAACGCTGCTTGAAGTAGCGCAGAGCATCATCGCGCACCGCCAGCTCTCGACTCTGTTTACCGATCTGAGCCGCTGCTTGAAGAGCCTGGTTCGCTTCGATTTCATCGTGCTGACTCTGCTCGACCCGAAGACCGGCACGGTACGCTTGCACATTCTCGAAACCGACCGCGCGGTGGTGGGCGAGCCGGAAACCGAAGTCGCCGGCGAGGAAACTCCCACCACGGTCGCCTTGCGCGAGCGCCGGCCCTACTACGCTCCCGATGCCCAGGCCTTGGCCCGCTTTCCCCGCATTCAGCAGATGATTCAGGCCAATGGCTGCGAGTCCTTCTGCACCCTGCCTCTGTTCACCGCCCAGCACGATTTGGGCGGCCTGACCTTCGGTTCCACTCAGAAGAACGCCTATTCGTCCGAAGATATCGAATTCATGGAACAGGTGGGCAGGCAGGTGGCCATAGCCGTGGATAACGCCCTCAACGCCGAGTCCGCGCAAGCTTACGAGAGGCAACTGGCGCAGGAGCGCGACCGTCTGCGGGCCCTGCTCGAAGTGAACAACGCGGCCGTGAGCTGCCTCTCCATCAAGTCCCTGTTTCAGACCGTGGCCTCCGCGTTGCGGCGCATTTTCGGCTTGGATTTCGCCAGTATCATGACCTACGACGCCGAAAAAGACGTGCTGCGCCTGAAAGTTCTGGATTTCCCCGATAGCCAGGGCGCCATGCAGGAAGACGCCGAGATCCCGGTGGCCCATACTCTGGCGGGCATCGTTTTCCGCGGCCGGGAAGGGATGGTGCTCGGCGCCGAGGACATCCTCCCCATGTCCCCCGTCACCAGCGCCATCCTGGAACGCGAGGGCATTCGGTCGATCTGCGCCGCTCCCCTGATTTTTCTCGGCAAGTCGTTGGGAATGTTGAGCGTGGGCTCGCGGCAGCCGGATTTTTTCGACCCCCGGGACGTCCCGTTCTATACCCAGGTGGCCGGGCAGATCGCCATTGCCCTCGAAAACGCCCTTTCCTATAAGCGCATCGAAGAGCTCAATGCCCGTCTGGCCGAAGAGAAGGTCTACCTCGAAGATGAAATCCGCACCGACAACCGCTTCGAGGACATTGTCGGGCAAAGCCGCGCTCTGAAGGCTATCCTCAAACAAGTCGAAACCGTCGCCCCCACCGATTCCACCGTCTTGATCTACGGCGAAACCGGTACCGGCAAGGAACTGCTGGCGCGAGCCATCCACGATCTCAGTTCCCGCCGCCACGGCACTTTCGTCAAGCTCAACTGCGCGGCCATCCCCACCGGCCTGCTCGAAAGCGAAATGTTCGGCCATGAAAAAGGGGCGTTCACCGGCGCCATCGCGCAACGCGTCGGGCGTTTCGAGCTGGCGCATCGCGGCACCATGTTCATGGACGAAGTGGGTGAGATACCGCTCGAACTGCAAACCAAGCTGCTGCGCGTCCTGCAGGAGCGCGAATTCGAGCGCCTGGGCAGCTCGCGGACCATCCACACCGACGCGCGTCTGGTGACCGCCACCAATCGCAATCTGGCGGAAATGGTGGAACAGCGGCTGTTTCGGGCCGATCTTTATTACCGCCTGAACGTCTTCCCCATCACCGCGCCGGCCCTGCGGGAGCGCCGCGAAGACATCCCCCTGCTGGTGCGCTACTTCGTGCAACAGTTCGCGCGCCGCATGAACAAGCGCATCACCCATATTCCCGCCGAGTCGATGCAGGCTTTGGAGCGCTATGCCTGGCCCGGGAATATCCGTGAGCTGCAGAATTTCATCGAGCGGGCCGTGATATTGTCGCAGGGCGCGTCCCTCGAAGCGCCCGTGCGCGAGCTCCCCCGCATCGCCGTCAAGACGCCGGCCCCGGTTACCGCTGCCGCCGCCGGCGCGGTCACCCTGGCCGACGCCGAACGCGACGCCATCGAGCGTGCCCTGAGCGAATCCGGCGGCAAGGTGGGCGGCGAAAACGGCGCCGCGGCCCGCTTGGGCATGAAACGTACCACCCTCCAGGCCAAAATGCGTAAGCTCGGCCTGGATAACCGTAAGTCGTAACCCCTCACAATCCCGTCGGAACGACGATCCGCGCGGCTTTTGATACGCGAATTTGTGGAGTTCCGCCACAAAGCGAGATTAAGGTCTTAAACTATTGATTTTTGTTAGCGAAAGTGTTATACAACACTGATCGGCGGGTCGAAATAGCAGCGCCGGCCGTGGCGGGCCTTCTGAGCCCATAGACCGAAGTCGGGTGTACTTAAGTCAAGCCGGCTTAAGCTCCATAGGTGGTGTTATGTCCGCTTCCTTCCAAACTTCTCGTTTTGTCTTCGGGCGGCTGGTCGTGGTGCTGGGTATACTCTTATGCCTCGGTACGATGCCAGTCTGGTCACAGGCTACCTCAACCAGCAGCGTCACCGGCATCGTGAAAGACCAGCAGAACACGGTTGTTCCCGACGCTAATATCACATTGACTGATCTGGCGACAAATGCGGCGCTGGCCGCGAAAACCAATGTAGCCGGCCGGTACGTTTTCGTAAATGTGCCACCGGGGGATTACGCTCTGACGTTTACCAAGCAAGGATTCGCCACCTATCGCGTGGCATCGCAACACGTCGAGGTAAGCACCACGATTACCGTGAACGCTACCCTGGAGGTGGGGAGCACCACCACCACGGTGGAGGTAACCGGATCGGTCGGGGCGGAGTTGCAAACCACCAATTCCACCGTCGGAACCACCATTTCCGGCTCGTCAATCATGAATTTGCCCAATCTGGGGCGTGATGTCACCACCCTGATCGTATTGCAACCCCTGGTGACCCCGGCGGCATCCAGTTGGGGTAGCTCCGGTGGATTCATCGCGGGCTCGTTCAACGACCAGAATACCTATATGCTGGACGGCGGCAACGTCAGCGACGACATGGCCGGCAACACCACGGGTTACCAGACGAACTTCACCGGGATGGGCGGGGTGCAGACCGGCGCCGTGGCTTCGGGCGTGGTGGCGACGCCCGTGGAAAGCATCGAGGAAGTAAGAGTCGGTGTGTTTGGCCAGACGGCGGATTTCAATAACTCGACCGGCGGCAGCGTGCAAATGGTGACCAAGCGCGGCACCAACCAGTATCACGGCTCGGCCTACGACTACTACTTCGCGACCGACGTGGGCGCGGCGAACAGTTGGACCAACAACCACACGGCCTGCAACCCCAAGGTGCAGACCTGCGACTTGAGCAACCTCGGTTATACCCCGCTGCCTTCCAACCACCGCGAGCGGTTCGGCGGCAGCCTCGGCGGGCCGATCTTCCCATTCAACTCCAAACTGGGGAAGTGGTATGCGTTTTTGAACTATGAAGGAATGCGCTTCCCCAACGTAGGCACGTATGAACACCCAGTGCCTACTGCCCTGCTGCGGGAAGGCGTGATTCAGATCGCCAATTCCAGCGGTGTTTACGTGCCGTACAACCTGACCAATACTCCCGTGACGGTGAACGGCGCAACCGTGAATCCGTCCGGGCTCGATCCGCGCGGTCTCGGTTTGAACCCCGTGGTGAGCAAGATCTGGAACTCGCAGTTGCCGGCCGGCAACGATCCGAACTATGGCAGCGGCGACGGTTACAACGTCATTGGCTTCCTGTCGCAGATCCGCGCCCCCCTGACCACCAACAACTACATCGCCCGCATTGACCACGATTTCAACGACAAGTGGCGCTGGATGATCAGCGGCCGCTACACGCGGCTGGTCAGCCTGACGACCAACCAGGTGGACATCGGCGGCGGCTTGCCCGGCGATACGCTCGGCACGCCGGCGGCCACCGCGCCGCGGCCCCAGATCGACGCCTACCTGGTTACCGGCCTGACCACCAATATCACCACCAACACCACCAACGATTTCCGCTTTGCCTACATCCGCCAATTCTGGCAGTGGGGCACGGCCAATGCGCCGCCGCAGATCGCCGGTCTGGGCGGAGCCCTGGAACTCGGCGATCCGTTCATCTCCGAGACCACCCCGGAAGGCACTAGCTGCGTGAACAACCTGGCGCCGTACAACACCAATACGCAGTGCATCCGGCAACGCTTCTGGGACGGGCAGGACAAGCAGATCAGCGATAACCTGACCATGCTGAAAGGCAACCACCTGTTCCAATTCGGCGGCACCTACCAGCGCAACTACGATTTCCACATGCGCACGGATAACGGCGTTGGCATCAACAACCAGATCGTCTACTGGACGGGAAACTATGGCCTGAACAACTGGAGCAGTTCGCCTTACATTCCCAGCACCGTGCCCAGCGCCCAATACTCGGCCTATGAAAACCTGTACAGCGAAGTCCTGGGCATCGTGCCGCAAACCCAGGTGGCGTACACGCGCGCCGGCTCGAGCCTGGCTTTGCAGCCGGTCGGCAGCGTGGCCTTCGACCAGAGCATTATCCCTTACTACAACGTGTACTTCAGCGATACCTGGCACGTGAGGCCGTCCTTCACGCTTACTTACGGCATAGCCTACGCGCTGGAAATGCCGCCCTACGAGCTCAACGGCAAGCAGGTGGAGCTGGTGGACAATAGCGACAACCCGGTGACTTTCAGCGGCTATATCACGCAGCGGGAAAAAGCGGCGCTGGCTGGATCGAATTACGACCCGACGCTGGGATTCGCGCTGGTGCGGAACGTGGCCAGCGGAATGAAGTATCCGTATAATCCGTTCTACGGGCAGTTCAGCCCGCGCGCCTCCGTCGCCTGGAATCCTGCGTTCGGCAGTGGGCTTTTGGGGAGGCTCTTCGGCGACCGCAAAACCGTGATTCGCGCCGGCTACGGGCGGATTTACGGGCGCGTCAACGGCGTCAACCAGGTGCTCGTGCCGCTGCTCGGCCCGGGCATGTTGCAGAGCGTCACCTGCCAAGGCCCGAATATGCAAGGACAGTGCCTCGGAACGGCCCAAGTCACCCCGGCCAACGCGTTTCGCATCGGCGTTGACGGGAATTCGGCGCCGCTGCCGTCGGCGGCGGCCACCCTGGCGCAGCCCTTCTACCCCGGCGCGGCTAACCCCAACGCCGGCGACGCCACGGCGCTCGATCCCAACTACCGGCCCAACCGGACCGATAACTGGACGGTTTCCGTGCAGCGTCAGCTTTCCAACCGCATGACCATGGAAGTGGGCTACATCGGCCGTATCTCGCGGAACGATTTCATGGAAATCAACCTGGACGCCGTGCCGTACATGACCACGCTCGGCGGGCAAACCTTCGCCCAGGCCTACGCCAGCCTGTATTTGGCCCTGTGCGGGGCCTCGTATCCCTGCCCCGCCACGTTGTCGGCGGCGCAGGCTCCCGCGCAGCCGTTCCTGGAATCGGCTCTCGGCGGAACCGGCTCGGCGTATTGCAAGGGCTATTCGAGCTGCACCGCGGCGTTCGCCACAAGCCAGTTATCGAACATCAAGAGCGCGCAGGTTTCGAGTCTATGGGCGGCGCTGAATAACGCGGCCGTGGCCGGCGGAATGGCCTGGGCCGGAAGCCGCACCATGATCAGTTCGCCCCTCAACGGCGGCAACAACCA
>JBKQVG010000163.1:0-9294 GCA_052325345.1 Bryobacteraceae bacterium
CCCGCGAACGCCGCGCCGATGGCCACTTCGAGCGCGACCTTCTCGTTGGGGGCCCACTGAGCGTGGCCGCCGAGTTCCGAGAACGCTTCCAGGATCTCGGTCGACGGCGTGCCCGGGTAGCCGGTGCCCAGCCTGACGTGGCCATCGCGCGCGGCCCGCCCCACCGCTTCATCGCCGCTCAACAACATCCGATCCGTTTGCATTCGAGTCTCCAGGAACCTCTACCACGGCGGAAGGATGAGGCGGCCCATGCGCGCGCGGCGGCTCGCTCAGGGAAGAAGCCCGATTGTAACGCCCGGCCCGGGAGGCGGCAACCGACGGGCGCGCGCCCAGACACCGAACTCCTGCTCTCGTGGAATTTCGAGTGAGCCAGGTTTCAGGCTCATCCAGGCTGGGAGATAGTCCGGAACGCGGCGAAATTGGTGGGGCGTCCGCCCCACCAGGACTTATTGAAGCGCTCGGAAGCCGGAAAAGTATGAGGCATTAGGCCATTCATCCTGCGCCACGGTGTTCGCGACGGGTGAAAGCCGGCTACTTCTTCAGTCATACACGAAGTGGAGAAGCTTTTTCAGATCTTCCCAGGCCTCGCGTTTGGCGTTCTGGTTGTACGGGCGCAGAAGATAGGAGGGATGGTAGGTGACCAGAACCGGGATATCGCGCCACTCGAACCAGCGTCCGCGCATCTTGGTGACGCCTTCTTTGTGTCCGGTCAAGGCCCGCGCGGCGGTGCCTCCCAGGGCGCAGATCGCCTTCGGGCGGATGGTGGAAAGCTGGCGGAAAAGGAACTGGCCGCAGATCTCCATCTCGTCCGGTTCCGGTGTGCGGTTGCCCGGCGGCCGGCACTTCACCACGTTGCAGATGTAAACATTTTCCCGCCGCAGCGGCATGCCTTCCTTGCGGGCGGTGTTTTCGATCATCTGCGTCAGCAACTGGCCCGCCCGGCCGACGAACGGGATGCCCTGCGCATCTTCATCCGCGCCCGGGCCCTCGCCGACGAATACCAGCGACGAACGCTCGTCGCCCACGCCGAAGACCAGCTTGTTGCGGCCTTCGTGCAGGCGGCAGCGCTTGCAATCGCCGATGTCCTCGAAAATCTGAAACAGCGTCTCGGCGGCCGGCGCCATCGGCGGCAGTTCAACTTCGGCTTTCTGTGGCGTGCCGGACGAGGCTACACAGACTGAAGTCTGTGCCACCTCGCGCCGGTATAGATCGACCACGCCGAGGTCGCGGTAAAACTCCAGGTATTGGCGAAGCTGTTCGGTTGTCATTGGGCGGCGTGCAGGGCCAGGCGGAGTTTGAGTATTTCGTCGAAAATACGCTCCGCCACTTCGCGTTTGGGGGCGCGCGGCACCTCGACGCTTTCGCCGGTGGAAGTCACCAGCACCACCTCGTTCAGCTCAGCTTCAAAGCCCACTTCGGCCGAGCCCACCAGGTTGGCGACGACCATGTCGCAATTCTTGGCGCGCAATTTGCGCCGTGCCTCTTCCACCAGGTTTTCGGTCTCCGCGGCGAAACCGATCAGCAGCCTGTCGCCTTTCTTGCCGCCCAGTTCGGCCAGGATGTCGGGCGTAGGATCGAGCTCGAGCGATAGCCGCGCCGCGGTCTTTTTCATTTTCTGCGCGGGAACGCGGGTCAGGTGAAAATCGGCCACCGCGGCGGCCTTGATTACGATGGTAGCCGGGCCCAGCCGGTCCAACACCGCGCGCCGCATTTCGACCGCGGTGTGAACCGGAACCAGTTCCACGCCCCGCGGCGGGCGAAGCGCCACCGGCCCTGAAATCAGCACTACGCCGGCGCCGCGCGATACGGCCGCTTCGGCCAGCGCGTACCCCATCTTGCCGCTGGAACGGTTGGTAATGTAGCGCACCGGGTAGCGGCTCCTGGGTGGGGCCGGCGGTGATCAGCACCACCTCGCCTTCCAGATCGCGCCGCCGGCGCGCCTCGCGCCCCACCGCTTCGGCGATTTCCTCCGGTTCGGCCATGCGGCCCGGCCCGGTCATGCCGCAGGCCAGGTACCCGACTCCCGGCTCGACGATCCGGTTTCCGCGCCGCTTCAGCGTTTCCAGGTTCGCTTCGACCGCCGGATGCGCCAGCATGTTCACATTCATGCTCGGCGCCAGCAGCACCGGGCCGGTAAAGGCCAGATACAGCGTGGTGAGAAAGTCGTTGGCGAGGCCATTGGCCAGGCGCCCGATCAGGTCGGCCGTGGCCGGGGCGACGACCATCAGCTCGTTTTCCTGAGCCGCGCGAATGTGATCGATGGCGTTTTCGATGGCAAACAGGTCGCTCAGTACGCGCCGCCCAGTAAGCGCGGCCAGCGTCATGGGACCAAGGAATTCCTGTGCAGCCGCGGTCATCACCGCCTGCACCTGGTGCCCTTCCTGCATGAGCAGCCGGGCCAGCTCGGCCGATTTATAGGCCGCGATGCCGCCACCCACGCCCAGCACGATTTTCATGGCGCCAAAAACCCATTTGCCGCCGATAAACGCCGAGGAACGGCGATAATTCTAATAATTCTCTTATCGGCGTTCATCGGCGTTTATCGGCGGCCATATTCTCGTTGCGGTTTCTAAAGAACCGGCTCGGCTTCCACCAGGGGCTGCTCGGGCGCCTGGCCCGTCAAGCTATATTTCACCAGCCCGCGCCGCACTTCCTCCATGGCGATGATGGTGGACTTCTTCGACGATGTCGGCAGCACCGGCCGGGCGCCGCCCTGCAATTGGCGGGCGCGCTTGGCGGCCACGATGATGAACCGGTAGGTGCTCAAATCCGGATCGTCCGGAATGGTGCAGTGGGCGTTGTTGCGTGGTGGCTTGTCCATAACTTCGATTCCTCTTCAACGTTCAAATGTCGCCAGAATCGCCGGGATCCGGTCCTCGATCTTCGTTCGCCGCGCTCTTTCCGCGATTACGATGCCGCTCAATACCTGGTCGGACTCGTCCAGGTCCCGATTGATCAGGATATAGTCGTAAGCCTTGTAGTTCCGGATCTCATCGGCCGCTTCGCCCAAGCGTCTCTCGATCACTTCCTCCCGGTCTTCCCCGCGCGCGCGCAGGCGTTGTTCCAGAACCTGGCGCGAGGGAGCGAGGATAAAGACGGAAACCGCTTCGGGAATCTGACCCTTTAATTGTCTCGCACCTTGCACGTCGATGTCGAGTACCAGGTCCCGGTCTTGCCGCCGGGCTTCCTCCAGGATGGACCGGTGGGTGCCGTAATAGTTGCCGAAGACCTCCGCCCATTCCAGAAACTCGCCGCGCCCGATCATGGCCTGGAAGTCCGTCCGGCTCACGAAGCGGTAGTCCTCTCCGTCCACTTCCTGGCCTCGCCGGGCGCGGGTGGTGTAAGAAACCGAAAACATGAGGCCGGTCACGCGGGCCAGCAGCCTCGCCACCAGGGTGGACTTTCCGGACCCGGAGGGCGCCGAGACAATGAACACGGTGGTCATGGGTGGCTGCGTCTATTCCAGATTCAGCGCCTGCTCGCGGATTTTGTCGATCTCCGACTTCACCGCCAGGGCCAGCTCGGTGATGGTCAGCCCCAGGTCGCCCAGCCCGCCGGTCTTGGACAGAACCGTATTGGCTTCGCGATTCATTTCCTGCGACAGGAAATCCAGCCGCTTTCCCACCTCGCCGTCGCCGCCCAGCAGGCGTTCGAGCTGCTCGGCGTGGGTGCGCAGACGGACCAGTTCTTCGGAAATATCGCTGCGGTCGGCCGCCAGTGCCGCTTCCTGGAGCAAACGCTGCGGATCGATGCCGGCGCCGTGCAGCAAATCGGCCAGCCTTTCTCTCAATCGTTTCTGAAAGGCCGCGGTAGCACCTCCGCGGATTTGCTCCATGCGTTCCACCAGTTTGACGAGGCTCTGGGTGCGCTGGCGCATTTCGCGGGCCATCGCCGCTCCCTCGCGCTCGCGGAATTCATTGAGCGCGGCCACCGCCTCGGCGGCGGCTTCCAGCACCACGCGGCGGGTCTCCAGGCCCGGATCCTGGCCCTGGCTGGCGTTCAGCATGCCGGGCACGCGCAGGGCGGCGTTCAGGTCGGGCTCCTGGCTGCCAATCTGGTACGCGTCCGCCGCCTCATGGAAGGCACGCATGTAGGCGTCGAGGAGCGGGCGGTTGAGGCCGATCGCGGCGCCCGCGGCCGTGGCGATGTCGACGCTCACCTGCAAGTGGCCGCGCACCACGCCGGCCTTGACGGCCGCGCGCAGGTCGCCTTCCAGCGAGTCCAGCTCCGGCGGCAAATGAAAATGCACGTCCAGGCCGCGATGGTTCACGGTCTTCAGGCTCACCCCCACCTGGCCGTTCCCGCCGGCCAGGGGCTTGGTCACCCTGGCAAAGCCCGTCATGCTGCGCAGGCTCATAGGTCCACCGCCGATCCGGCGCTCACAAACTGCAGTTCATGCAGGCGTTGATACACGCCGCCGCGATTCACCAGTTCCTCGTGCGTTCCCATTTCCACGATTCCGCCTTTTTCCAGGACTACGATCTTGTCGGCGCGCCGGACGGTGGAGAGGCGGTGCGCGATCACAATCACGGTGCGGTGCTCCATCAGATTGGCCAGCGCCTTCTGCACCAGCATCTCGCTTTCACTGTCCAGGTGCGAGGTGGCCTCGTCGAGGATCAGGATGGGCGCGTTCTTGAGCAAAGCGCGCGCAATCGCCAGCCGCTGCCGCTCGCCGCCACTGAGGCGGAAGCCGCGGTCCCCGACCACGGTCTGGTAGCCTTCCGGCAACCGCTCGATGAAGTCGTGGGCCAGCGCCGTCTCGGCCGCCCGGCGGATCAGCTCTGGCGGGGTGTCCGGCCGCCCGTAGGCGATGTTCTTGGCCACCGTGTCGTTGAACAAGAAGGTGTCCTGCGCCACGATGCCGATATGCGCCCGCAGCGAGGCGAGATCCAGGTCGCGCACATCCACGCCGTCCACGCGCAGCGCGCCGGCGGTGACGTCGTAGAAGCGCACGACCAGGTCGGCCAGGGTGGTCTTGCCGGCGCCGCTCGGGCCCACCAGGGCAACCACCGTTCCGGCATCGACTTCGAGCGTGAGCGGCCCGAGATGGAAACCACCCGCGGCGGAAGGATAGTGAAACGCGGTGCGGTCGAAAACGATACCCTGGCGAAACGCCTCCATCTTTACGGCGTCCGGACGGACGGGAATATCTTCGCGATGATCGAGGTATTCGAAAACTTTCTGCGACGCCCCCAGGGCCTGCTCGAAAATGTTGTGGATGCCCACCAGGCGCTTGACGGGCTCGTAGAGCAGTAGCAAGGCGGTAACGAAGGCGGTGAAATCGCCTGGCGTCATCGCCCCGGCCTTGATCTGGGTCACCGCATAGGTCAGCAGGGCCACGATGGTCACCGCGCCGAACAGCTCGATCAGGGGCGAGGAAATCGCCTGCTGCAAGGTATAGCGCAGGTTGCTCTTAAGCAGCCGCCGCGCGGCGGTGCGGAAGCGCCGCAATTCGTATTCCTCGGCGCCAAACGCTTTTACCACCATGTGCCCGCTGAGGGTCTCCTGCAGGATCTGGTTCAGCTCGGCCTGGCGGTCCTGGGTGCCGCGGCTGATGCGGCGAATGCGCCTCCCGATCAGGCGCGTGGGCCACATCACAAAAGGCAGCACGGTGAGGCTCACCACGGCCAGGCGCCAATCGCTGGTCAGGACGACCAGGCTGAAGGCAATGGCGCTGAAGGATTGGCGCAGGAAATCGGCCAGCATCTGCGAGGTGGCCAGTTGCACCTTGTCCACGTCGTTCATGATGGACGACATGAGCTGGCCGGTGGAATGGGCTTCGAAGAATTGGGCTCCCTGGCGCTGAATCTTGTCGAACACCGCGTTGCGCAAGTCGGTGACTGCCGAAAGGCCGGCATAGCTGACCAAATAGTTGCCCAGGTAGTCGCAGATTCCCTTAATCAGAAAGACCGCCACGATGGCCACCGCGACCAGCGTCCAGACGGGTTTGTGCAGGGGCACGAGTTGTTCCAGGAAGACCTGGTGGCCGAAGATTTTGTGGGGCAGCAGTGGGGTGAGGCCCGTGGCTGGATGGGCGCTGAGCACCTTGTCGAAAATCGGCTTGGTGAGCAGGGCCATGGTGCCCTGCGCCGCGCCGGCGGCGGCCATCAGCACGAACGATCCGGCCAGGTGCGGCGCGTAGCGCCGGGCGTAGGAAAGCAGCCGGCCCAGTTCCTTCACGCCCGCACCCCCAGGCGCGCCAGCGCTTCCAATACCCGGTCCACGCTCACCGCCCCGATGCCGCCGCCGGTTGCTTCGATCACTTCCGACTGGGTGCGCCAGGGTCCCCAGATGGCCGGATCGGAAGCGCCGAAGATGGTCACCACGGGCAGGCCGAAAGCCGCGGCCATGTGGGCCGGCCCGCTGTCGTTGCCGACGAAGAGCGCGGCGCCCGCGAGCAGATCCTTGACTTCCCCGAGCGGCGCGCCGGGCATGCTCCGCCAGGCGCGGAACGGGGTGAAGTCGTCGCCCGCGCTCCCGATCGTCACCACTTCCATCCCGGAGTGTTCGAGATGCCCGGCTACGGCGCGGAAGCCTTCGGCAGGCCAGGTCTTCTCCGGCGTGGCGGCGAATGGATGAAGCACGGCCGTCGCCGGTGACGCTTCTCGCGGCGCGCGGCTCCCCAGGCTGGCGCGCGGGATCTCGCCAGTTGCCGCGCCCAGCCAGAACATGGCGCTGGCCAGATGCTCGGCGGTGTGCACGGTGCGCTCGACGCCCAGGATTTGCTGTGCCCGGGGAATGCCCAAGTTATAGGCCCATTGCATGCGGTAATGGCCGAAGCCGGCGCGCCAACGCGCTCCCGAGGCGCGCGTCATCCAGGCGCTGCGCGTGCCTCCATGCAGATTCAGGCACAATGCCGGCCGGAACCGGCGCAGCGCGGCGAGCCGCGGCGGCAGGATTTCGTCCGTGTCCGGCTGGTCTTCGAAGACCGCGCGGTACCGGTCTTCCACCATCACGGCGACGCGCAGATCGGGCCGGGCGCGCTTCAGGATGCGCAGCGCCGGCGTGGTCAGTACCGAGTCGCCCAGCGATCGCAAACGGAGCACGGCCACCGAGCCGGCCGGTTCGACATCGTCCAAAACGCTTGCCACGACTTTCTAATCTTCGATTCTGGCTTCGTCCACCAGCATGACGGGGATGTCGTCGCGAATCGGGTACACGCGATGGCATTCCACGCATTTCAAGCCGCTCTCGTCGAGCTTCAGCTCGACGGTGGCCTTGCAGATCGGACACACCAGAATTTCCAACAACTCTTTGCTGACGGCCATAAGGAAATTACAGTGTAGCAAGCGGCCCGAAGGTGGCAGGCGAGGGTGGGGCGAAGGAGCCTCTGAGGGCGCTAACCGCCTTCACGCCAATTCCATCTCGCGATCACCCTCGTGTCGCGTTCGTAGCCCAGCACGCTTATCGTGCCGGTTTCCAGGGCGAAACGGCGGGCGGCGTCGGGAGGCATCTCGAGCCAGCGCGCGGTCAGGATGCGCAAGAGGTGGCCATGGGCGAACAGCGCCACGTCGCCGTTCGCGGTCAAGGCGCGGGCGATGACGGCTTCGGCGCGCGCGGCCACTTCGTCGATGGTCTCGCCACCGAGCGGGCCCTGGTCCCAGATCGACCAGTTGGGACGCTCCGCCAGAATCTGCGCCGTAGTGCGCCCCTCGTAACTCCCGTAGCACCATTCGGCCAAATTCGGATCGACGATCGCCTGATCGGCGTAGCCCGCCAGCCGGCAGGTCTCCCGGGCACGATCGAGCGGGCTCGTCAGCACCAGGGCGAAGCTGCGCCCGGCGAGCTGCCGCCGCAACGCCAGAGCTTGTCGCTTTCCGTTTTCCGTCAAAGGCAGGTTGGTGCGGCCGGTATGCGCGCCGGAGAGAGTCCACTGGGTCTCTCCGTGCCGGATCAGCCACAGATCGCCGCGGGTTTCGGGCATGTCGGCTCTACTGCAAGCTGTGGGGCAGTCAATCTTGGCTGCCGCCGGCTATTAGCCGGCGTTTCGCGAGCGGGACGATTCGCCCACGCCCGAAAAAGCCGCCTCAGAAGGGGCTGCGGGCCGGATTGCCCGCCCCACAATTCATGCGTTCCGCTACCGCGTGTCCTTCGGCAGCGAGCCCGCCACGAATTCGTCGAAGTCGTGTTTCAGCTTGGCGTGCGAATCGCTGTCGATATACAGCATGTGGCCCGCCGGGTAGAAGCCCCAGGTGATGCGCTTGTGCATCTCCGGCAGCAGCCCCATGTGATTGAAGGTGTACTCCACGGCGTAATACGGCGTGGCCAGGTCGAAGTATCCGGCCGCGATCATGACCTTCATGTAAGGGTTCTTGGTCATGGCGCTGCGCAGCAGCGCGGTGGTGTCGCCGAAGCTGTTGCCCGAGCCGTAATCCCACGGCTGGACCCCGCCGCTCGGATAGTAGTACAGGTCGGTCTTGTATCCCAGCTCGTCGCGAATATAATGGGTGAAGACGGCGGTGAAGGGCGGGGTGATGAGCGTGCTCGAAGGATCGTATTCGCTGGTTTCACCGGTATTCATGCCGGACGGACCGGCCAGCCGCCCATCGTAACGGCCGATCACTTCGTGCTGGTCGCGCAGCAACTCGCGGGTGAAGTGCGAAACGTCCCAGCGAAGGTTGGTGTCTTCCAGGTACTTCGGGTCCAGGCCGGTGAAGCGAACCAGCTTGTCGATGACCGCTTTCCTTTCGGCGGGCGCCAGTTCGTCGCCTTTAGCCAGGGCGGCCGCGTACTCGCCCATGGCAAACGCTTCGGCCTCCTTCTGGAAGCTCTTGAGGTCCTTCTTTTGCAGATCGGCGGCGACTTTCTTGTGGTACCAGGCGTCGTTGGCGTAGGTGGGAAATTCCAGCTCGTAGACCAGGTCGTCGCTGCGGCTCCAGATGGTTTCCAGGTTGAGGGTGGTGCCAATCAGCACGATGCCGTTGAGGGCCAGGCCGCGGTCGATAAGGTATCCCGCCAGGCCGGCGGTACGAAACGTGCCATAGCTTTCTCCGGCGATGAACAGCGGCGACAGCTCGCGGCTGTTGCGCTCCACATAGGTCTGGATAAACTGGCCCACCGACTGAATATCGCCTTGCACGCCGTTCATGCGGCGCGCCACCTCAATGGTCTTGGCGCGGCTGTAGCCGGTGCCCACCGGGTCGATGAACACCAGGTCGGTCGCGTCCAGCCAGGTATCCTGATTATCCTTGGCCTGGTACGGGGGCGGGGGCATGCTACCGTTGGGCAACAGCTTGGGACTGCGCGGCCCCATGCCGCCCATGTGTACCCAGAGCGACGCCGAGCCCGGTCCGC
>JBKQVG010000164.1:0-5879 GCA_052325345.1 Bryobacteraceae bacterium
GGGAATCTGGGCCAGGGCGCTCGCCAAATTATTGTGTACTTCCGCGAGGTGCGGGTCGAGCCGCAGAGCCGCCCGGTACTCCTCGATCGCGTCCGGCAACCGGCCTGGAATTCGCAGCAGAACGGTACCCAGGTTCATGTGCGCCTCCAGGTAAGCCGGCCAAATCCGTAGGGCCACCTTGTATTGAGCAATAGCCTCGGCCTGACGCCCGGAAATTTGCGCCAGGGCGTTGGCCAAATTGAAGTGCGCTTCGGCGAAATTCGGTTTCATCGCCGCGGCCGCGCGGAACTCGGTGATGGCAGCGGGCAGCCGGCCGGGCATTTGCGCTAAAGCGATTCCCAGGTTGTTGTGGGCTTCCGCCGAGCGCGGCCTGAGGCGCAGCGCGATTTCACATTGGGCCATGGCTTCCGCCAAGTCTCCGGGCTTCCGCACCAGCAACCCGCAGAGATTCGTGTGCGCCATCCAACTGGCGGGATTGCGCGCCAAAGTGGCCCGATAGAGCGTTTCCGAATCCCGATACATGCCGCTCTGCCGCCAGGTGAGTGCTCCCGCAACCGCCAGCAAGGCGACGGCGGCACAGATCCGTGGCAGCGGCGAGCCGGCCGGCCAAACCTTCCGGCCGGCCACTGCCAGCGCGAAAGCGGCCGGAGAGATGATGGCTAGGGTCGCCAGGTATTCAAAATGATCGGCGACGAAGGAAAAAAGAAAGGGGTAAACGTTCAGGAAACCGAGTGCCGGGAACAGCGTTCCGGCGAAAAGGAGAAACGCGGCCATCGGCCCGCGGGAGCGGCGGGCGGCCAAGCCGAGCGAGCCCGCCACCGCCGCCACTGCCGCCGGGAAGAGCCACGGCAGCCATTGGCGCGGGTCCGGGATCCAACGCGGATAAGTGAACATCAGGTTGGCCGGCCACACAACCTTTTCCGCGTAGAAGCACAGAGCGCGGCCCGCCAGCAGGAGCCGCTGCGCCAGCGACAAGGCGAAATCCGGACCCTGGGCGCCTATCGAAGTTCGCTCCACCCAGGCGGTGAGAACCCCGGCGGCCGCGCCTAGCGCGAACCATGGCGCCAGCGGCAACACGTCACGCTTCCATTCGATCCGCCCGCGCTTCCACCAAAACACCACCAGCAGAGCCGCCGGAAGGGTAGCAGTGACCGTTTTGGCCAACAGCGCAAGCACGAACAGCGCCGTGGCCAGCAGGTAAGACTGCCGGCGGCGGGTCTGATCGAAATACAGGTACGCCAGGGCCGAAGAGAGATACAAAACCGCGGAGAGCGTGCTCTTCTGCTCGGAGATCCACGCCACTGCTTCCACACATACTGGATGGAGCGCAAAGAGAAAGCCCGCCAGCAGTGCACCCGCCAGCGAAAGGCGCCGTAGAATAAGGATGGCCAGGAACGCCGCAGTCGCGTGCAGCACCACGTTCACCAGGTGGTAGCCCAGCACGGCGTCTCCCCATACGTGGTGCTCCATCCAGAAAGCGCTGTGTAAGAGAGGGTAGTATTGCTGGGTGGCGCCGATATCGAACCAGATGCGCCAAAGTCCGTGGAGCGACTGCAACTCCGGGCTGGTCAGGTGGCGATCGTCGTCCCAGAGCAAGCCGCCCCGCAGCGCCGGCAAGTAGGCCAACAGAGCGGCGCCACATAGCAGCGCCCAGATTCCAATCGCAGCGCCGGCGCTGAGACGTTTCTCCATGGGAATGCGAGTCTCCATCTTATCGCCTGTATCGGTGAGGGACCAAAACCGATGCCGGCGCGCCAGGGAGCCGTCGCGCACGGGTGCACGACACAGCCTGCCCCATATATGAAAGCGCCCGCTGAGTCAAGGTTGGGTTTTTCTTGTTTTATGTTCGTTGACACACTTTCCCTGCCGCCCCCTTTCCCTTATCTCAGTGGGCCCTTGGGAGCCGGGCGGGGCTGTCAAGTGCGCGCGCGGCAGCGCGCGGCATAGCGCAAAACGGACCGGCCGTAACCCAGGTGCCTCCATGGCTACGTAGGTTCGAGTCCTACCGCGCGGACCAAGATGTCCAGGTGGCGCAATCGGCAGACGCCTGCGGTTGAGAGCCGCAGTTTTGCGGGTTCGAGGCCCGCCCTAGCTAGACACGGGCCGGTGGTGGAATTGGTAGACACACCTCGCTCAGGACGAGGCGCCTCGTGCATGGAAGTTCGAGTCTCCCACGGCCCACCAGTTTTTTCCCGAGCCTTTCGATCCGACTGTAAGTCGGTAAGCGCGTTTGCCCGGTTATCGAGAGCGGGTGCTTCGTTCTTCGGCCCGTGCATGCAGGACACAACGCACCAACTCAGTCATGTGACCGGGTCCCCAAGGGCGCGTCGGGAGAGCGGGAAATAGCTCGAATCATCGAAGCGTCGCTCACCTCATGGAAGCTGCAGACGCGGGTTTTCGAGCCTGAGCCGGGTCGGCTCAGCGTCGTCGGCAGGCTCGCGGGATCGGGTGGTGGCCGCAGTCTTATGTTGAATGTGGACTGCGACACGGTGGACGTCGCCGGGATGGCGAAGCCTCTTTCCGGCGCGATTCGCGATGGGAAACTCCACGGCTGCGGCGCGTTCGATATGAAGTGCAGCCGAGCCGCGTGCATGGCCGCGATGAAGGCTCTTGTCGATGAGGGCGCCCGCCTGCGTGGCGATCTGTTAGCGTTCATTTGAAATAGACATCGACCAGGTCGGCACCCGAACTGGCCGTCAAAATCTGGAACCGGCCGTCGGCGCCTTTGTGGGAGTAAGCGTCAGCCGTCCGGCGATACGCGCTTCGCACCGATGAAATCTCGACGGGTCGCTTCATCGCGTCTACCGGATCGATGATTCGCAACGGCCGGTCGGCGATCGACGCCGCGATGTCTGGCAGGTCGAAAGTCCTCAGCACTCCGCGGATCACTAGGTCCGCTCCCAGCAGCGTGCCATCGGCGCTGGCCATGGTCGCATACGACAGCAGCGCTCCATGGCAGACCACCCCTATAATTCGCGAATCCAGCGCCGCCGCAAGCATTGCTAGCAACGCACCCATACCTCTTCCGACAAGTTGCACCCCGCCACTCCCACCCGGTAAGGTCAAGGCGTAATCCACGGCGCGTATCGTATCCGCGACTCGCATCCCCAACAGCGAATCGTCGAGTTGCCAAGCCAAGTAACTGGCCCAGGTCTCGGCATTAAAGACCTGAACGAAGGTGCCGCGGCGCTTGGTTGTCGATACCATTTTGGAGCGGCCAATGCCGCGCACATCCACCGCGACCACGGTCCTCCCGCTTTGTGCGATCCGAGCCAGCAGGCCGGACTCGTGCGCCGCTTCCGCTCCTTCCTCATCCAGGTGAACAACCGGCGCCAGACCACCGCCGGCGGAGCGCGCAATGATCGCGGGCAGCGTGATTTGTCCCTCGGAGCCAATGTTGACGCGGTCGGGCCCTGTTTCCTGCGTCGCCGGGCGTGCATCGATCTTCCGGTACCGCAACAGACGCCGCAACTCGCCCGGCACATGCCGCGGCACAGCCGGGCGCAGCGCCGCAACCTGTTTGCGGGCGCGGGTGAAAATCGTGTCGAAGCCCGAATAGCGTAGCGATCCATTCGGCAGGCAGCGCAACACCTCCTCCGGTTCCGGTTGGTAATCCGGCCCGTCAGTGGGCCCGGGACGGTTGTAAAAGAAGCGGCAAAACCAATCGGTGGATGCGATGCTCAACTTTTTCGTCCATGCGTGCGGCGCCTTCGCTTCCACGGTGGCGAATTGGTCCGCCGCTCCCAGCAGCGCATACCGTTTCCTGACATCCTCGGCCGCGGCGTTGAAAGCCGGGTTGAAGTTCTCCACCGATACCAGCAGCGGCCGGGGTGAAATCGCGGCGCTCAATTCGACCGTGTCCATTCCGTACAGGGCCGCGCCGAAGAGATTATGTTCGCCATCCCCCGGCTCCGTCCCGCTCCCGGGATCGATGGGCCATTGATGACCCAGGCCGCCTTCATGGATCACTACACAGCGGATACGTTCGTCCAGACAGCTCAGGTACATGGTCACCCCGGCGCCGCCTGAGTGGCCGGCACACCCGATCCGTTTGGGGTCGACTTCCGGCCTCGATAGCAGGTAGTCGATCCCACACCTGGCATCCCAAATGAAATGCTGTTTCAAGTTTTCCCCAAGCAACTGAAGAACGTGCCCGGCGAGCGAGTGTTCGGTGGTTGCGCTCGACGTTCGGCCATTCAGCCCCAGCTTGTCCGTAGTGTTAGTTTCGGGATTCCAAAAGTGGCGCCGCTCACCCTCGCCGATCGGATCGAATGCCAGCACCACGAACCCGTTCTCTACCATGTTTCGGTAAGCCAACTGGTAGTCGGGATAGCAACGTCCCAGATCGTAGTGTCCGCAAGGAGAGAGGACGCCAGGGTAGGGTCCCGTGCCGCGTGTAGGCACATACAAGTTGGCCGTGATCCAGAAATCTGCCCGGCTCTGGTACATCACATTCTCGATGCGGTACCCCTCACGCTCGGTCGTTTTGGTCACGCGTGCGTTGAGCGGCGGTTTCTCGGGAGCCTCGCCCAGCAGAACGCGCTCTTTGGCGCGGACAAAACGATTCCTCTTACGGGCGCGGCCCGGCGTTTGGATCGCGGCAATCTCCGTAGTCCAGTGCGCCGCAACGGCATTGAGTCTCCCCGCCAGGTAATCGGGCAACATTGCTGCGTTGGGTTCAACTAGGTTCGCGCGCAGGGCTTTGGGCAGAAAACTCAGTCCGACCAGACCGACCATCATCTCACGGCGGCGCATCGGGCTCGGATTCAAAGGCAGCATGGGTCCTCTTTAATCGGATTCGGCGCGTCTTACGAGGCCGCCCCGGGTAATGTTGGATTTGATACGCAGACCATTGTCGGCCCCATCGATGGTGAGGTCGGAAACCAGAATGTTACTAGCGCCGCCATCGGTGGTACTGCCGATCGACATGCCGTGTCCGGAATAGAAATGGTTGTGAGTAATGCTCATGTGGGTGGTGGGGGCGCCGGCGGGAGCTTTGATGGCGACCTGGTCGTCGCCGGTGTGCAGATAACAGTGAGTGATGGTCACGTTGGTGGAATTGCCGGGATCGATGCTGTCAGTGTTGAGCCGCCTGAGGCGGCCAGTTGGGCGTTTCAATACCGAACTGCTTGGCGTACTCGGCGTTCAATCGCTGCCAGCCGCCGAACTTCATCGCCTCGGGGCCGACGATGCGTCCAATGGGCTGACCGGCGAGAAGCCGGTCCAGCACATCGAAGCAGATGTGCCACCCGGCAGCACCCATGGAGATGAAGCGGCGACCGATGTTGGTCCACAGCGTCAGGCGTGTGCCGCCTCCCAGGGCTTCGAGTTCCCACCGCATATCGAAGCCACCCCACTTGTACTCAAGCATCCTGGCAGCGTCGGCTCGCGTCACTGTTGTTTCGGTCACACGCGGCGTAGGCGCTCCCACTGTCGTGAGCTTCACCGTGTTTCCAACCGTACCCAGGCTCCCATCGGCGTCAAAGGGAGCCCACTCGCGCAGATGCGCCGGGTCGGTAAGCGCCTGCCAGACTTTTTCCGGCGAATGGCGCAGCTCTCGGACGACGATGAGCGTCCAGTTTTCTCCGTCCTTTCGTACCTGCGCCCGGCTGGCCGGGCCCGGTGTGTACTGCGCGCGATCGGTCATCTATCTTCTCCTGCTGAACATCCGCCCTACCAGCGCTTCAACTGCGTGAGCTGAATGAGGTTGCCGCAGGTGTCGTTCAGCATTGCAATGGTCGAGCCGGTCACGGTGGTGGGCGGCATCGTGAACTCGGCGCCGCGGGCCTTGATCCGCTCGCAGTCGCCCTTGACGTCGTCCGTGAAGAAGTTGGCCGCGGGCTGGCCCTGTTGAAAAATCGCCTGCTGATACGCTTTGG
>JBKQVG010000165.1:0-7902 GCA_052325345.1 Bryobacteraceae bacterium
CGTGCGGATGAAGTTCGACGGCGCTTCCAGGCTGAGCCTCAATCCGGAAGGCGACCTGGTGATCAACGGCGCGGAGGGCACGGTCATCGAGAAGCGTCCGGTGATTTATCAGCAGGATTCCGCCGGCCCCGCCCGCACCGAAGTCCAGGGCGGTTACCTGCTGCTGGGCCGCCACACAGTCGGGCTGCGTCTCGATCGCTACGATCCGAAACGGGCCCTAGTGGTGGACCCCGTGCTGGCCTATTCGACCTATATGGGCGGCTCCGTGAACGATTACATTACCGCCGTCCAGACCGATAACCAGGGCAATCTTTACGTTGCCGGGGCTACCGGCACGTCCGACCTGGTGGCCAGCAGTACGGCCTACGCCACCGCCAACGAAGGCGACCTGGACATATTTCTGGCGGTGATCAACAACGCCCCAGGCAGCGGCTACCCGGTCACGTACCTGACTTACATCGGCGGCACCAACGACGATATTCCCCTGGCCATGGCTGTCGATTCCTCGCAAAACATGTACGTGGCCGGCACTACCAAGTCCACCGCCTTTCCGCTGACCGAAAACGCCTTCGACTCGGTGGGGGGGGCCAGCTACACGGCCGCCTTTGCGCTGGTTTTGAATCCCGGTATCAGCGGCACTTCGGGGCTGGTCTTCTCGTCGTATCTGGGCGGCACCACCGGCGCGGAGAGCGCCAACGCGGTGGCTTACGATTCCAGCGGCAACATGTACGTGGCGGGCACCACCGCCTCCACCGACTGGCCGGTAACCTCCAACGCCTATGCCAGCGCGATCAACGGACCGGAGGACGCCTATATCGCGCAGATCAACCCCACCAGCGGAATTCTGACCTACGGCAGCTACATGGGCGGCGAGTTGTTGGATGACGGCCGCGGTATCGCGGTCGGCGCCAACGGCCTGGTGTATTTCGCTTGCAGCAGCAATTCCACCATGTTCCCGGCGGCGGGGAATCAATATCAACCCAACCGGGCAGGCGCCTTTGACGTGGTGGTGGGAGTGATGGATTTGACCCAGGTGGGTGTCGATTCGCTGCTTTATACCACTTATCTGGGCGGCACTCAGAACGATATGGCGCGCGGCCTGACGCTCGACCCCTCGGGAAACATCGTGGTCACCGGCTACACCCTGTCATCCGACTTTCCCGTCACCGCCGATGCGGCACAGCCCACCTATGCGGGCAACGGCGACACATTCGTGTCAGTGCTGAACTATAGCAATTCCAAGTTCGTCCTCTATTCGACTTATCTGGGCGGCTCGGACGCGGAAGTAGGTTATGCCGTGACCACCGACGCGGCCGGCTATATTTACGTCACGGGCTACACGCTTTCCCAGGATTTCCCCGTCACGGCCAACACGGTCCAAGGCGCCTGGGGTGGAGGGATCGACGTTTTCGTCACCAAGATCAAGCCGCACGTGGCAGGCAGCGCCGGCATCGTCTGGTCCACGTTTCTGGGGGGCGCGACCGTCAATAACGGCTACAGCCTTGTGGTTGGCTCGGATGGGAGGGTGTATGTGGGCGGTTCCACCGGCGGCGGCTTTCCGGTCAACAGCGCATCCTATCAGGCGGCCTACCAAGGCGGAAACACGGACGGATTCCTGGCCGTAATTTCGCAGTAAGGGCCGGCCTGATTCCCAATCAAGTAGGTGGGAGAGAAAGCGATCTTCTGTCCCACCTACTTATCCTCCCCGAAAGGTTCGTTGCCGCCGGCCGGTGCGCCGCGCGGGTCCGGTTTGACTGTGACCGGCCGGGTATAAATCTGGCCGTCGACGGTGAGGCGCACGGTATACTCGCCGGGATCGAGGCTCGCGGCGCCGCGTCCGAAGCCACCGCCGCCGCCTCTTCCACCGCGTCCGCCGCGTCCACCCGCGGTCTGGGCCGGCGCGGAGCCCGCGGGATGGCAGGCGTCCGTCGGAGGCGCGGCCGCGCCGCGTCCGAAGCCGCCGCCGCGTCCGGCCGTGGCCCCGAGGGCGAAGCGATGCATTCCGGCAGCGGCCGAAGGCGGCGGCGCGGGCTGCATCCAAATGGTCTGCACGTTCAGGGTTTCGGTATCCGGCGGGCGCACCGGCGTGTCGCTGGCCGCGCAGGCGCGCACGGCTCCCCGGCCATCCACCAGTTCGAGCTTCAGCGGCCCGGCGGCGCGGTCCTTGAGCCAGTAGTAGGCCACTACGCCAGAGGGCGGATTCTGTAACTGCGGTTCGTCGCGCGGCATGGGCGTACCGTTCATGCCGCCGGCGCGGATGCCATGGGTTTCGCCGGGTTGGAACAGGTACGCGCTGGAGGTGACGATCCGGGCGGCCTCAGCGGCAATTTGCCGCAGCGGAGCGATCTGGTCCATCACCCAGAAGCCGCGCCCGTGGGTGGCGATGTCCAGATCGTCACCGTGCACCACGAGGTCGCGGATCGAAGTCACCGGCATGTTGTTCTGCAGCGGCTGCCATTGGCCGCCATCGTCGAAGGAAACGTAAACCCGCAATTCGGTGGCAGCGTAGAGCAGCCCCTTGGTTTGGGGGTCTTCTTTCAGCGAGTTGACGTAGGCGCCTGCGGGGATCCCGGCGACCACGTTCCGCCACGTCTTGCCGCCGTCGTGGGTGCGATAGATATACGGCTGGTTATCGGCGAGGCGATGGCGGTCGACGGAAGCGTAGGCGGTCCCGGCGTCGAAATGGCCGGCTTCGATCTGCGAGACCTTGCTCCAGGCGGTCATGGCCGGGGGCGTGACATCTTTCCAGGTTTTGCCATCGTCGCGGGTGACATAAATCAGGCCGTCGTCGGTGCCCACCCAGACCGTGGTGGCCTCGAGCGGCGAGGGGCCGATGGTGTAGACCACGCCGAAACGGTCGGTCATGGGCTGGTCGATGTCTCTTGCCGTAGCCGCATCTAGCGTGGCGGGCACGGCGGGCTTTACGCGCGCGAGGTCGGGGCTGATCTTTTGCCAGGTGCGGCCGCGATCGCGCGAACGCATCACGAATTGGTTGGCGTAATAGAGCGCTTCGTCGGCTTGGGAAAAAACCTGGGGAAGCGTCCAGGTCCTGCGGTTCGGATCTTCGGGATCTTCGGGCGGCAGTTGTCCGCCCAGCGGCACGGAAATGTTGAGCGCCTGGTCGCAGCGCCCCGCGCCGTTGCCATACAGAATATTGCCGTCTTTGGGATCGGGCAGGACGGTGGCGCTTTCGCCGGCCAGGCAGGTGGGTTCCCAGTTGCGGAAGTTCAGCAGGCCCTCTCGCGACCACGTGCCGACGCCCACGCCGCCGCTATCCTGCTGCGCGCCGTAGAGCCGGTAGGGGAAGCGATTGTCGGCGGCCACGTGATAGATCTGGGCGGTGGGCTGGTTGTACCAGGAACTCCAGGTTTTGCCTCGATCCACGCTTACCACGGTGCCTTGATCGCTGCTCAGCACCATGCGGTTGCCGTCTTTGGGATTAATCCAGAGCTGGTGGTAGTCGTCGCCGCCGGGCGCGCCCTTGAGCGGCACGAAAGTCTTGCCGCCGTCGGTGGTCACGTAGGTGGCGGTGTTGATGACGTAGGCGCGGTCGGGGTCGGTGGGATCCACCGTCAGCGCTTCGAAGTACCAGCCGCGGCCCCAGAGCCTCGTCTCGCCATTGACCAGCTTCCAGGTGGCTCCGGCGTCATTGGAGACGTAAACGCCGCCCTTGCCGGTGTTGCCGCCGCCTCCGCCGCCGCGCAGGGGTGGCGCCACGCTGGCGCCGAGATCGTCCACCACCGCCCAGAGGCGATTGGGATTGCTGGGAGCGACCGCGATGCCGATCTTGCCCACGAACTCGTCGTTGGGTAGCCCGCCCGCCAGTTGCTTCCAGGTGTCGCCGCCGTCGGTGGATTTGTACAAGCCGCCGCCGGGCATATTGGAGGGTGCGTAGACCGACCATGGCGGACGGCGCGTGGCCCATAGCGATGCGTAGAGCACGCGCGGATTCTTAGGATCGATGGCTACATCGATGGCTCCGACATTGTCCGGGTCTTTGGCCTTGAACAGGATCTTCTTCCAGGTGGCGCCGCCGTCGGTGGAGCGGTAGAGGCCGCGCTCGGGGTTGGCGTCGTAGACGTGGCCCAAAGCCGCTACGTAGACGCGGTTGGGGTTGGCCGGGTCCACCACCACGCGCCCGATATGTTCGCTGGCTTCGAGACCGATGTGGGTCCAGGTCTTGCCGGCGTCGGTGGACTTATACATGCCGATGCCGTAGGAGTGCTGGCTGCGGATGTCGGGCTCGCCGGTGCCCACGTAGATCAGGTTGGGATTCGAGGGAGCCACGGCGATAGCGCCGATCGAGCCGATCGCAATGCCCTGGTCGGAAATGGGAGACCAGGTGCGGCCGGCGTTCTCGGTCTTCCACACCCCTCCGCCCACCGAGCCGAAATAAAAAGTGTCGGGCTGGCTGGCATGGCCGGCGACGCCGAAGGAGCGTCCGGCCCGCATGGGCCCCACATCGCGCCACTCGAGCCCGGCCAGCAATGCGCCTGGGTATGGATTCGAAGGGCTCATCTGTTGGGCAAACATTCCGAGTCCCACGAGCGCCAACAGGCATAGCGGCGCGAAAAGAACCAGCCAACGACGTCGACCAAACATTCCGGTTGTGCTCCTGTGCGGCTTGGCCTCGCGGCCAGCCGAATTGAATCACTTTAGCAGAAGCCGCGCGGCTCCGTTAGGCAGGGGAAACAGCGACAGGCAGGGGAAACAGCGCGTCGTCGCCGAGCGGCACTACTGGAACTGGGGGAAGTGTCGGCCTAACCATCTCGGACCGCCGTGTGCGGACCCGTACGCACGGTGGTGTGGCAGGGGTCGGCGGGTGACCGCCGCCCCTATGCCGATCACCGGAGTGCTGTCGCGGCCACAGCACGGCCGGACGCAGTTTCGTCCGCACGAACGATCTCGAACGGGATTGCGGGCAGAGTGCCCAAGGGCACGCGCTGCCGATTTGCCTGCGGCTTTCCCTTCACCACCGGCGCGGCTCTCTCGCCGGAGACGGTCACAATCAGGTTGCCTTTCAAACCTGGCTTGGCTTTTGAGGCGTCGCAGCGGAGAACGATTTCGGCTCCGTTCCGCACTCCGGCTACACCCGCCAGGGTAACTCCATCGGGCGGGTCGCTCAGTTGGTACTGGAGCCGCCCGATGGGGCTGTTTGGCGGCAAGGGGACCTCGACTTCGAGCTTGACGGCGCCGCCCGATGGCAACTTCAGCGGTTCGGGGCTGACGATTCTGGCGCTTGCCCGCAGCGGGCCGCCTCTTCGCACGGCCACCTTGAGTTCCTGGGCCGGGACCAGATGCCGGTAGAAGAATGCCTGCATCCGATCGTCAGCCGGCACGGCCTGGCGGGTCACCTGGCGCCCGCCGATGGACGCGACGCCCTCCAGGTGTAGAGTCAGCGGCTCGCGCTGCTGGCGTGCTTGCGGCGGCGCGGTGAGAGTGAGCCGTAGTTCATCCTGACCCGCCGGGATGGTGGCGCCGGAGAGGACGAAGCCCGCCGGCGCCCCCTTCAGCGCCAGACGGATATCGCCCGCGAATCCATCTTTGCGTAGCGCATATACGGTGACCGGCAGGGTCATGCCGCCGGCTACGTTGATGGCCGATGGCGTCACCCGCAGATCGAAATCCTGGCGGGGCGGGCCAATCCGCAAGCGATACGTATACTCGGGTCCTCCCTTCCCCTGCATATCGCCCAGGTAGAGAAAATAGGCGCCGTTGGCGGGCAGGGTGGTCAGAATACGGGAATCGGCGTGGTGGGTCTCCAAGCCCTCGCCCTTGTCGTCGAAATCGTCGTTGAAGGCGAGTTGCCGGCCGGAGGCATCGGTCAGTTTGAGGGCGGAATCGAGCGGCGACTCGATGCGCCGCGCATAGACTTCGGCCACAACCACCTGCCCGGCGCGGCCTTCGAAGCGGTACACGCTCCAGCACCCGGGCCGGCTGACGCGGCCATTGACGATGATCGGCAACTTGACACGCTGGGCGCGGGCGGGCGAATCGTTGCCCTCTTTTTGGTTGGTTTCGGGGAGGGTATCCACCAGGAACGGTAGGGCATTGGACAATAGCCCAGCGCCGCGAGTGGAGACCGGATAGATACCAGCTTCTTTGCCCTTGGCATCCACGGTGAGCTTATGCTCCGGCAGGTTCCAGCCGGCGATCTCGACTTTGGTTTTGGCGTGTGCGCGGCCTCCCATGGGAAAGATGCCGGTGATAAACGGCAACTCGCCAATGGCAATGCGGTAGACGAAGTCCTCGCGGCCACGGTAGAGGGCATCGCGAATCTCCACTGAGTACTCGCCGTCTTTGGGTACGGTGTAGTGGATGACGGGATCGGGATGAAAGCGGTAATCGTCGTCGTAGGCCACTTCGTGGCCATCGCTGTCGTAGAGGGTTAGGACGGCCTGGAACCAGCCGGGAACCGCATCGGCGAGGTATGGCACCAGCTCACGGGCGGCTACCGCAATGACGAGTTCCTGACCGCGCCGGGCGCTGAAGCGGTAACGGTCACGGTCGCCCGGGGTGAAAGGTTGCACGGCTCGCGCCTGTTGCTGGGGCGTGCCCAGGCGCGGCTTGATGCGTCCATTGATGGTAGCCGGGAGCGTGACCGGCATATCCGTGAGAGGCTGGCGGATCTGTGTCCTGTTAACCGGCTGCCCGGCCGGTGCTGGAACTACGTCGATGGTTTCTTTCTCGGTGAATTCCGGCAGTTGGCCGACGCAGAAGACGAGCGGATTAGACAGGCCCTGGGGCGTGAGCACACGCAGTTCCCGGTGGCCGGTGGCGGCGCCGCGAGCGACGGCGACGCGCAACTTGACGGTTTCGGCCAACCCTGGGCTGATGGTGCGCTGGGCGTTGAACAGGAGCAGCTTCACGCGAATATCGGTCATCTCTTGCCGAACGTCGTCGCCGACAGCTTGCTTTTGCAGCTCCTGCATGCGATTCCGCAACTGCTGGGCCTGAGCCCCGCTCATCGGCCGGGCGTGCTCGCCCACCGTGACCTCGACCCCGGCGCCGGTTACCGATGCGGCGCTCACGTTGCTCAGAAACTGCCCACCGAGAGTCACTTCAAAGGCAGTGCCCTGTTGTCCTCCAGCGGGCAAAGCATACGCCAGGCTGGGCACGTTTTGCGCGCGCAGGCCGGGGAGAGTAACGAAAAGCGCTACCGTTGGCCAGAGCCGGGTACTCATACCAGTTCCTTCAGCCTGCCCGCCATCGGGACGCCCTCGGCGGCGGTTGGAGCCACGCGCAGATCCAGGCCTTGTAGATTGGGCAGGCTGGCGTTGAGGTCGATGCCTAGCAGTTCGTAGATGGTGCCGATCAGATCCGCCGGGTAGACGGGGCGGTCTTTGACCTCTTCGCCTTTGGCGTCGGTCGAGCCCACCACCCGGCCGCCTTGAAAGCCGCCGCCGGCCACCATGGCGCAGAAACAGGCGCCCCAGTGGTTGCGGCCGCCGTTCCATGGCGCCTCCCACATTACTTTGGGCGTGCGGCCGAATTCTCCGCTCCACCAGACGATGGTGCTATCGAGCAGACCCCGATCCGAAAGGTCCGCCAGCAGTGTCGCCAATCCCTTATCCATCTGCGGCAGCTTTTGCCGCATCACCTGAAAGTTCTGCACGTGGGTGTCCCAGCCGCCATAGTTGATGGTGACGTAAGGGACGCCGCGCTCCACCAGGCGCCGCGCGGCGAGGCAGGACTGGCCGAAGGTGTTGCGCCCGTAGCGGTCGCGCATCTCGTCCTTCTCCTCGGCCAGGTCGAAGACTTTGCCGGCGTCGCCCAGGATCAGCTCGTAGGCCTGGCTCTCGGTCCGATCCAGCGCTTTGAGCGACGGGTCGTCCTCCATGGCGTGCTCCAGGGTGTTCAATTGGTGGAGCAGTTGGCGCCGTTCGCGTTGCCGTTGGTCGG
>JBKQVG010000166.1:0-4817 GCA_052325345.1 Bryobacteraceae bacterium
ATGTCCCCGCTATCGATAGTCGGAACGGCTACCGGCTCTACCTGCAAGTGTTCTTTGCCGTACAGCACGGCAGCCATCATCTGGCTGTTCACTATGACCACCTCTGTGGCTGAACGATTATTTTCAACGATTTAGATCCTGGATGCAATGCCAAATCCATTCCTGAACGGATTTTAACCAAAGGGTAACGATGACTGATCAATTCATCCAGCGGCAACTCGCCGCCAAATACAAGACGGGCCGATTCGTGCTGTAGGTCCACCGAAGCACTATAACACCCCGAAATCGTCCGTTCTCCTACACAGATGTCCGCCCCGGATATTTCGATGCGTTCGGCAGCCGAAGTCTGCGCAAAGAGCAGGATCCGGGCGCCCGGACGCGTACAGGCCATCGCCTGATCCACAATTCCCGGCGCCGAAACGGCTACAATCGCCAGATCGGCGCCGCGGCCCCCGGTCAGACGCTTCGCCTCCGCCGCCACCTCCGCCGCCCGCGGGTTCCAGGTGAACTCCGCGCCGCACCGCGCCGCCACTTCCAGCCGGTCCGGGATGGTATCGGTCGCCGCCACGCGCGCGCCGGCCCGTTTCATCAGCATGGTAAACATCAGCCCGATTGGCCCCTGGCCCAGCACAACCACGAAATCTTCGGGCTGCGGATCGCACTGGGTCGCGGCCTTGAGACAGGTATTGAACGGCTCTACCAGGGTGGCCTGCTCAAAACTCGCTTCGTCCGGAATCTTCTCCACGCCGCGCGCCACGATCCAATCCATGACGCGCACGTATTGTGCGAACCCGCCCCCGGCCGGTTCGAATCCCGCCGTGATCCCGACTTTCTTATAGACCGGGCACTGGGCATAAATCTTCCGCCGGCAGTAATAACAATCCAGGCACGGAATGTGATGGAACGCCACCACCCGGTCGCCCGGCCGAAACCGCGAAACACCCGCCCCCACAGCCGCCACTACTCCGGCGGTCTCATGTCCGTAGACGCGGGGCGGCGCCAGCAGGTTGTACTCGATTTTCTTCAGGTCGGTGTGGCAGATCCCGCAGGCTTCCACGCGAATCAGGATTTCGCCTGGACCGATGGCTGGCGTTGGGATCTCTTCCACATTCACCATGCCCGCCCCGCGATACACCGCGGCGTGCATGATCTCCGGTATCGTCGTCAACTCAGAATCGGCAATCGACAAAAAATACTCCCAACGCCCGCGCAGCACGGGCGCACCGCCACCCCAGGCGGACCAACTCGGGTATCCGCGTCAGGGGCTTTCGTAAACCGAACCTTAAGATTTCTATTGTATCCAAGTGTCCGTCCGGGCGTAGGGTCCGTTGAAAGTCGTTTTCCAACGTTTCCCCGGCCAGGTCCGTTACCGCTTTGACCCCCAGGAACGGGACGCCCATACCCTGGGCCCGCTCGGCCACGCCGGCCGCTTCCATGTCCACCACCTTCGCTCCGGTGGCGCCCAGAACTCGTTTCTCTCCGGCGGTTCGCACCACGTGGTCCACCGTGATCAGACCGCCTCTTACGAATCGTCCGCCTCCCGACACCGGTGCCGCAGGGTACGCTTCGGCGCCTTCGGCCGCCCGGTCGGCCACCACCACATCGGCCACACCCAGCTCGGGCGCCAGGGCCCCGCAGAAGCCGACGCTGGCGATCGCCCGCGGCTCGAACCCGATCTCGACGGCAGAATCCACCGCCGCCGCCGCCCGCCGCCGCCCCGCGCCATTGGTCACCAGCAGCACCTGGTTTGCGCCCAGTTTCGCGCTGCGCGCCCAATGCACTCCGCCCAATCGTACCGCGCTTGCCTCGCGCGCCCGCCGCAACACGCCGCTAAATTCCCGCGGTTCCGCCGCCACCATAAGAAGCTTCATCAAGCTGCCGAACCGCTCGCCGCCATGGCGCCGAACCATTCCACCGCCCGTACCAGCGCGGTTTCGGCCGGCGCCGGATTCCATCCCAGCTCGCGCCGCGCCTTCGCATCGGAAACCCACATCTTCTTACGCGCCATGCGCACCGCTTCCATCGGCACCCGCGGCGGCGCACCCGTCACCTCGGCCCATGCCGTGCTGCAAATCCCGGCGCAATAAGCAACCGCGTAGGGCAGCCGAAGCCGGGGCGGTTTGCGCCCCGTGATTCTCGCCAGCCTTTCCAGAATCTGCGCCAGCGTCAGGTTCTCCGAGCCCAGAATGTACCGTTCGCCCGCGCGGCCCCGTTCCAGGGCCAGCAGGTGCCCCTCGGCCGCATCGCGCGCGTCCACCACGTTCAATCCCGTGTCGATGAAGGCGGGCATGCGGCCCTGCAAAAAGTCCAGCACGATCTTCCCGGTCGGGGTCGGCTTCACGTCGTGGTCGCCGATCGGCGCCGTCGGGTTCACAATCACTACATCCAGTCCGCCGCGGGCGAAATCGAGCGCCACTTGCTCGGCCTGAAACTTGGAGCGTTTGTAATCGCCCGCCATCTGGTTGAGCCAGACCGGCGTCAGCTCATTGCCCAGCCCGTACACCGGAATCCCGATGGTTCCCACCGTGCTGGTGTAGACCACCCGGCGCACACCGGCCCGCTCTGCCGCCTCCAGCAGATTGCGCGTTCCCCCCACGTTCGAGCGATAGAGCTCGGAAGCGTCCTTGGCCCACAAGCGGTAATCCGCCGCCACGTGAAACACCAGCCCGCAGCCCGCCACCGCCGCGGCCAGCGATGGCGGGTCCCGCAGGTCGCCCGTGACCGGTTCCACCGCCAGTTCCCTCACCCGGCTGCCTGGACGCACCAGCGCCCGCACCGCGTAGCCGCGTTCGATCAGCACTCGCGCCACGTGCCAGCCCAGGAAACCGGAGGCCCCGGTCACCAGGACGGGTTTGCCTACCGCAGCGTCCATGCCAGCATTTTCAGATTGTCGGCCAGCCCGACGTTGATCCCCAGCGCCGCCGAAGGCTCGAAACCGCAGTGCACCATGCAGTGCTCGCAGCGCGGATCGTTGCCATGCCCGTAAGACTCCCATGGCGTCTGGGTCATGAGCTCTTCGAAGGTCTTGTAATGCCCGTCGGTGATCAGGTAGCAGGGGCCTTTCCAGCCCTTTACGTTGTAGGTGGGATTTCCCCAGGCGGTGCACGGCAGCTCGCGCTCGCCCTTCAGAAACTCCAGGTAAATCGGCGTCTGGCGAATGGCGTATTGCTTCGCCAGCCGGTCGATGTCTTTGAATTTTTCGTGTACGTCTTCCCGCGTCAGAAAGATCTCGCGATCGTTCACCGCCGAATAGCCGTAGGCCGGCGCGATCTGGTGGCCATCCACTTTGAGCCGTTTGAGATACGCGAACAGCTCTTCGACCTCGCGCATGTCGGTTTCTTTATAGACCGTGGTGTTGGTGCACACCTGGAACCCGGCGGCTTTGGCCGCCTTGATGCCTGCGATGGCTTCCCGGAATACGCCCGTCCGCTCCACCGCGATATCGTGGTTCTTTTCCATCCCGTCCAGGTGCACGTTGAAGTAGAAGCGCTTGTCGGGGGTGAACTCCTTCAGCCGCTTCTGGATGAACATGCCGTTGGTGCACAGGTAGATATGGCGGTTGCGTTCCAGGATGCCGGCCGTCAGCTCGCCGATCTGCGGATACATCATCGGCTCGCCGCCGCAAATCGAAACCACCGGCGCGCCGCACTCGTCCACCGCCGCCAGGCACTCTTCGAGCGGCACCCTCTCGGTGATGCTGGATTCGTATTCCCGAATGCGGCCGCATCCCGTGCAGGTCAGGTTGCAGGCGTGCAACGGCTCGAGCATCAGCACAATCGGGAAACGCTTGTGGATCATCGGATGGGGTTGCCGCTTTTCCCCCACTTTCGAGGAAAGAATACGGAACGGGTTGGCCGCATTGGCTTCCGGAGTCGCATTCTTCTGCCACTCCTTGCGCGGCCGCATCTTGTTCTTGAAAATGTATCCCGCCAGCCCGGCGGTCATGGAGATCGGAAATTTCATAACCTATCCATTCCAACTTGGGCGGGTCTTCGCGTAGGAAGCAAGCGCCAGCAGCGGGAAATAATCCTTATAGAGGTGGTAGTTCAAATAAAAAACTTTGGGAAAACCGGTCCCGGTGGAAAGTTCCTCGTCCCAGCTTCCATCGGCGCGCTGCGTTTCCACCAGGTATTCGATGCCGTGCTGCACGCTGAGGGAATCGGAGTCTCCGCCGGCAATCAGGCCCAGAATCGCCCACGCGGTTTGCGAGGGCGTGCTGGGCGCCGCCGTAAACGTGCCGCGGTCGTAGCTGGCGCAGCTTTCGCCCCAGCCGCCGTCGGCGTTTTGAATCGAGCGCAGCCACTCGCCCGCGCGCAGAATATGGGCTTCGCGGTCGCTCTCGCCGGCTTCCGCCAGGCCGCGCAAGGCGAAGCAGGTGCCATAGATGTACGCCACGCCCCACCGCCCGTACCAGCTTCCGTCGGCTTCCTGGCGCCGCACCAGCCAATCCACCCCGCGCCGCACCGCCGGATGATCGGTCCCTACTCCGTGCGCCGCCAGCGCCTCCAGCACCCTGCCCGTAATGTCCGCGCAGGTCGGGTCCAGAATCGCGTTGTGATCGGCGAACGGAACCTGGCTCAGAAACGCCCAGTTGTTGTCGGCGTCGAACGCCGCCCAGCCGCCGTCTTTAGACTGCATCGCCAGCAGCCAGTTCAGCGCCCGCTGGTGGCAGGCTCGCTGCCGCGCCCGGTCTTTGCTCGAAACGTGCCCGAGCGCCAGCAGGACCATGGCCGTATCGTCGATATCCGGGTAAAACTCGTTCGAGTATTCGAAGGCCCACCCGGAGGGCTCCACGTCCCGCCGCTTCACCGCCCAGT
>JBKQVG010000167.1:0-18784 GCA_052325345.1 Bryobacteraceae bacterium
GCTGATGGGGATGCTGCTCGGCTCCACAGTCTACGTCTTCTCCATCATTCTGGCGGTGTTTCTGGGCGGTATGGCGGTGGGCAGCACGGTCTGTTCCTGGCTGATCGAGCCGGAACCCGGCGCCGGCTGCGGCGCGGACTGGGCCCGCGCGGCGTTGGGCTGGTGCCAGGTGCTGCTATTGCTCGCCATCGCCTGGGCCGGTTGGATCGTCACCGATTCGCTGCCCTACTGGCCCATCAACCCGTTTTTGGCCGCCAGCCCCTGGTATACCTTCCAAATCGATGCCGCGCGCTGCCTGTGGGCGATCCTGCCGGCGGCCCTGCTGTGGGGCGCCAGTTTTCCCCTGGCGATGGCGGCGGCGGCAACCCCGGCGGCCGAATCCGGTAGCGTCGTCGGCCGTATCTATGCCGCCAACACCCTGGGTGCGATTGCCGGAGCGTTGGGCGTCAGCCTGATCCTCGTGCCCGAATTCGGTACGCTTTTCTCGCAGCGTACGCTGCTAGCCCTGGCCGCGCTGGGTTCCATCGCGGCGTTTTTGCCCGTGATTCTCAAGCAGGCGCCCGGCAAACGCACCGCCGCCGCCCTGGCAACAGCCGCCGCGGCCGTCCTGGCCCTAATCCTCATCCGCGCCACCGACCCCATCCCCGGCGAAGTAGTCGCCTATGGCCGCCGCTCGGCCATCTACGCCGGCAAGGCCCGGATTCTCGAGGTGGTGGAAGGCCGCAATTCCTCGGTTGCCATTTCGCGCTGGAACGACGGCGCCACCGAAATCGACGTCAACGGCCACGTCGAAGCCACCACCGAGCCCTTCGACATGAAGCTGCAGCGCATGGTGGGCCACCTGCCGGCGATGATCCATCCCAATCCCCGCTCGGTGCTGGGCATCGGCTTCGGCGCCGGCGTCTCGGCCGGGACTTTCACCCGTTACCCCACCATCCGGCACATTACGGTGTGCGAAATCGAGCCCGTCATCCCGCCGACTTCCACCCGCTATTTCGGCAAGGAAGATTACAACGTGCTCCACGACCCGCGCACCCGCATTGTCTATGACGACGCCCGCCACTTCATCCTCACCACCACCGAAAAGTTCGACATCATCGCCTCCGACCCGCTAGACGTGTTCGTCAAGGGCACCGCAGCCATCTATTCCGAAGAGTACTTTGAAGCCATCAAGCGCCACCTCAACCCCGGCGGCATGTTCACGCTCTACGTCCCGCTCTACGAAAGCGATTCGCGCACGGTGAAGAGCGAGCTCGCCACTTTCTTCGCCGCTTTTCCCAATGGCACCGTCTGGGCCAACACCATCGAGGGCCGCGGCTACGACATGGTCTTCATGGGCCAGCAGAAACCGCTGCGCATCGATCTCGACGCCGTCGAAGCCCGCTACCTAAGGCCCGATTATGCCCCCGTGGCGCAATCCCTGGGTGAGATCGGCGCCACCAGCCCGCTGGCCCTGTTTGCCACCTATGCCGGCCGCCGCTCCGACCTGGGCGCCTGGGTGGAAGGCGCCGACATCAACCGAGACCGCGATCTGCGCCTGCAGTACCTGGGAGGCTGGGGCATCAACAGCAGCCTCGAAGACGCCATCTACCGCGACATGATCCACTACCGCCGCCCGCCCGATGACCTGTTCCAAGGCTCCCCCGAACGCGTCGCCGCGGCATTGGCGCAACTGGGCCTGGGGAGATAGCAGAAGATTGGACGGAAGCCCCCGGCTTGCGCACTTCCGCAATTACAGTACGGTGTCCGGCGACCGCTCCCGCTCAGTCGCGGAGGTGCACCAATCAGAGCCACGACGGTTGCATGCAGATACGTTAGCGAACCTCCGGAGTAGTGTACTAAGCTAGGAAATGTTATGGACCGAGCCACGGAGAAACTCCACGCGCACGAACTCATCGAACGGCTGCCAGGTTCCCAGCTTGCCACGGCCATCCGCTTGCTGGAGTTCATGCTGCTCGATCCCGTGGCCCGAGCGGTGGCCATGGCCCCTCCCGACGATGAACCCGTGACCGAACAGGACCGTAGCCGCTTTCACGCCGGCCGGGCTTGGTTTGCACAACACGGCAAGGGGACCCCGATGCAAGAGATTCTTGCCGAGTTCGGCCTCAAGCCCGAAGATTTCCCCGCCTCACCGGAAGACACCCGGTAATGTTGCCATACAGCATCGAGTGGCTCGACGACGCCAAGGCCGACGTCCGCGCCATGTCAGGGCGCATGGCATCAAAGTAGTGGAACATTTCGATGCTGGAGAGTGCTATAACGAACCCGCGAAGGTAGTGGCGCAGTTCCTTTCCATTCTGGCCCAGGATTGAGACCCCGGAGAAAGCGGGACGGAGAAAGCGGGACAGTCTGAACTCCGCTGTTTTTCTGCACGGAAAGGCGGCCCGACGCGAAATCCCGGTCACAGAACTTCCCGAATTATTTCAGGCCCCAAAATCCTTTCCTCCCACCGCCTCGGCTCCGCCGAATTCCTCACCGTCCCCGGCCGCGTGCTACATCTCAGTTAGGGCGGCCGTCGTCGTCGGAGAGGCCTCCCGGGAGCGAACCCAAAGTGAAAAAACCGAACGAAGCCAATTCGCCTCCCAACAAAAAGAAACAAAATAGCTTACTCGCTTGATGCGAACCCATTTCGCCCCCTTTACCAAACCCAAACCTGGGGATCCCGATCAGCTCTGAAAGGTGCACAAAAATGCACAAAGGCACACAAATCGCCGACCCCGGAGCTACGCGCCCCGCCCGCCCGCGCCCCTCTTTCGCTTCCACGCCGCAGCCCCGGCCATTTCCGGAATTTCCCCCTGCCGCGTGTTACGCTCAGCTTTCGGTCATCCTCTTATGTCTTACCTCTCCATTCGCGAACTCGATCTGAACGGCAAACGCCTCTTCATTCGCGTGGATTTCAATGTTCCGCTCGTCAAAAACGACCGCGGAGAAATGGAAATCTCCAGCGACAAGCGCATCAAGGCGTCGCTGCCCACCATTCAATATGCGCTGGAACACGGCGCCGGCCTGGTTCTGGCTTCGCACCTGGGGCGTCCCAAGGGGAAACGCAATCCGGAAATGAGTCTCCAGCCGGTGGCTACGCGGCTGGCCGAACTGCTGGGCCGTCCGGTGGCGATGGCGCCCGATTGCATTGGTCCGGAAGTGGCGGCGATGCTGCCCGCGCCCGGCCAGGTTCTGCTGCTCGAGAACCTGCGTTTCCACCCCGAAGAAGAAAAGAACGATCCGGAATTCGCCAAACAGCTCGCCGCCCTGTGCGACGTTTACGTCAACGACGCCTTCGGCTCGGCCCACCGCGCGCACGCCTCTACCGAGGGCATGATCCCGTTTGTCAAAACCGCCGCCGCCGGCCTGTTGATGGAGCAGGAGTTGAAATACCTGGGCATGGCCACCCGCAACCCGGCTCGCCCTTGCGTGGCCATTTTGGGCGGCGCCAAGGTCTCCGACAAAATCGAAGTCATCGAAAACCTGGGCAAGATCGTCGACAAGCTGCTCATCGGCGGCGCCATGGCCTACACCTTTTTGAAAGCCCAAAGCCTGCCGGTCGGCAAATCGCTGGTGGAAGACGACAAGCTCGATCTGGCTCGCAGCCTGATGGCGAGCCTGGGAACTAAACTGCTTCTGCCCGTCGACCACGTCGTAGTTTCCGAGATCGCCGCCGGCGCGCCCCACGAAACCGTGGAAACCATTCCGGACGGTAAGATCGCGGTGGATATCGGCCCCAAGACCATCGCCGAATACGCCCGCGTGATTGCTTCCGCCAAGACGGTGATCTGGAACGGTCCCATGGGCATCTTCGAAAAACCGCCCTTCGACACGGGCACGGTGGCATTGGCCAAAGCCGTGGCCGAATCCGGCGCAACCTCGGTGGTAGGCGGCGGCGATTCGGAGAAAGCCATTAAAGCCGCCGGCGTCACCAGCAAAATCAGCCACGTTTCCACCGGCGGCGGCGCTTCATTGGAATTCCTCGCCGGCATCGAACTGCCCGGCGTCAAAGCCCTGGAACGCTAGTCGTGGCGCGGGCTGTCCAGCCGGCTGACCCAGAGGTGGGACAGACGATCGTCGTTTGTCGTCTGTCAGGCTGTTACGGCTTGGCGAGGGCCCGACAGACCACGAAAAACCATGGTCTGTCCCACCGCCCCACCGCCGAACCGTGGCTCAACCCAAATTCCACGACATCAGGACTTGGGAGCTTCATTCTGAATTCCTCCCTGCCGCTGATTTCGCGTGTAAAATAGCAGCACCAACCATGAAACCTCGCCTTCTTGCTTATTGCGCCCTGGCCGCTGCCGCTTGGGCTCAATCCGGCAGCCACCCTACCGTGCTGCATGCCGCCCGCCTGGTAGAGGTGGAGACCGGCAAGCTGATTGCCCCCGGTGAAGTGCTGGTGGAGGGCGATCGCATCCTCGAAGCCGGCGCCAGCGTCGCCCGGCCCGCTTCCGCCGAGGTGATCGATCTGGGCGACCGCACCCTCGTCCCCGGCCTGATCGACGCCCACGTGCATTTGTTTCTGCACCCGGGCGCCGAGGACCTCCAGACCGTGCAGGAATCGGTTCCGCAGCGCACCATCGGCGCCGTGCTGGCGTCGCGCGACGACTTGATGGCCGGGTTCACCGCCGAGCGCGACATGGGCACCGAGGGCGCCGGCTCCGCCGATACCGCCGTCCGCAACGCCATCAACCGCGGCCTGGTGCCCGGCCCGCGCATGCGCATCAGCGGCAACGCCGTCGACATCCTCGGCGGCCATGAAGACGCCATCGGTTACAACCCCGCCCAACACGTGCTCCCTAACGCCGACATCGCCAATAATGCGCTCGAGATCGTCGCCGTCATCCGCAAGCAGTTCAAGGAAGGCTCGGATTTCGTCAAGATCTACGAGACCGGCCGCGACTCGGTCGCCGACGGCAAGTTGCACACGCCCTATCAATACACCGAAGCCGAATTGACGGCCGCGGTCCAGGAGGCCGCTCGCGTAGGCAAGCGCGTTGCCGTACATGCCACCGGCGAACCCGGCACGCTGTACGCCGCCCGCGCCGGTGTGGCCTCCATCGACCACGCCAACCAGCTCAGCGACGAAACCATGCGCATCATGCGCGAGCGCGGCATCTTCGCGCTGCCCACCTTCGCCATTGCGACTTACTTCGCCGAACATGCCGCCAGCCCGCGAGCCGCCGAGCGCGAGCGTCAGAGTATCGCCCTCCACGCCGCCGAGTTTCGCAAGCAGCTCGCCGCCGGCGTGCCCATCGCCATGGGCTCCGATGTCGGCCCCTTCCCTCACGGTACGCAAGCCCGCGAATTCGTGCTGATGGTGCAATACGGCATGAGCCCGCTCGAAGCTCTCCGCGCCGGTACTGTCAACGCCGCCAGGCTACTGGGCTGGGAAGGCCAGATCGGCGCTCTGCACGCCGGTTACCTGGCAGACGTGGTGGCCGTGGAGGGCAACCCGCTGGCCGATATCGCCGCGCTCCAGAAAGTCGACTTCGTTATGAAGGGCGGAGTCGTGTACAAGCGTCCGGAGAAGTGAGCGAAGCTGTCGGCTCTCAGCCAGCACCGTGTAAGCTGAACGCCGATTGACGATCGCTGAAGGCTTCCCTCAGCTTCGCATGCGCAGCAGCAGGTACAGTCCGGCCAGTCCGAAAATCACGTCGGGCGAGAAGGCGGCCATGGTGGGCGGCAGCAGGTTCGCATCCCCGACTTTCTCGAACAGGATGCCCAGGCCGCGATAAGACACTCCGATCGCCAGGCTCTGGCCGATACCCGCCATGGCGCCCCGGTTGCCTACCCGGAAACCGAACGGCACCGCGATCATGGCCATGATCAGGGCAAACATCGGAGCGGCGAATTTCAGGTATAACTGCACCCGCTGCTTTCCGGTGGGGTACCCGCGCTGCTCCAGGTCGTGGATCAAGCGCTCCAGTTGCAGGAAGGTCATCTGCTTTTCCTGCATGCCCTGCGGCAGAAAATAGTCGGGAGGCTCGCTCAGCTCCGGAAAGGTCGCCACCTCGATCGGGTCGTTTTCGCCGAACGGCGTGAAGTGGCTGCAGGAGGTATTCTCAAACGTGCAGGTCCAGCCGTTTTCGAACACCCAGGTTTTGATGGACGGACTCCAGGTGGCGCGCTGGGCGACGATTTCCCGCTGCAGCCGGAAGACCCCCGGCCGCGGGTCCAGCTCGAACACGTTCACCCCCAGCATCACGTGCGCCGAGGTGTCGAAATAGCGGTAATAGTAAATCCGGTGCGCCCCGTAACCCATGATCCACTTCCGGTCGGTGCGGTAGTAGGTTTGCGTGGGCCGGTTCTTGATCACGTCCCGCAGCGCGTCCTGTTTCAGGTTGGCCCCCGGCACGTAGTAGTGGTCGAAAGCGAACAGGGCGCCGGAGAACAGCACCCCCGCCACCAGGATCGGCGTGGCCAGGCGATACAGGCTCACCCCGCAGGCGCGAAACGCGGTGATCTCGTTCTGCTTGCTGAGCACGCCCAACTGCACCAGCACCGCCACCAGCACGCCGAACGGGAAAAGCTCGTAGATCAGCTCGGGCGTCAGGAAGAACAGGTAGGTGAACATCTTGCTGAGCGGAATCTTGTTCTTGACCATGTCGCCCATCAGGTCGAAAAAATTGTACACCAGCAGCATCGACACCAGGCTCGCCAGCATCACCACCAGGTAAAACAGGAAACTCGACAACAGGTAGGTATCCAGAATCTGCGGCAGCAGCGGCAGCCGCCGCCGCATGGTACGCGGCTCCTGGACTTCACTCGCCGGCTGCGCTTCTCCCTGCCCAGCCTCGTGCGCCCGCTGCGCGCCGCGCTTCGGCCGGAACAGGCCCGCCGCGCGCCCGAGCGCCTCGTTCATCCAGCCCAACAGGTCGCGGTCGCCCGGCGATTCCATCCGGTATAGAAAGATCACTCCCGCCACGAAAAACGCGGCGTTCGGCAGCCACAGGGCCACCGGTACCGGCAAGGTATGCTGCTTGGCCACTCCGATCAAAGCCAGCGAAGACAGGTTGTAGCAGAAGAACCCCAGAAACAGCGCGATCACATAGCCGGCCGATTTGCCTCCCTTGCGCGTGGCCACGCCCAGCGGAATCCCCACCAGCGCCAGGGTGAGGCAGGCCACCGGGAGGGAAAAGCGCTTGTGCAGCTCGATTTGGACCTCGGTGTAGTCCGGCCCGTTGCGCGGATAGCGCATCAGCTCGCGCGTGTTCATGGCGCTCGACCGCAGCGTCTTCAGGTCCGGGGGCGAGGCGTCCAGCGCCTGCACGCCGAAGGGGGCGGAGCTGTCGTTGGCGCGGCGGTCCTTGCCCATCTCGTGCTGGGTGTAATCTTCCAGCGTCAGCTCGATGCGGTTATGGCGCGGGTCCGATACCGCAATCGCCTCCCGCGCCAGCGTGATCATGGGCACATCGGCCTTGTCGCGCATCCCGTTCTGGCGTTGCTCGGGCGGGGTGATGTCGGCTACGAACACCCCTTTCCACTTATCCACCGACCCGGTGACCACGTCGTCCACATAGAGAATCTTGTTGGGAAAGTTCTCGTTGAATACGCGCGGCTCGATGGCCGCCGAAAGCTGCGTTGCCAGAATGTCGTTCAGGATATACGTGCTCTGGCGATACGCCAGCGGCGTCAGCCGCAGTTCCGCATACGCCGCCAAACCCATCCCCAGGGCCGCGAACGCCAGCACCGGCGCGATCACCGTGCGGCTGGAGACTCCGGCCGCGCGCATGGCCACAATTTCGCCATCCGCCGCCATCCGCCCCAGCCCGATCAGGATCCCCACCAGCACCCCGAACGGAATGGTCAGCGGCAGCACCGGCGGCAGCGTCCAACCCAGCAGCGCCAGCACCGTTCCCAGGCCCACGTTGTTCGAGCTCACCAGCGCCGCGAACAGCTTATCCGCATATTGCAGGAAGATGATGAAAGTCGCCAGCAGCGTTCCCAGCAGCGCGCTGGTCACCACCTCGCGAAAGACGTATCGCCTCAGGATGCGGAACACGAGGCTCCCTACTTCACCGGCCCTGCCTGTATCAACGGCGGCGCCGGCACCACCGGCGGCTTGGGCAGCTCTTCCTCGACCGGAGCGAGCTCGAGATCGTCGATCAGCACCGACGGCGCCACCACGCACGCCTCGATCGTGAATGAACCCGCGCCCAACACCGCCAGCGGCGCGCCGTTGTCCATGTACTCGAACACGTTGGCGTCGTCCCCCGCCGCCAGAATGTCCTTGAGCGAGCGCGCGTTCAAGCCCTTGAACTCGACCCCCCGAATCAGCTCCTCACGCCCGTCCGGATAAACTTTGTACGTCAGCACCGGCAAGCTCACCGGCTGCGCCATACCCGAGGTCTCGCTCAACAGCCGCCGCACCTCGTCGAACGGCGCCGACGACGGAAAATCCAGCTTCCGCACCAGGATGCCGTACGGCTTGCCCCGCGCCTGAATCGCCTCGATCAGCTTCCGCTTCAACTCGCTCGCCGGCGACGCCTCCCTGGAAAGCACAAAAAGGTTGCCGATACCGGCTTCGGAAGCGCCGTAGGCCCCCGGCAGACGCCCGTGTCCGTTGGAACCCGGCATGCCTTTCAAGGGCTGGCGCGTCAGTAGAAAAGTTTTCAACACGCCCTTTTCGATCAGGCTCACCGGCTGCGCCGCCACCCCTTCCCGGTCCACTTCATAGGCGCCGAACAGCGGCCGGCCGCGCCATTCCTTCTGCGTTGGATCGTCTACTACGTCGAACGACTCCGGCAGCACCCGCGATCCGGTCCGCCCTTCATATTCGCTGGCCAGAAAGGCGCCGCCCCGCCCGCCCTCCGGCCTGCGCGCCAACACCACGTTGCGCCCCACTTCCTCGGCGAACAACTGCGCCCCGGCCGCTCCCTCGAACAGCACCGGTCCGTTGTAATTTTCGCCCCTCGGCGCCGCCGCCAGCGCGGTTACGTGCGCCGCCAACTCGCGCGCTCCCGCCATCAGTTCCGCCTCGCCCGGCATCCCGGAGGGTTCGATGGCATGAAAGCTGGCGACATCCCGCACCGTCGACCCATCCGCGCTCTGCGCCATGGCGCGCATGCGAAGAAACGTCACGTCTTCCGGCACGCGTACCTCGGCGCCTTCGGAGTTCACCACGTAGTATCCGCCGGCATTGGCCTCCAGGTCGACGCGCGAATCCTTCAACCCGGGATAGCCCGCGAACACCGCCGAAAGATTGCGCACCCGCGCCGTCCAGGCGTCCTCGTCCAGCGACAAACGGCCCAGTTCCCGCACCAGGTGTAGCGGCGTCACGCGGCCGAAATCGCCCAGCCGGTCGCCGCCCCCGGAAACATTCCGCAGCGCGGCCCGTTTGCGCGCAATCGCTTCCACCGCGCCTTTATAAGCCGCGTCCGTGGCCAGCCAGAAATAACGGCGTACCAGGTTGTAGGAGCCGTCCAGCGGAAACGGTTCCCGAAACCGCGTGCCCGGTCCGGCGCCCGCGAAATTGCCGTTGTCGAACTGGTAGTCGCCCACCCGCACGTGTACTTCCGGCGCCTGAATCCTCTCCCGGTTGCGAGCCACCAATCCGCCCAGCGTGGCCGATACGCTAAACACTTCCTCGTGGTCCAGCAGATACTCCACGAAGTACGGTTTTTCCAGGTTGGCCACGGCCAGCGTCAACGAGCGCATGGCTTCGTCGTGCATGGCCCTGAGCGTCGCATCGGGATCCGCCGCCTGCGCGAAAATCGCACCCGCGGCCGCCACCGCCCCGCCCGCGGCCATCCACTTCACCAGCGCCCGGCGCTTCACCGCGCCCCTCCTTTCGGCTCGACCGACGTTGGCTCCGGCAACAGCGGGGGCCGGTCGTTGGCCTTGGCTTTCTTCTCGATCTCGATTTCCGAAACCAGAATCGCCGGCGATACCGCCGAAACCGGCACGCTGCCCGACTCCGCTCCGCAGTACCCGTTGAAAACCTCCGCATGGTCGCCGGTCGCCAGAATCTTGGCAAAGCTCGCCAGCGGCGTGCCCACTATATCGGCGCCCCGCACCAGTTCGTCCGGACGCCCATCCACATACACCCGGTACACCACGATGGGAATCACCTTGAACGCCTGCAAGCCGGACCGCGACGTGGTCGTGAATCCGCCGGTGATATCGCGGAAATACAACCCGTACGGCTTGTTCCGCCGCCTGGCTTCTTCCACCAGCATTTCCCGCAGACGCTCGTCGGAGACCGCGTGCGAGCTTTCCACGATCAGGTTCGACTGGCGCGAAACCGGTTCATACCCGGGCTCGCGGCGCCCGTGCCCGTTGGAATGATCGAAGCCCTGGATCGGCGAGCGCGACATCAGGAACGTCTTCAACACTCCGTTCTCCACCGCCACCACCGGACGCGCCTTCACCCCTTCATCGTCGTAATCGTACCAACCGTTCAAGTCCACCGCGCCAATCTTCCGCTTGGTCGGGTCGAAGACCACCGACAGAAAGTCCGGAAGCACCTTTTCCCCCACGCTCTTGGTGAACGTCTGCCCTTCGCTCTCGTCCTTCTGCCTGTGCCCTTCTATCCGGTGCCCGAAAATCTCATGGAAGAACACGCCCGCCGCCTTGCCCGAGAAAATCGCCGGCCCCACGAACGGTTCCGCCTCCGGCGCCTGCAACAACGCCGCCACGTCGCCGGCCACATGATCGATCGCCGCCTGCAACACTCTATCGTCGGGTAAGCCGTCCGGCTGTAGAGCTTCGAACGTCTCGAACTGGTTTACATCGGTGCCATCGGCCGCTTTGCCCGACGCCGAAATCATCACCCGCGCGTAGCCCCTTCCGAAAACCAGCCGCGAGCCCTCCGTGTTCACGAAATACCGCGTCTCGTCCTGGCACACTATCGTCACGCGCGAGTTCAGCACGCTTGGATAGTTGCCGAACCGCGCCGAAAGCCGCCGCACCCGCTCCGTCCAGTTTTCGCGGTCGAATTCGAGTTTGTGCGGCTGCCCCACCGACACCGAGGGCGGCTCACTCGAAAAATCCGCCGACGAGTCCCGGTTCGCCACCTCCACCTGGCTGTTGGTCTTGATCCGGATAAAGCGTTCCGATGCCGCCCGGTACGCCCGGTCCGTCTCCAGCCACAGGCGCTGGCGAATCGCGTTGGGGTCGTCTTCGAAGGTCAGCATCGCCCCCGACGTCACCCGCCCGCTGCCCGCACCCCGTCCGCCTAAGTTCACGCGACGATAGTTATCGAGCTCGGGCGAGCCCACCCGCACCGAAATGTCCAGGGTCCGTCTCTTGGCCCGATTCGTCGAGTCGATCGCGCCCAGCGTGCCGGCAATCGTGGCGTAATCGGTTTCCGTTGCCTCGTAGCTCAGAAAATATGGCGGCGGATCGGCTTTTTGCTTCAGAATGTTGAAGTTGCGGGCCAACTCGTCGGCCATGGTATCGAGCAGAACATTGCCTTGCGCGGCGCTCGACTGGACGGCGATGGCGAGGCCGGCCGAAACCAGGATCGCCAAGTGAAAAAAACGAGAGGGGATCAAGCCTTAAGGATAACAGAGGCGGCGCCGGACAGCGGTTTCCGCCGGCGCCGGCCGACCGCATCTACTCGCGACGTCGAGAGGGCAAACCCGCGCGCCGGCGCTTCCACCACACCGCCGCGGCCAGGCCGGCGCCAGTCAACAGCCACGTGGAGGGCTCCGGAGCGCCGGTCAACTCAAAGTACGGATTGCCGCCGCCGGGGGTGCTCTGCTGGGTCGGTGTACTGCCTTGCAGAAATATTGCACTGTCGGGGGTGTTCGATCCCACAATCGTGGGATCCGCATAGAGCTCCAGTCCAGGGTCTACCCCCGCGGAAACGTTGGATACTTCCACCAGAAACACCACGTCGCTCGGCAGGGTCAGGGCTCCCAGGTTAAAATCTACGGTCGCGTAGGAGTTCGCCGCGATGGAGATTCCGGTCACCTCGTAGGTGGTCCCAATCTGCGTCCCCACCGGCGATTCGGCTTGGAAAAACAGCAGCATCGCATCGAAGGTTCCGGCCGCGCCGTCGTTAAAGAACTGGATCTCGGCGTCGGTTGCCGGTTGTAGAAAGGGGTTCGCCGCCAAGGTGATGCTATCGCCGATTCCATCATAAGGTCCCGAACTGAAAGTCAAGTCGTTGTCGACGTCTTGAGCCGGATTGGTGTTGTTATACAAGATGATGGTATCGGCGCCGGCGGGTCCCGCCAGTAGTGCCGCTAGCAGGAATAATGATGGCGTGCGCATATAGATTTTCTCCTATAATACTCGTTACCGCGGCCCCGTGCCGAGAATTCGGGGAGTGTAGGTAATCGCCTGGGTTCCGGTGCGCGAAAACTGAATCGTGGCCGTCACGGAGCTGTTGGCGCCGATGGGTCCCAGTTCCACGTAAGGGCTGCCGGCGGGCGGGGCGGAGCCGTCGGTGGTTCCACTGGCGTTAACCAGCGTTACTCCCGAGGGCAGGCCGTCGGCCACATAAGCCGAGGCGGAAATCGCGGCGCCGCTGTTGATGATCGTCACCGTTCGGATGTAGTATCCGGTGGCGCGATTCAGAGCCAGCGCGCTCTGGGTGTAGGTCAACGATGTCGAGCCCGTGAACGTCGCCGAAATGTTCAAAGTGCCGTTCAGCGTCACGAAGCACGACGCACCACTGGGACTCGGGCATCCGCTCCAGGATGTGAACGAATATCCCGCCGCCGGCGTAGCGGTCAGCACCACCAATGCGCCGGCGTTCCCCGATGGCGAGCAGGTGGTGGAGCAGCTAAACGGCAGCCCATTGAGGGTTGCGGTTACGCTTCCGCCGTTGGCCGGCAGCACCGAAACATTCAAAACATACTGCGCGGTGAAGGTGGCGGCGACCGTTTCCGGTGCGCTCATGGTCACCGTGGTAGAGGCACTGGTAGGACTCGCGACGTTGCCCGTCCAATTCGTGAAGACGTATCCGGCAGTGGTGATCCCCTGGACGGGCACCACCGTTCCCGCATTGTAATACTGGCCGGAAGCGGGCATCACCGAGCCGCCGGTGGAGGCCACCGTGGTCAACTGGTACTGCGTGTTGAAGGTGGCCGTGTAAGTGGCCGGCGCGGCCGGCGCCGTGATTGCGCGTGAAGCATTGGTGGAGCTGTTTTCCCACTGACTAAAACCATACTGGGTGCCCGGCCCGGCGCCTTGCGCGGCCGGGAATGTTACGATGCACGAACTGCCCGTCACCCACGGGAGCACCTGCGGAGTGGTGTAGGCGCCCGGCGCGCAACCCGTTCCGCTGACGCTGAACAACAGGCCCGATGGCGAAGAGGCGATGGTAATGTTGGGGCTGAAATTGCCGATCACCGTTTCGGGAGCGCTCATGGTGACCGTGGTAGCGGCGCTCGAAGGGTTGGCCACGCTGCCCGTCCAACCGCCGAAGACGAAGTTGCTATTTGCGGTCGCTTGCACGTTCACCACGGTCCCCGAATTGTAATACTGGCCGGAAACGGGTGTCACCGAACCGCCGCCGCTGGGCGAGGCTGAAATCGTCAATTGATACTGGGTTGTGAAGTTAGCCGTGTAAGTGGCCGGCGCGGAGGGCGCCGTGATGCCGCGAGAAGCGTTGGTCGAGCTATCTTCCCACTGGTTAAAGATATATTGTGTGCCGGCGCCGCCTGCCTCTGTAGCCGCAAAAGCGACCGTACACGAACTCCCCGGCACCCAGGCCAGGACCTTGGGCGTCGTGTAGCCCGAGCCCGGTGCGCAACCCGTTCCGCTCACGCTGAAAGACAATCCCGCCGGCGAAGAGGCGACGGTAACGTTGGGAATGAAGTTTGCCGTCACGGTCTCGGGGGCGCTCATGGTAACCGTGGTAGCGGCGAGGCCGGAGTTGGCCACAGTGCCCGTCCAACCGGCAAAGGCGTAACCGGTATTGGCAGTCGCTTGCAGGTTCACGACGCTTCCGGAGTTGTAATACTGGCCGGAAACGGGTGTCACTGAGCCATCGCCGGAAGGCGACGCCGCGGTGGTCAACTGATACTGAGTGTTGAAAGTAGCTGTGTAAGTGGCCGGCGACGACGGCGCTGTGATGCTGCGCGAGGCGCTGGTCGAGCTGTCCTCCCAGTGGCCGAAGGCGTACTCGGTACCGGCGCCGCCCGCCTGCGGAGTCGTGAAGCTTACCGTGCACGAACTGCCAGGCGTCCACTGCAGCACCTGGGAAGAGGTGTAGCTGCCCGGCGCGCAACCGGCTCCGCTCACGCTAAAAGACAAGGCCGATGGCGAAGAGTCGATGGTCACGGCAACCGTGGAAACCCCCACCGTCAGCGTGCCGGTCCCGGTGCTGTTCAGGAAGCCGTTCGCTCCCAGGTAGCTGGCGTGGATCGTGTAGGACCCGGCTGGCTCGGACGGCAGCGAAAAATTGGTGGCGGGCGTCACGCCGCCGGACACAATCCCCGAGGTCACAGCGGACCCCACCTGGACCGAGCTGGGATTGGTCACCGTATAAGTGACCGTCCCGCTGTTGACCGTGGACGATGCGCTAATCTCCGACGTAAGCGAAATTACCGCCGCCGTGTTGGGCGCCGCGGTTTTCGAGTCCACCGAAACGCTGGTCGAAACCGCCGGCGCGTCCAAGACCCGCACCACCAGATCCTTGGCGCCGCTCGAATTATCGGAGTCGTATGCGCCGCCGGTGGTCAGGCCGTTATTGGGAAACTCCAGCATGACGTATATGTCCGTGCCGTTGGAGGCGATGCCGTTGACGCCGCCCTCGTTTCCGCCGCCAACGTAGGTGGAGTACACCAATCCGCCGCTGGAATTGAACTTGGTAATGAATGCCACGGAACTATCGCAATTACTGGGGCAGCCCGGATACGCGCTGAGCAACGCCGTACCCCCGGGACTCGTGGGCACCATGATCGGGAAATTCGTAGTATCGTTCAACCCCGCTACCGCGAACTGCCCGCCGGCGCCCAGTGCAATTCCGGTCATCGCAAGGCTGCCGGAATAGCCCTCGCTGTCGGCCGAAGAGGAAACGCTGGTACCGTTCAGGTAAGTCGAATAGACAAGGCTGCCGCCGCCCGCGGCGATGACGGTGACAAAGCCATCGCTCTGTATCTCGTTGCCGGAATTCGCATCGCTAGTGACGCCCGCCAGTTGGTGTGAAACCTGGTAGGCGTCGGCGGTGGTCTGGAAGTTGCTCGCTTCGGTAGTGCCCGCCACGTAGGCCTGGCCACTCGAATCGACCTTGATCCCCGCTACCGAGGTTTGCGGCGAGTACGTGCCGCTGGGCGTACTTCCCCCCAGATAATCCAGGTACACGGCCGCCGTGGCCCCGGAGTTCAGCTCAAGCACATAAACGCTCGGTGCGTACTCGCTGCCGTAACTGGCGTTGGTCATCGTGTACTTCGTGGTGATGGTGCCGCCATGATCCCCGACATCGCCGTCGGTGGTGCCGGTAACGTAAGCGTTCCCATTGGAATCCACCGCGATAGCTGTGCCGTAGGTGATGGGGACGCTGGCGTTCGCTGAACCGATCACCGTGGAATAGCTCAAAGTGGCGTTGCCGCTTGACGGCGGCGCGATCTTGGCCGCGAAGCCGTCTTCGAAACCGGCCCCAATGTCGGGCTGGTTATAGTGACCCCAGATCACGCCGCTTGTGACCGGAAAGGCCGAGGAGTGAGGGCTGCCTCCGTTGGTATACACCTGAACGGTTCCGGTAACATACACGTTGTCGGAACCGTCGACGGCGATCCCGTTAATCACGTTGTAGGGATCCCCCCCGCCGAGAAACGACGAATAAACCAGGCTGGAGCCGTTTTGAGACAGCTCGAAGACGATTCCGTTCGAGTGATCGTAGTTCGAAGGCACGTAAGAGGCAAGCGCGGGTATGCTCGATTGGAAGGCTTTTACCATTGGAAACGTGGGATCGTCCGATTGCCCTCCGACGAACGCGAACCCGGTGGAGTCGACCGCAATCGCGTTCAAAGCGGCGGGCGTGGAGGCGCTCGAATTGCTACTTCCCTGTCCCGCGATAAATGTAGAGTAGATCAGCCCGGTGCCGTCGGCGGTTAAGACTGTGACGAATCCGACGGACTGGCCCAGATTGATCCAATTCGCCGGATAGGTTCCCAGGTACGGAGATCCCCCAACCGGGTAATTGGCAGAGTAAGTCGTGCCGCAGATGAAGGCTTCGCCCGCGGAGTCCACCGCGATCGACGAAAAAGTGTCGGAGTTGCCCGATCCGAGGTAGGTCGCGTAGGAGACCGAGGGTCCGACCGAAACCGGGTCGATCACCAAGGTTCGCTTGCGGTCGTACTTTCCCACCCGGAAGGCCACTTCGCCGTTCGAAAGCAGCTCGTAATCCGCGGCCACCGTCACCCGATCATGGCCGATTTCCTGGTAGACCACCGGCTTCAGCATGGAAGCCGCACCGGCATCCGTGTCCAGAACCAGGTCTCCCGCGGCATTCATGTGTATCCTGGATTCCCCCGAGTAAGCCATCCGTATCCGCTTCGGATCGGCTCCCGGAGCCACCCGGAAGTCGAACTCCAGGCGCCGCCCGGCCCCCCGGTAAACCAGGTCGACACCCGGATACACGCCGGCGTAGTCCACTTCGGAATAGGTGGGAATGCGGGTGTGCCACTTGGAGGGATCGTTGCCGATCAGATAGTTGACCACGCCGGCCAGACGCTTGCCGCCGTGGATGCCGGAAGGCGCCTGGGATCCGGCCAGAGTCATGCGGACCACCGCGCCGCGGCCCTCTTTCGCGCCCGTTCGGTAATCGAGCACCGTCTCACGCCCCGTCAGAAATGCCGTGTAACCCGCAGCGCGCGCGAGGTACCTAACCTCGCCGGCCGTCTGGCCACGGTTTTCTTCGAAATACAGCGGCACCCGGCTGCCGTTGACGGCGCGAGGCTGCGCGCCCGCCGCAACCGCGCCGAAATTGAGGATCGCTAACGTCGCCAGGACGAATCGAAACGAAGCAGGGCACAGCATGAGTATCATCCTTCCAATGTCATCTCACGAATTCCGGATGGATAACTGCATAACTAACATTACAGCCGCAACCGGCGTTTCGAAGACGAGACTCTTGCAGCCACTCAATATACGCAGGTTTGTCTTGACTTGGCTCGATCCATGTTGAGGCAAGCCCGCTACCGCAAGTTACACGACGGCGCGAGACAATCATGACTTCGCTTTGCTCGCGCTGTTTCTGCGTACGGTTGAGCATTCTGAAAGTCCCCTCTTCGCCGAGTTTGCACGTTGACCCGAGGACAACGCCCGCCAAAATGCGCTGGCAAACACCGGCAGACTCGTGAAGCCCAAGGGGCAATTTTATCACAGGCCGTATTCTTGGATGACATCAGGGCCCAAAAATCTTTCGGCGTCTGGCTCTTTGTTACTTACTTTAGGTAGTTACTTAGTATTAACCTGGCGAATAACCTATTTGTTTTCATCAAACACGTTTCGCCGAGTTAGTCGTTCGACGAGCGGCGCCGCTGGCGCATGAGCGGTACTAGTCCGCTGCTTGCCGGGAGCCTGGCCCAATTGCGAAGGCGAGGAGTTTCCCATCGCGCCAGATTGGGAGGCCCGCGGCATTCTGCATATGGGGAACAGTATGCGCCCTGGCTACCCGCCCACGGCGATCAACGATTTCGTCCAGCCGCAGAAGCGCTCCCGCAGGATTCGCGCGCCGGGGAACAGCAGGCGCAGGTCGCGCGCGCCGAGCAGGCGCACGTCGCGCAGGTAGTGCTCCATGTAGAACTGGCGCTGGTCGGGCGTGGCCGAAACCAGCACGCTCCACAGGTTCCAACGGGGGACCAGGCGTTCCTGCCAGGGTTTGGGCAGCCAATGCACCAACGGTGTCAGCAGGTGCTGTTCGACGGGAAACCAGCGATTGGGCGTCTGGACCCAGTAAGTCCGCCCCACGCGCCGCACTTCGGCCGCAAAGCGCCGCTGCCGGTCGAGGTCCCCCACGTGTTCGATCACCGAGTTGCTGAAGACCACATCGAATGCGCCGTCCGCAAACGGCAGCGCGCAGCCGTCGCCCGCCACCCACTGCGCTTTCATCGCTTCGCCCGCCCTCGGCATGTTGACCAGCGTCACTCGCGGACGAATTTCGACCAGGTCCCAGCAGTCGGGAGTGCCGCCGATATCGAGCACGCGCGTCGCCGCGGTAATACTCATCCGCCGCGCGAAAGCGGCCATGCGGCGGCGGCGAAAATGCTGCGAAACGCGGGAGAGATTCACCGGGACCTAAGACACGATCCAGCCGTCGGCAAGCTGGATGGTGCGATGGCCGCGGGCGGCATTCGCTTCCGAGTGAGTCACCTGTACGATCGTGGTGCCTTCCTCGTTGAGCTTCTGAAACAGGTCCATGATCTCCTTGCCCTGGGTCGAGTGCAGGTTGCCGGTGGGCTCGTCCGCCAGAATCAGCTTGGGACTGGCGATCACGGCGCGCGCCACCGCCACCAGTTGCTGCTGCCCGCCCGAAAGCTGGTTGGGATAGAGATCGCGCTTGCCTACGATGTGGAAACGGTCGAGCGCGTCGCACACCAGCGCCGCCCGCTCCGCGCTTTTCACGTTGCGGTAGGAGAGCGGGATATCCAGGTTCTCGTACACCGTCAGGTTATCGATCAGGTGGTAGCTCTGAAACACGAAGCCGATGTAGCGCTTGTTCAGCTCCACGCGGTCCCTCGGTTTCATGCGGTGTACGGCGTGGCCGAAGAACTCGAATTCCCCGGTCCAGGCCGCGTCGAGCATGCCCAGAATACTGAGCAAAGTGGATTTGCCCGCGCCCGAGGGTCCCATGATGGTGAGGAACTTTACCGGCTTGAAGAATTTGGTGAGGTACGAG
>JBKQVG010000168.1:0-30567 GCA_052325345.1 Bryobacteraceae bacterium
GTGAGCGCCAATCCGCAATCGCAGGAAGTGATTCGCTTCGAACCTTTTTATTCTTTTCGCCACGGATCGACGCGGCAGAAGATTCAGGCTTTCTGGCACGCGGCGCGGCGCCGGTCGACGGCGAGGGACGACGAGGGCACGGACGTGTACCTCACGCTGGTGGATCTTTCCTCGCGGCCGGTTCACCCCGATGCGGACGCGCTGACGGTGCGCACCATCTGCACCAACCGCGACCTGCCGGCGCGGCTGCCTTTCGGCAACGAAGCCGGCGATTTCGAGCTGGAAGGCGTGGTGCCGATGAAACGCATCGTGGCGCTGATGAAACCCACGGATACGCTGCGGCCGCCGGTGGGAAAGGACACGCTATGGCGGCTGGTGAGCCAGCTTTCGCTCAATTACCTGTCGCTGGTATCGGAAGGACGCGAGGCGCTGCAGGAGCTGCTGCGGATCTACAATTTCACCGGTTCGACTTACGCCGATAAACAGATCGAAGGGCTGGTGGGACTGGAAAGCCGGCGGCACTTCGCGCGCGTGGTTTCGGGCGGGGCGAGTTCGTTTACGCGCGGCCTGCAGGTGGACCTGGAGTTCGACGAGGAGCAGTTCGTGGGGGGCGGGGTGTACCTGTTCGCCGCGGTGCTGGAAGCGTTCCTGGGGTTGTATGTATCGCTGAACAGCTTCACCCAACTGCGCGTGCGGACGCGGCAGAGAAAGGAGATGCTGTGCCAATGGCCACCGCGGGCAGGCCAGAAAATCTTGCTGTAGACCTGGAGCGCTGGCCGGTGGCGGAATCGCTCGCCCGGGAGCCGTACCGTTTCGAATTTTTCCAGGCGGTGCGGCTGTTGGCGCGCATGTTTCCGCGGCGCCAGGTGGTGGGCCGTTTCTCCAACCCGCGGGACGAAGTGGCGCGGCTGGGGGTGAATCCGCACATGGCGTTTCCCGCCAGCCAGGTGCAGGAACTGGAGCCTTCGGCGGACGGGCCGGCGCAGATGCGGGTGAATTTCATGGGGTTGATCGGCCCGCTGGGAGTGCTGCCGATGCCCTACAGCGAGATGGTGCTGGAGCGCATGCGGGCCCGCGATTATACCACCCGCGATTTCTTCGACATCTTCCATCACCGCATGATTTCCCTGTTTTTTCAGGCGTGGGAGAAGTACCGCTTCACTATCGCTTACGAGCGCGGGGAGAGAGACCGGTTTTCGCGCCACCTGATGGCGTTGATCGGGCTGGACACGCCGGGTTTAGAGAACCGGCAGAAGGTGGGCGACGATTCGCTGCTGTTCTACAGCGGGCTCATGTCGCTGGAGGCGCGGTCGGCGCTGGGATTGCGCCAGATTCTGCTGGATTATTTCGGCGTGCCGGTGGAGATCGACCAGTTCGTGGGCGCCTGGTACGCGCTGGCGCCGGACGCGCAGTGCGCGCTCGACGAGAGCCGAGGGGATTCGGAATGTTTGGGCTTCGGCTGCGTGGTGGGAGATGAAGTCTGGGACCAGCAGTCGCGCGTGCGCATCCGGCTGGGGCCGCTGGACCTGGCCGAATACCGCGGCTTTCTGCCGGGCGGGGAAGGGCACCGCGCGATTCGCGCGCTGGCGGCTTTTTATGCGGGCAGCGAATTCGATCTGGAGTTGCAGTTGATTCTGAGGCGGGACGCGGTACCCGCCTGCACGCTGCCGGACGCCGCACCGGAGGCGCCGCAGTTGGGATGGACGAGCTGGATGAAATCGGCTCCGTTCCATCGCGATCCGGGTGAGACCATTCTCGAAATATAGGAGACAAGCCATGGACTTGATGAAACCGCTGGTGGGCCGGCTGAACCCCACCACACGCAAAGCGCTCGAAGACGCGGTTGGCCTGTGCGTATCGCAAACCCACTTCAACCTGGAAGTGGAACACTTTCTCTCCAAGCTGCTGGAGGCGACCGAGACCGACTTCGCCATCATTATTAAAGCGTTCGGGGTGGACCGGTCGCGGCTGGCGGCGGAGATCGCCGGAAGCCTGGAACGGATGAAGCGGGGCAACGCGCGCGGTCCCTCTTATACTCCCAGCCTGGTGAAAGCGCTGAGCGACGCGTGGACGATCGGGTCGCTGGAGTTCGGCGGAACCCAGATCCGCTCGGGCTTCGTGATTCTGGCGTTGGCCGCAAGCGAGGAGCTGTCGCGGCTGATGCGCGATTTCAGCAAGGAGTTCCTGAAGATCGAGCCGGAGTCGCTGCGCAAACAGATGCCGGCGATCATGGAAGATTCGCTGGAATTCGTGGCGCAGCCAGCGGCCGCGGCGGCGGCGGCTTCGGGCGGCGCGGCGGGCGCCAAGCCGGGCGGCAAGACGCCCAACATCGATCAGTTCACAGTGAATCTCACCGAGAACGCCAAGAACGGAAAGATCGACAATGTTTTGGGCCGCGATTTCGAAATCCGGCAGATCGTCGATATTCTCACCCGCCGGCGGCAGAACAACCCCATTCTGACGGGCGAGGCCGGGGTGGGGAAAACCGCGGTGGTGGAAGGTTTCGCGCTCAGGATCACGCAGGGCGACGTGCCGCCGGTGCTGCGCAACGTGACCGTGCGCACGCTGGACCTGGCGCTGCTGCAGGCCGGAGCGGGGGTGAAGGGCGAGTTCGAAAATCGGCTGAAGGGGCTGATTGAAGAAGTCAAGTCGTCGCCCATTCCCATCATTCTTTTTATCGATGAAGCGCACACCATGATCGGGGCCGGCGGCGCGGCGGGGCAGAACGACGCCGCCAACCTGCTGAAGCCCGCGCTGGCTCGCGGAGAGCTGCGCACGATCGCGGCCACCACCTGGTCGGAATACAAGAAATATTTCGAAAAAGATCCAGCCCTGACGCGGCGTTTCCAGGTGGTCAAGGTGGAGGAACCCGACGAAAAGAAGTGCCAGGTGATGCTGCGCGGGCTCGTGCCGGCGCTCGAAAAACACCACAACGTGCGCATTCTGGACGAAGGGCTGACCGCCGCGGTGAAGTTTTCGCACCGCTACCTGGCGGACCGGCAGCTTCCCGATAAAGCGGTCAGCGTGCTGGATACGGCCTGCGCGCGGCTATCGCTGAGCCAGAACGCGACGCCTCCGGCGCTGGAAGACGCGATTCGGGAAATCGACGATTGCACGGTGCAGACGCGCGTGCTGGAACGCGAATCGGCGCTGGGCGCGGACCACGCGGAGCGGCTGGCGGCGGTGGGCAAACTAAAGACCGCCGCGGAGGCGCGCAAGGTGGAGCTCGAAGCCCGCTGGCAGAAAGAGCGCGAACTGGTGAACCGCATCCGCGAGCTGCGCGGCACGCTGGAAGATGCCAAGACGGAAACGCTAGCCGCCGTGCCTCAGGCAGTTGCCGCCGGCGCGGCTCCCGCGGCTGCGCCCGCCGCGCCCGCTTTGGCGGTGGACCCGCAAGCGGCGCGCGCCGAATTGGACCGGCTCAACGCGGAACTGGAAGCCCTGCAGGGCGAAAATCCGTTGATGCGGGTGTGCGTGGACGCGCACATCGTGGGCGACGTGGTTTCCGCCTGGACCGGGATTCCCATCGGCAAGATGCTGAAGGACGAAGTGGAGTCGGTGCTTTCGCTGGAAAAGCACCTGGGGCGCCGCGTGATTGGCCAGGACCATGCGCTGGGCGCCATCAGCGAGCGCATTCGCACCTCCAAGGCGGGCATGGAGGATCCCTCCAAGCCGATCGGCGTATTCCTGCTGGTGGGGCCGAGCGGGGTGGGAAAGACGGAGACCGCGCTGGCGCTGGCCGATCTGCTTTACGGCGGCGAGAGAAACATGATCACGATTAACATGTCCGAGTTTCAAGAGGCGCACACGGTTTCCACGCTGAAGGGGTCGCCGCCGGGATACGTGGGCTACGGCGAGGGCGGGGTGTTGACCGAAGCGGTGCGGCGCCGGCCTTACTCGGTGGTGCTGCTGGACGAATGCGAGAAGGCGCATCCGGACGTGCTCGAGCTCTTCTTCCAGGTATTCGACAAAGGCAAGATGGAGGACGGCGAGGGGCGGGAGATCGATTTCAAGAATACGATCATCATTTTGACCTCCAATGCGGGCACGGACACGCTCATGAAGCTGACCGCCGATCCCGAGACCACGCCCGGTCCCGAGGCCCTGGTGAAGGCGCTCAAGCCGGAGATGAACAAGATCTTCAAGCCGGCATTCCTGGGCCGCCTGGTGATCATTCCTTACTTTCCGGTGCGCGACGAAGCGTTGAAGCAGATCGTTCGCCTGAAGGTCGCGAAGATCCAGCGGCGTCTCGAGGAAACTCACAAGATCGCCCTGACCCACGACGAGCAACTGGTGGAGGAAGTGGCCCGGCGCTGCACCGAAGTCGAGAGCGGGGCGCGCAACGTCGACAATATTCTGACCAATACGCTGCTGCCGGAGATTTCCCGGCGCATTCTGGGGCGCCTGGCGGAGCGGCAAAAGCCGGCGCCGATTCACGTTACGATCGGCGAAAACGGGGCTTTCGTTTACAATTGACCGATCTCGTGCGGGGGTGGCGCAGCCCATCCCCGCCGCGGAGGAAATAACCCATGTTTGCGCAAACCGACCGCCCGCTCAGGCTTCAAACTCCGCTCGGCGCCGACGCGATTTTCGTAAGCGGCGTCAAAGGGCGGGAAGCCCTGTCGGCATTGTTTCATTACGAGCTCGACGCCTTCTGGCAGGGGAGCGGCGATTTTCCGTTCAGCCAACTGCTGGGGAAACCGGTGACGCTCACCATGACCACGCTGGGAGGCGCGCGCACCGTCAACGGCATCGTCAACGGGATTTCGCAACTGGAGCTGGACAAGTACCTGCACCTGCGCATTCAGGTGGCGCCCAAACTCTGGACTCTGACCCGCACCGCGCAAAGCCGCATCTTTCAACAGAAGAGCGTTCCGGACATCCTCACGGCGGTGCTCGCGGGGCTAACCACTCAACAGCAGTTGACGGGCACTTACAAGCCGCGCGAATACTGCGTGCAATACCGCGAGACCGATTTCGCTTTCGCCAGCCGGCTGATGGAAGAGGAGGGCATTTTCTATTTCTTCCAGCATTCGGCCAGCGATCATACCATGGTGATCGGAGACAGCCCGCAGGTACACCAGGACCTCGGTCTGCAACCCTCCATCCGCTACGAAGAGGCGATGGGCGGCACGCGCGACGATCTGCGCATTTATGGCTGGAACAAAGCGCAGGATCTGCGCTCGGGCAAGTATACGGTTCGCGACTTCCACTTCGAAAACCCGGACTCCAACTACGAGTCCAGCAAAACCATCCAGCCGAACGTGCAGGTGGGCGCCGTCTCGCACGACCTGACCGCGGGCCCCAACGCCTCCTGGGAACTTTACGACTATCCCGGCGATTATGCGCTGCGGTTCGACGGCGTGAGCTCCGGCGGCGGGGACCAGCCTTCGAATCTGCAGGACGCTTTCCCCGACGCCGACCGCACGGTGGCGATTCGCATGAAGCAGGAGGCCGTCGCCAGCATTCTGATTCGCGGCGAAAGCAATCACGAGGGGCTCACGCCGGGTTACAAGTTTCAACTCACCAATCACTTTTCCGACAACGGAGAATTTGTGCTGACGGGCGTGGAACACGAGGCCACCCAGCCCATCGAGCCGGACCGGAACACGGCGCCTTACACCTACGAAAACCGGTTCACGGCGATTCCCGCCGCGCTGCCCTATACGCCGGCGCGCACCACCCCGCAGCCGGTGGTTCATGGCGTGCAAACGGCGATTGTGGTGGGGCCGCCGGGCGACGAAATCTTTCCCGACAAGTACGGCCGCGTGAAAGTGCAGTTCCCCTGGGACCGCCAGGGCCAAAACAACGCCAGCAGCTCCTGCTGGCTGCGCGTGGCCACGTCCTGGGCGGGCAAGCAATGGGGCGCGATCCATATTCCGCGCATCGGGCAGGAGGTGATGGTCGATTTTCTGGAAGGCGACCCCGACCGCCCCATCATCGTCGGCAGCGTGTATAACAACGATCAGATGCCGCCCTACACGCTTCCCGACAACAAGACGCAAAGCGGGATCAAGAGCCGCAGCTCGCAGGGCGGAGCCGCCGCCAACTACAACGAATTCCGCTTCGAAGACAAAATGGGCAGCGAGGAAATTCTGCTGCACGCCGAGAAAGACCTGACCACCGAGGTGGAGCACGACGAGAATCGTACGGTGGGCAATAATCGCACCACCACGATTCAGGTGAACGAGACCAAGACGGTGCACGGCAAGGAGACCATCACCATCGACGGCAATCAGTCCACCGAGATCACGCAGGGCAACCAGGCCACCGAGCTGAAGATGGGCAACCAGTCCACGACCCTGGATATGGGCAACCAGAGCACGGACGTGCAACTCGGCAGCATCAGCATGCAGGCGATGCAATCCATCACGCTCACGGTGGGAGGGAACAGCATCACCATCGATCAGACCGGAATCACCATCAGCGGGATGATGGTCACCATCAGCGCCGATACGATATTGCAGGCCAGCGGCGATGCGATGACGCAAATCCAGGGCGGAATCGTTATGATTAACTAAAGCCATGGGCGATAGCGGGACGGTCACGAAGTCGGCGGCGGAAACCATTGCCGGGGTGGCGGAGCTGGGCGATGAGGCGCTGGCTCTGCTCGAACCGGAGCTCGATCCGCGCACCTTTGTCGAGCGCATGACCGAGGGAAAGCTGTATCGCGACGCGGTGCAATTCCTGGCGCACGCTCTGCCGAAAAGGGAAGCGGTGTGGTGGGCCTGGGTGGCGGCGCGGCGCGCATCGGGCACGAACCCTCCGCCCAAAATCGCCGCCGCGCTGACGGCGGTGGAGAATTGGATTTCCCAGCCCAGCGACGAAAATCGGCGGGCGGCGAGGGCGGCCGGAGAGAAGGCGGAGTTTCGCACTCCGGCCGGCTGCGTAGGCCTGGCGGTGTTTCTGAGCGGGGGCAGCCTGGCGGCGCCGGGCGCACCCGAAGTCCCGCCGGGCGAGTTCTTGAGCGCCAAGATGGTAGCCGGCGCGGTAATCGTTTCGGCCCTGTCGACGGAACCGGAAAAAGGCCCGGAGAAATTTCAGAGCTTTATTTCGCAAGGGCTGGAAGTGGCGCGGCGGATCAAGCTCTGGGAGCCGAAGAAGAAGGCATAGCAGGAGGAACCCCATGGGATCGCCCGCCTCGCGCCTTACCGACATGCACGTTTGCCCCATGGTCACGGTGCTGGTGCCGCACGTGGGCGGACCCATTCTGGCGCCGGGAGCGCCCACCGTCCTGATCGGCGGCCTGCCCGCGGCGCGTGTCACCGACATGGCCGTTTGCGTGGGTCCTCCGGACGTCATCGTTCTGGGCTCCTTCACGGTCTTGACGGAAGAAATGCCGCAGGCTCGCATCGGCGATCTCACGGCCCACGGCGGCACCATCGTGCTCGGCGATTTCACCGTGCTGGTGGGGGGATAGGCCGCACGCTGATCGGCAGGCGTAAAATAGAGTGAGGAAACAGCCATGGACGTCACGCTATCTGCGGACTTGAGAAGGCAGGTCGAGCAAGAGCTCGCCAGCGGCCGCTATCGGAGCCCCGATGAGCGGATCGAGCAAGCTGTCAGGCAGTTCCTCGACGAGCGTCGGCGCGCTGGTCGGCGGCTCGATGCGCTCCGCAGGATCGGCCTGGCGGTCGATGACGCGGGCCTGTACGAGCGCGTGTCGGTTCCCGAAGAAGCTTGAAAACCACATTCGCTCGATAAACCTGGTCTACATCACACCCCGCGTGGCTGCTCCGGGGAAGCAGGCGGACTAAGGAAAGTGTATTACTTGCTCTCCGATCCTGCCGGAGACAACCGTAACCGGCTCCAGCGAGTACACTGTTACCGATATCAGCCTGCCAGGAGAGAGCGGCTCCGGGCTGAGTTCATAGACGACGACAGTAGGATCTCCCGGATCCGGACCGTTAGAGCCCGGCATGAATTGAAATGGGTTGATTCTTCCGATTCCTGCCTTCACAACCCTGCCAGTGCACTTCAGCCTAAGGGTTCCCGTTATAACTTGTCCCGTTGCGTTTATGGTGAATGTTGTCATCCATGGGGCGCTAGGGTCCCCGGATTCTCTCTTGACTTGTTGAGATGCCAGCACTTCTGGGGCGGGTGGCCCGCAGGTGCCGCCAGTCGCCCGATTTCCAGTTCCCCCCACCTGAAGAACGCTACAGGGGCCGGCGTTGACCGTGCCTACCGAGCTGTTCGCGCTACTAGACGACGGCACCGTTGTCCCCGCCTCCTTGCCTTGCTGGGTGGTGCCCGTCGCTTTGGAAGTTTCTTTTTTCTCGCCTGGTGTTTTCTTTACGCCCGCATCGGTCTTTGCGGTTGGCTGATCCTTACTGTCTTCCTTCGGTGGCGCGTTTTTCGCGTCGGCGGCCGGTGGTGGACTGGGGATCGGAGCAATCCTACGGTGCGTCGCTTTCCACCCGAGTAGCACGGCAACGACCGCCAGCAGAACCAGTGGAGCACCGACAACTATGTATCGAGGCCAGCGCCTCTCGCCTCGCCCCTTTTTGAAATAAACTAAGAGGGCAATCAGCCCAGCGGCCAAGAATACCCAGCCCCAGTTCGGGGATAACAGAAATGTCGCGGGTACCGCCAAGAGCGCAAGGGCGATAGAGAGCACGTCCGACCTAGGCATGGAGCCGGACCGCGGCGATCCAGCGGGCGGCGTAGACGGGGTTTCTCCCACGCGCCCATTCTTGCACATGGGAAACGCACGCGCTCGTCGGCGCCGGGGACCTCCCGGCCCGGCGGCACCATCATTCTGGGCGAGTTTACGTGCTGGTGGGCGGATGAGCCGGCGGCGACCTTTGAGCCTCATTATGGTCAGCGAATGACCGAGGTACTCTAGAGTAAGGAGCAGGAGTATGGCAGGCATCGATTGGTCACAATGCGCCGCGGTAGAGAGTGTGCCCGGCAGGTTAAGCGGCGCCTGGGTTTTTCGTGACACCCGGATGCCTGTTTCCGCAGTGTTTGAGAACCTCGAAGCTGGAGCCAGCATAGACGAAATCATCGAGCAGTTCGACGTCACGCGGGAGCAGATCAACGCGGTGCTGAGATTTGCCGCCCGCAGTCTGGAAGCGCCAGTTTCGCCCGACTTCCTGGTAGATGCTCATTGTCTTTGACCACGTCACGCCGAAAGGCATTGCGCGGTTTCTTGAGGGGCACACCGTCACAATAGCCAAAGACCGGGGATGGGATAGGCTGACTAATGGCGACCTGCTGGCGGCAGCGGAGCGCGCCGGCTTTGATCTGCTTCTTACCGCCGACAAGAACATGCGCTACCAGCAAAACCTCAAGGGGCGCAGAATCGCCATCGTGGTATTGAGTACACCGCAGTGGCCGGTTGTCCGACTGCACGCCGAGAGAATTGCGGCCGCAGTGAACGCAGCCGAGCCCGGAAGCTATCGAGAAGTGGACATTCTCCAAGAATAAATGCGCATAGTCGGCCAAGGTTTTTGTCCGGCCGGCGACGAGAGCGGCACTTCTGATTTCGGCCAGATTACGCGCGCCCTGGATACAATGGGAACATCCTTATGAAATCGCCTATTCGGCGCATTCTTCTGTTCGCCGCGATTCCGGTATTTGCGGCTTTTGTATTTTCCCAACCCGCGCCGCGCGAGCGCGTGGGGCCGCTTCCCGACGGTAGCTTTCTGTTGAACAGTTTCTGGCGGCTGAATCCGGTGGGGCGCCAGGTACCGGTGGATACGCTGCCGCTGGCCTCGGCGCTCTCGCCCGGCGGCAAGTATCTTCTGGTGCTCAATTGCGGATACCGCCCGCCATCGGTGACGGTGATCGAATCTTCCAGCGGGCGCGTGGCGGGCCGGACGCCGGTGCCGGACGCATGGCTCGGCATCGCCTTCCAGCCGAACAGCAATCGCGTGTACGTGGGCGGCGGCTCGCGGGCCGCGATATACGAATTCACCCTCTCGGCGGAGGGCGCGCTTGCGCCGGGACGCACCTTCGAGGTGGTACCAGCCGCGCAGCGGACCTTCCGCGATTTCATCGGCGACGTCGCTTTTTCACCGGACGGGCGGCTGATCTACGCCGCCGACCTCTATCACGATTCGCTGGCCGTCATCAATCCGCAGTCCGGCATGGTGACCCAGCACGTGAAGACCGGGCGGAGGCCTTATCGCATCCTGTTTCATCCGGACGGCAAATCGTTTTTCGTCACCTCCTGGGCGGATGGCACGCTGGAGCAACACGACGCCGCCAGCGGCGAACAACTGGCGCGCGTGCGCATCGGGGCGCACCCCACCGACATGGTCTGGCGCGGCGGCGCCAGCAAGGGCGAGGAGGGCGAAACGGCCTGGGCGGCGCGGCTGTTTGTAGCCGCCGCCAACACCAACAACGTTTACACCGTGGCCGTGAGCGAGTCGAAGGAGCTGAGCGTAGTCGAGACCATCAACGTTTCCATGACGCCGCGCCAACTGAGCCAGCCGCTGGGAATGACTCCCTCCGGCCTGGCGCTTTCCTCCGATGGCAGCCGCCTGTTCATCGTCTGCTCGGACGCCAACGTGGTCGCCGTGGCGGATGTCTCGGGAGAGCGCAGCTTCGTGCGCGGGTTCATTCCCACCGGCTGGTACCCGACCGCGGCGCGCATGCTGCCCTCGGGCGTGCTGGCGGTGCTCAATGGCAAAGGGCTGCGGTCCTATCCCAATCCGGACGATGGGCCGAATCCCACCAAGGGGCCCGCGGTGCAGTACCGGGGCGATCCACCCGGCGTACGCCCCGGCTATGTGGGATACATGCAGACCGGCACGGTCTCCTGGATCGAGGGTTTCCGCGACGATCGCCTGGAAGACTGGACCAAACAAGCCTACGCGAATTCTCCCTACCGCGATGCCGGTCTGGAGCGTGCGAACCCTCTGCCGCCCATCCAGCACGTGATCTACATCGTGAAAGAAAACCGCGCTTACGACCAGGTGCTGGGCGACATGAAGGAGGGCAACGGAGACCCTTCGCTGGTGCTGTTCGGCGAGAACGTGACGCCCAACCTGCACAAGCTGGCGCGCGACTTCGTGCTGTTCGACAACTTCTACGTCAATTCCGACGTCAGCGCCGATGGGCACAACTGGTCCACCGCGGCCATCGCGCCCGATTACGTTCAGAAGCTCTGGCCCAACGAGTACGCGGGCCGCAGAAAACTGTACGATTTCGAAGAGCAGGACCCGGCCTCGCTGCCGCCGGCGGGATACATCTGGACCAACGCCGCCATGGCCGGCATCTCCATTCGCAACTTCGGCTACATGGTGGATAACAAGCGCGACGCCACCCCCGGCGAGGAGCAGATCACTGGCGTGCGCGACCCGGTGCTGGCCAATGTCACCAACCATATGTACCGCGGTTTCGACCTGAACTACGCCGACGTGGATCGCGCCAAGGTATTCCTGAACGAATTCGCCGAATACGAGAAGAGCGGCGAGATGCCGCGGTTGATCGTGATGCGGCTGGGCAACGACCACACCAACGGCACCACCGCCGGCAAACACACTCCGCTGGCCCTGGCCGCCGACAACGATTACGCCGTGGGCCAGATCGCCGAAGCCGTCTCGCATTCCCGCTTCTGGACCAGCACCGCCATCTTCATTCTGGAAGACGACGCCCAGAACGGGCCGGACCACGTGGATTCGCACCGTTCGCCGGCGTTCCTGATCTCGGCCTACGTCCGCCGCCATACGGTGGACGGCGCCATGTATAACACGACTTCCATGCTGCACACCATCGAGCTGCTGCTCGGTCTCCAGCCCATGACCCATTTCGACGCCACCGCCCGGCCCATGGCGGCCGCGCTCCAGGCGCAGCCCGACCCGTCGCCGTACGCGGCCGAAAAGCCCCGCATCTCGCTTAGCGACACCAACCTGGCCAGCGCGCCGGGAGCGGACGCGTCAAGCAAAATGGAGTTCGGCGACGCGGACGAAATCGACGAAGACGCGCTTAACGATATTCTGTGGCGGGCGATCCGCGGTGGCGAGCCCCCGCCACCCGTGCGCAGTTACTTTGGAAAGTAAAAGCCTTGTCCGGAGATAGTGAGCCTCGTCTTCGAGCCATTCCGTCTTCCGATTTGTGCCTTCTGCTGAGAAAACCGAATGCCACAAACTTACCTGTGCTTTCTTTGGCACATGCACCAGCCCTTCTATAAGGACCTGATCTCCGGCGAGTACAAGCTGCCGTGGACGCGCATGCACGCGCTCAAAGACTACTACGGCATGGCGCGGATTCTGGAAGAATTCCCGAACGTGCGCCAGACCTTCAACCTGGTGCCTTCGATGATGGTGCAGGTGGCGGACTACGCCGCGGGACAGGCCGCCGATCCTTTTCTGGAAGTGGCGCTCAAGCCGGCCGAGAATCTCACCGGCGAGGAGCGCGCCTTCTTGCTGCGCCATTCCTTCTATTCCGACCCGCAGCAGATGATCTATCGCTATCCGCGCTACGGCGAGTTGTATACCGCCGCGCAGGCGCAGAAGGGACCGGCCGCGACGACGTTCGGGACCGGGGATTTTCGGGACCTGCAAATGTGGTCGCAACTGGCGTGGTTCGACGAGAGCTTCCACGAGTGCGATGAAGAGGTCCGCCAGTGGGTGGAGCGTGGCCGCAATTTCACCCTTGCCGACCAGCGGCGCATGGGGGAAAAGCAGCGCGAGATCTGCTCCCAGGTGCTGCCCGAGTATCGAAAGCTGGCGGCATCCGGGCAAATCGAAATTTCCACCACGCCGTTTTACCACCCTATTCTGCCGCTGCTGTGCGATTCCGATATCGCGCGCGTATCGCATCCCAATGTGCCGCTGCCTCCGTGCTTCCGCTATCCCGGCGACGCCCGCCTGCAACTGCGCATGGCGCACGAATACATCGAACAACAGTTTGGCGTGGCGCCGGCCGGGCTCTGGCCGTCGGAGGGCTCGGTCTCGGACGAGGTTTTTGCCATCGCCGCGGAAGTGGGTTTTCAATGGGCGGCCACCGATAGCGGGGTGCTCAACCGGACGCTGTCGCGTCACGTGCCGGTGGACGGGCTGTACCGGCCGTATCGCTGGCGCCAGGGCGAGCGCTCGCTGAACGTTCTCTTCCGCGATCATTATATGAGCGACCTGATCGGCTTCGTCTATTCCAAAATGGATGCCGCGCAGGCGGCCGACGATTTTCTGAAACGGATTCGCGAGAATTGCGCCGGGATTCTGGCGGCGGGGCGCGACGCGCTGGCGCCCATCATTCTCGATGGCGAGAATGCCTGGGAATACTATCCACGCAATGGCCGTCCTTTCCTGCGCGAATTGTACCGCCGCATCTCGAACGATCCCGGCCTGCGGGCCGTCACCGTCGGCGAGGCCATGCGGTTGCTTCCGCCCGAACCGTTGGACCACATTTTTCCGGGTTCCTGGATCAACGCCAACTTCGATGTGTGGATCGGCGCCGAGGAAGACAACCAGGCCTGGTCGCAGCTTTTGCGCGCGCGCGAAACCTACGATGCCGCCACCAATGCGGCGCCGGAGAAACGCAAGATGGCGCTGGAAGAATTGCTGATCGCCGAGGGTAGCGACTGGTGCTGGTGGTACGGTCCCGAACACGACTCGGCCAATCGCCCGGAATTCGACCAGTTATACCGCAGCCACCTGGCCAACGTGTACCGCTTTCTCGATCGGATGCCGCCGGAGGAACTTTCCCGGCCGATTCTGCGCATGACCGTGCGTGCGCTGGTGACCGAGCCGTCGGGACCGATCACCGCGGTGATCGACGGGGAAGTGACTTCTTACTTCGAATGGCTGGGAGCGGCAAGCTATCGGGTGGAGGAACGCTCCGGCTCCATGCACGGAAACAAGGCGCCGGTAGCCGAAGTGCAATTCGGCAGCGAAGGCCTCAACTTTTATCTGCGCATCGATTTCCGCGCCGGCATCGAACCGGCGCTAGCGGCCATGGAGGCCCGCATCAATCTGCAGCCGCTCGACGACCACGCGCCAGTCAGTCGCGTCACCATCGGCCTGGCCCAGGGCGGGGCGACCGCCGGCGAGGTTCACCTTGCCGCTCCAGGCACGGTCGAGTGTGCCTATGGCCGGGTGCTGGAGGTGTCCGTGCCGCTGGCCGCCGTCGGCGTTGCATCCGGGCGCGGCCTTCGCTTCCAGTGCTCGCTGTGGGAAGGCGGGCTGCCGATCGAAGCCATCCCCCAACAAGGCTGGCTGGAACTGAAGACCACCGACCCGGATCTGCTGGCGGGATGAATCCGGTGAGACAGGCTCCTGGCCTGTCCAGGTGTTCTCCGCAGGTTCGTCGCCCGGCGGCCGTATCATGGAAATGGGGATGGTTCAGACATGCCGGCACGCGAGGCCCTCCACCAGCTTGTGGACGATCTGCCAGATGCGCAAGCGGAACTCGCGCGTGTGTGGCTGGAGGATCTCCGCCATGCCGCCGACGAAGACGGGCCGCCGCTGGACGCGGAGACACTCGGGGCGCTGGACCGCGGCCTTGCCGACGTTGCAGCCGGTCGCGTCACGCCGCTTGAAGAGTACGAGCGCAAACGTGGCCTGTGAATTATCGGGTCAGCATCGCCCACGAGGCTGAAAAACTCCTCGACCGGCTTGACAGGCCTACCGAGCGTCGAGTCCGCAACCGTCTCGTTCAGTTGGCGCAAGATCCATTCGATCCGCCTCGACTCCCCTTACGTCCCCGTAACCACGCCGCCATCCACGCTCAAGACCGTGCCGGTGATGAACGAGGCGGCGTCGGAGGCCAGCCAGACGTAGGCGTTGGCGATGTCCTCGGGCTGGCCCATGCGGCCGAGCGGCGTGTGGCCGAGCATGGATTGCAGCACCTTCTCGGGCATGCCCTTGGTCATGTCGGTGGCGATGAAGCCGGGCGCGACGGCGTTGACGCGGATGTTGAACTTGCCCAGCTCGCGGGCCCACACGCGCGTCATGCCGATCACGCCGGCCTTGCTGGCGATGTAGTTGGTCTGGCCGAAATTCCCGTAAAGCCCCACCACGCTGGAGGCGTTCAGGATCACGCCGCCTCCGGCCTGGATCATGCGCGGCGCCACCGCGCGAGTACAAACGAAGACGCCGCGCAGGTTGACGCCGATCACGGAATCGAACTGCTCGTCGCTCATCGTGCCGGCGAGGGCGCCTTCCTTGAACTTGACGAGTTGGCCGTCGCGAAGGATGCCGGCGTTATTGACCAGCACGTGGATGGCGCCCCAGCGGGCCGCCACTTCCTCCACCGCGGCCGCGACCGGGCCGGCGCTGGCGACATCGACCTTTTGGAACAATCCGCCGGGCGCGGCTTCGCCATCGCGGACGTCCCACGACGCCACCCGGCAGCCTTCCTGAGCGAAGCGGCGCGCGGTGGCGTTGCCGATGCCCGCGGCCGCGCCCGTAACGATCACCACCCTGTCCCGCAATCCTGTTTCGATCATGACCTAATTATCATGGCAGACCGGGTTACCGAGACCAAAGGGAGCGGTTTTTCCGCATCTTGAAGCGCGGACCGCGAAGCTGCAGGCTGCGATTGCTCAGCGGCGGAAGGCGCCCCGTCCGGCAAAGCGCGAGTGCCCAGCGAGCCGTTCCTCAATCCGGAGAAACTGGTTGAATTTCGCTACCCGCTCGCTTCGGCAGCCCGAACCGGTTTTGATGTGACCGGCGCCGGTCGCAACCGTCAGGTCCGCAATGAAGGTGTCCTCGGTTTCGCCGGATCTGTGGGAGACGAAGCACCGGTAGGCGTTGCGGGCGGCCAGTTCCATGGTGTCCAGGGTTTCGGTCACCGTACCGATCTGGTTCAACTTGATGAGGATCGCGTTGCCGATGCCTTTGTCGATTCCTTCTTGCAGGATTTTGGGATTGGTGCAGAACACGTCGTCCCCGACCAGCTCGATTTTGTTCCCCAGAGCGACCGTCAAATTCCGCCAGCCGTCCCAATCGTTTTCGCCCATGCCGTCCTCGAGGAGCACGATCGGATACTGATTGGCCCACGATTCCCAGATCTTGATCAGCTCGCCGGAGCTGATCGCTTTCTTGGTGGATTTGAAGAGCACGTACTTGCCGTCGTCCCACATTTCGCTGGCGGCCGGGTCGAGGCAAATCGAGATATCGGTGGACGGCTTGTAGCCGGCTTTCGTGATGGCTTCCAAAATAAGCTCGACCGCCTCCTCGTTGGATTTCAAATCTGGAGCGAAGCCGCCCTCATCGCCCACGGCGGTGCTGTATCCTTTGCCTTTCAGCACCTGTTTAAGTGTGTGGAAGGTCTCCATGCCCATGCGAATGGACTCGGCAAACGATGGCGCATTGTGCGGCGCGATCATGAATTCCTGGAAATCCACGGTATTGTCGGCGTGCTTGCCGCCATTGAGTACGTTCATGCAGGGCACGGGAAGCGTGCAGGCGTTGGCGCCGCCAAGGTACCGGTACAAGGGCAGGGAGTGAGCGCTGGCCGCGGCGCGAGCGGCGGCCATGGAGACGGCGAGAATCGCATTGGCGCCCAGTTTCCCCTTGTTGGGAGTTCCGTCGGCGTCAATCATGGCCTGATCGACGGCGCGCTGGTTAGTGGCATCCCGGCCCAGAACGGCGGCGGCGAGTTCCTTTCCAACGTGGCCCGCGGCCTTCTTGACGCCCTTGCCGCCATACCGCTGCTTATCGTCGTCACGCAACTCGGCGGCTTCCTTTTCTCCCGTCGATGCTCCCGAAGGAACGGCCGCGGCGCCGACCGCGCCCCCGTCGAGCCCGACCTCGGCCTCAACGGTGGGATTGCCGCGAGAGTCGAGGATCTCACGGCCCACCACGCTTACGATTTTGGTCATCTATGACTCCTTGTGCGTTGCGAATGAGGAATAAAACGCGGATCGAAAATGAAAACGCTGCTACGCGATTTCGAAGCTCGACTATAACTCATGGCACCGATCCGGGCAATGCAGCTCATGCCGCGCGCGCGTCCCAAGCCGCGGGGTTACTCCGGCGAATTCGCGGGCGGGGAGGGGACACTCCCGTTCCGCAGCACGAACGCCAGATCCTTGAAGACACCGGCCGACAGGGAAAGACGGCGCAGCTTTGCGACTGTCCGCTCCACGTCATAGGGCGCCGCCCCAAGCGTGACCCGCCCGTCCTGCCAAATCGCATAGCGCGCCTCGGCTCGGCCGTGCTTCGGCTGTCCGACACTTCCGGGGTTGAGGAGCAAGCGGGTTTCCAGAGAGCGGAGGAAGGGGATGTGGGTATGGCCCACGAGTTCCATGTCGACACCCGGCGCAACTTCATCGGCCAGCCACAAAGGCGAGTCTTCCCGGCGGTATTCAAATAGCGGATCGGATGGCGCCGCATGACACATCGAAAAGCGGGTTTCCTCCGCGGCCGCCGTGGCCGTCAGAGGAAGATTGCGCAGATAGCGCCGGCGCCCTTCGTCGAGCACGGAGCGCGTATAGCGCCCGGTTTCTTCCGCCATGGCGCGAAAGCGGGCGGAGCAGCGCGGGTCTTCATCGAAGCCCACGGAGTGATCGTGATTGCCGCGCACGACCATCGCGGCCTTCTCGCGCACGAAATCGACGGCTTCCGCGGGATTCGGCCCGTAGTTCACCAGGTCGCCCAGCACCCAGAGCCGATCGAAATCGCACGGCAGGGCGCCGATGGCCTCGAGATTCGCATGAAGATCCGAAACGATCAGCACTCGCACTGGCTTTGCCACATCCGCCGCGGCGGCTCGATTCGAACAGGATTGCGGCGTTCCGCTCCTTGCTGCTATTCTCCCATCAGGCGGTGGAGTTCGCCAGACCGCCGCTCTCCAGCGGCCAATGACTCCTGCGGCGGGAATTGCTGTAGGGGTTCGGGCCGAATCCCTCACAGCTAGATTTAATATCGGAGACCGGCATCCAATGGAACGGCAAATTCCCTTCATGGGGATGGCGAAGGAGGTACATCGCCTGAGTTTGGCCTTTGGAACGGGCGATCCGCTGTTGCTGCTGGGTCCCCAGGGGAGCGGCAAGACCAGGCTTATTGGGGAAGCGCTCTCTCACAATCGCCACGTGCTATATATCGCCTGGGAGCAGAGCCTGCATGCCTTACTCGCGGCAATGGCGCGGGCTCTAATTGCGGCGCGGCACGCAGATTTCATGGGGCGCGCGAAACCGGGCGCCGATCCGGAGTCCTGGCTCGCGGTTCAAACCAGTATTCACCTCAAAGGGCTCTTATGGACCGCGATGGAAAGCTCACCCGTGCCGATGGTGCTGGATGGGATTGCGGGTGCAAGTTTCCCCGCTTATCGTTTCCTGCAGCGGATTTCCCATACGCCCGGCATGGCGCTTTTCGCGTCCTCGCGGGACGCTTTCAGCCTGGGAGCATTGGCCAGACTCTTCTGGAATCCGGCTAAGACACTGACTCTGCGAGCGCTCCCGGAACGGGACGCCGAACGACTGTTCGAAGCAGCCGCCGCCCACTTCAGACTGCGCAACCTGGACCTCGATGCGTTTCGTGAAAAAGTGCTGGACAGCGCCCGCGGCAACCCGGGGCAGATACTCGAGATGTGCCGGCTCGCCACTCAACCGCGGTATCGCGCGGGCCGCTCGATCAAGTTCGGTCCGCTGCGCATTGACACGGTGATGAAATTCACGCCGTAGAGGCCGCGTCATTTCCTGTCCGCCGAGCGTCTTGGTTCAGGGCTTTACTGGAATTTCCGGAGCGTAGCGTTCAACCGCAGCAAGGTTCTCAGAACCTCATCTCGCGCCCGAACAAGCGGCGGTTTCGAAGAGCGGCGGATCAACTCCGTATCGATCGCCGCCAGGGATTGCGGAGCGAGGGCCGCGAGCGCCTCTTCGGCGTCCTTCCAGACGTACCAGGGCAGGTGACCCAGCACGCGCACCAGACTCTCCGCCGCGGAGACTCTGTCCTGTGCATTCGCCGCGGACGAAGCGATCCGCGCAGCCCTGGCCACCAGTTCGGGATCGCGTTCCGCCAGAAGCGGCCGCAGTTCGACCCAGTGCCGCGGTTCGACGCCGATTTCCGAAAGCAGGCCCAACACGCTGCGCCGGCGGCAGAGACTGGAGGGAGTCTCCTCTTCGGCGCTGGGAAGCGGTGTTACGGCCGAGAACACTAATGCGTTTCGAGCCGCCGGCCCCAACCTTCGGAGCCCGTCTTCGGCCGCTATTCGGCACATGCCGTCTTCGAGCGCCCGGTCCAAACAGGGGATTGCTTCAGCACGTTCAAAATCCGCCAGCGTCTCGATCACGCCGGGAAGATTGCGCTTTCTCGAAAAATCGAGGAGGACTTCGAACGTTCCAGTGTCGCGCCACGCGCCGAGGCGCCGGCCGGCGGTGTTCCTGACGGCATCCTCCGCAAACTGGAGCTGTGGGTCCGCGACCCGGCCCGGCGCTTGCAGGTACTCGATAAGCACGTCCCTGGCTCCCAGCCGGGCGAGCGCCTCGACCGCCCACATTCTGGGCTGTGGCACGCTGGCGATCCGGCCCGACAATAAGAATTCGCGCAAGGGAGGGATGGCCCTTGGGCCGCAGGCGGCCAACTCCTCGATGGCAGACTGGCCGTCGACCAGAGATTGAAGGCAGTCCAGCAGCCCGGAAATCTCCGCATCGCCGGGCGGGATGTCGCTATTGGCGCGCTTCAGTCTTGTTGGCTTCATTGCACCTCTTTTGAATTTCGAGCGACACCGCGAAATCCTCCGCGGCTCGCCGGCAATCCGGGCTGCTGTCGGCCGCTATCGGAATCCGCCACCCGGAACCGTCGTTCAGGTCCACTTGGAGAATGTGCCCGCGTTGACCGGATGTCACGCCGGCGCTTTCGAAGGCGTCGAGTGGAGCATACGACGCGATGCTTCCGTATGGAGAATATGACCCCATCACCCGGTCCGTGATCCAAAGCAGCCGCCTGCCGGTCACCGCCAGCAAATCGCCCGCGATCCAGTGACGGTGTGGAATCGACAGGGTTCTCGATCGGACCTTCCTCGCTGGTTGGAAAACCTGCGCCAGAATGGCTTCTCCGGGGTCCAGTTCGCGCGTTAAGGCATTGCCGAATTTGATATCGAGGCCGGTTCCGGTGCCGGCCTCCAGTACCGCCGCCGGCTGGGCGCCGGGCAACAACTTATCCCGGAAGCGGCGCATGAACCGGGAGGCCGATGGGAAGCCGCGGGTATTGTAAGGGACGGTGTAGTCGAATCCGGATCCGGCGAAGCGTAGCCACCCTTTCAGAAGCATGTGCCCCGATTCGACCGCAGAGATCCGCTCGATCGCGCATCGGCGAGGCGGTTCCCCCGTGCTCGGGTGAGAAACGATGTAAAGCGTACGGCCCTTTAGAAGCAGGACGCGCGGCGGATATGACGACCGCCCGAACCAATCGGGATCGTCGCGTGGCAGGAAAAGCCCCGCATCGAAGGCGGCCAGGACAGACGGCAATTCAAAATCGGGCGGGCAGTCGCCGGTCGAGCGAAGCTCGAAAGCCACGATGTACTGTCGGGAATCCATTGCCGGACACTCACCCATAACTTCGATGCCCACTCACGCGGGAGTACCGGGCGCACTCTCCGGCGCCGCGCTTTCAGAAGAGGCGGCGGCGAAAGCCGCGAGATCGTCGTGGAGCGCCCGCTCGTCCTCAACGCCGGCCCTATTGGCCGCCATCGGGTCCAAATGCGCCCGGTACGCATCGGCGTAACAGTTAAACCGCTCCTGCAATTCGGTGAAAGTCTTACGCACCCACGACTGCAGTACGCGCGCATAGATAGCGACGGCGTCCGTAATCCGGTCCCCGGCTTGCGTTTTGATCCGCCGCTCCACTCGCGCCACCGCCCAACGGCGGCCCAACAGCGAGGCCGTCCCACCCGGAACGACGTCGATTTCGAGGTTACCCAAATCGAAACGGGGCATATTCTTCATTACATCCAGTAACTCGTCCCGTTCCGGCCCGTTTTCGAGTTGGAGCGCCATGGCCGTTCTGGCAAGTACGATTCCGGCGTTACGGGCTGCCTCCTCGATGGCGGACGCGATCCGCGCCGCACGCGCGGCGGCAGCCTGCTCCAGCTTGTTCTTGACGAGGTCTTTGCCGGTTGCGCTTGCACCCGAGTCCCAGGCGTCGATCAGATTGTTCGCGGCTGTCCGAATGAAGCCCTGCGCGCATTCCCGGAGCGCGTCGGTCATATCGACCGAAGCGGTCCGCGCCTCGGCAATTTTCCCGGCAGCCGTTCTGAGCTCCGTTTCCAAATTCCGCACCTTGCCCGGGTCGATCCTGGGTTCGGGCCGCGAGCGCTTCAGGCGCACCTTGAGCGCGGCCTCCACTCCAAGCCGAAGGGCGCCGATCTTCCGATTCAGCGACTGCCGCGCCAGTTCCGCGTGACGGCCGTAAAGTGGAAGGATCTCCGTATCGAGCCATTGTTCGAGCAGGCCGCCGCACTCGGGCTTGATGCTGATCGCATGCACCGGCAGTTCCAAACCCAAATCCGAGCGGATATGGCCGGCCACGTAATGCAGCGCGCGCTCCCGGTCCGCCGGCGCCAGCAAATCCGCCTTGCTCAACAGCACGGACGCCGGAATGCCGGCATCGTAGAGCGTCTGAATCGTGGCCAGATCGTCCCCGGTCAGGGTTGAGCCGGCATCGATCAACACGACTCCCAAATCGCACCGGGGAAGATAAGCCCTGGTTTCGGCGGCGCCGGAAGTGGCCAGCGAGCCAAGACCCGGCGTGTCCACATAAACAACTCCTTCCCGAAGCCTTTGCGCCGGCAACTCCACGACAATGCGGGTTACGTGCCGGAGGTTCGCGGGGTTGTGCCGCTCGGTAACGAATTCCGCCAGCCGCTCCATGCCGAATTGCTCCGGCTTCCGGTCGGCGAACCAGGCGGTAGCGCGCGGCTCGGGGCCGTAAGCCAGGCGCGTCGGCACGGCGGTGACCGGGTTTACCCCCACCGGCAGCAGGTCCTGCCCGACAATATGGTTCAGTAGAGACGATTTTCCGGAACTGACCCTGCCGAAAACGGCGATTTCGAACGTATCCGTTTCCAGCCGCTCGACGATGGTCGCTAACGCCGGCCGAAACTCGACCAAGCCGTGTTGGTTAATGGCCCGTTCGAGCGCTTTGACCAGCCCGACGTCGCCGCCGGCCTCCTCCAGGCGCCGCAGCCGCTGTTCCAGGTCGGCGCACTGGCCTTGCGCCAAGTATGTATCCAACCTGGAAACGATGCCCTGAATTTCGTCGACGAGCCCGGCGATCTCGACAGCGGCCGCATCCGCCAGCTCGCCGTAACCGGCCATTCGCTTCGGACGGCACTCGTCGAAGGCAATATCCACAAACCCAAGCGTCACTCGAATCGAGCGAAGCGACCCGATATGCGGCGCGGGAATCGGAACGCCCTGGCTATCGAGGACGCGAACCAACTGAGCACGCATCCGGGCGATGTAGTCCTGGACCACTCTGGCTTGCGCAGGCGAGATGTCCGGCTTGAATTTAGGGAATGGCGACCGCGACTGGGAAGCGGCAAGAGTCGCCTCAATCTCGGATAGCAGCTTATCGGCGTATTGACAGCTCGTCAGCAGATGCAACCGCTGCGACGGGTTGAGGTGGCCGGGCGTGCTCACAACCAGAAGTCCTCTCTGTAGGAGTCATCTTCCCCCGAGGGGCGGTTGCGGCGAACTCCAACGCCTACGTTCATTATGGCCGAAGCCCGACAGCCGGTCAAACGCAGGTAGCGTGACGCTTTGAAAGGACGCTATAATCTAATTTAGACCGCCGGTGATGGAGCCCGCCATCAACCGTCTCGGGCTCGTCTCGGGAATGATGGCTCCTACTTGCGAGGAGCTATGATTCCGAGGACGCAAGCCATCCATTCCGAAACAAACGGTACGAACCACTCGCTTCACTCCAACCAGCGATCCACCCGAATGCCCGCTGCTTCTCCGTTGCAGGAGGCCCTGGACCTGGCAGTGGAGGTGGCGTCGCGGTACGAGATTTCGGCTCTTTCCGGCCTCCTTGCCGGCGCACGAGCTTCGGTGGGGCAGAACGAAATCAGCGTCGCCGTGCTGGGACGATTCAAAGCCGGCAAGAGCAGCTTTCTGAACCATCTCATCGGGCGCGACATCCTTCCAGTAGGTGTCGTGCCGGTTACCGCCGTGGTGACGGAGATCCGCTACGGCGTCCGCGAAGAGGCGCGAGTTCATCACCGGGATGGCCGCGATCCCGAGGTCCCGCTCGGCCGGATCGGCGGCTACATCTCCGAGAAGGAAAATCCGGAGAACACCAAGCAGGTCGACCTGATTACGGTGGAGCTGCCGGAATTGCGGCGATTCCGCGGGCTGAAGTTCGTCGATACGCCGGGTCTTGAGAGCGCGCTCTCTCACAATACGCAAACGTCGGTGGACTGGCTGCCGAATGTGGGGCTGGCGCTAGTGGCCGTCAGCGTCGACCCGCCCCTTTCGCAGCGGGACATCGACCTGCTGAAGAGCCTTTACCGGTACACACCGAAAGTCGCCGTGCTGCTCACCAAAGCGGACCTCCTGAGCGAGCCGGAGCTTGAAGAAGTGGTCGAGTACGTACGCGCCCAGCTTGCCAGGAACTTTCCCGGAACGCCACAAGTCTTTCCCTATTCCACAAAGCCCGGCTTTGAGCGGTTTCGTCAGGCCCTGGAAGCCGAGCTCGTAACCGGAACGTTGGAACGATTCGCCGAGGAGCGCGAGTCCATCCTCTCGCGGAAAATAGACACGCTCCTGCGGGAGTGCGGGGACTACCTGGCCCTAAGTCTCAGGTCGGCCGAAATGGTCCAGTCGGAGCGCCAGGCTCTGAAACAGCACGTCGCCGGCGAGAAGGAAATCGTCGACGAAGTGAAGTCGGCAATCCGGCTGGTGGTACAACATGCCGCGGGTGCGACGCGGTCCATGGTGAGCCATCGCCTAGAGACCCACCAGGGCGATCTGGAGGGAACGCTGCTCGAAGCCTTCGAAAGCGAATTTCCAAAATGGACCACCAGCCTCGCCACCATGCTTTCCTCCTTCGAGGATTGGCTGGCGGGCGCCCTGCGCGACGAGTTGACCGTGCTTTCGATGCGGGAGCGTAGTTCGTTCCTGGCGCCGCTCGACAAAGTCCGGAAGCAGGCCTTCCGCGCTCTTCAACAATTTCGGGATCGCTTGTCGGATCGCACCATGCGGGCGTTCGGCGTGCCATTGCGAACCACGGAAACCGAAATCGACGTGGTGGAGCCCGGTACACCCGATATCAGGGTCGGACGAGTATTCGACAGGAACTGGGAACTGCTGTCGCCGGTCCTGCCGGTGTGGATGATCAAGGCCGCCGTCCGCCGCCATTTCGCGCGCACCATCCCCTACTTGGTCTATCAGAACCTCAGCCGGCTCAGCTCTCAGTGGGAGGAGCGCGTCAATGGTGCGATGTGGGGTGTGGAGAAGGAAGCGCGGCGGCGCCTGGATGAGTTGATGGGAACGGTCGCACGGCTGGTGGAGAGCGGCAGTAATGAGCGGGCGCCGCAACTCCGCGCGGACCTGGAGCGGCTGGAGAAGGCGCGAAAATCCCTGGCCGCGGAGACCAGGAGTTGATCCGGGCGGGGACGCTCTGACCAAAGGGACCAGTGGAGGACCAGGCTCACGGTTAGGGACTCCAGGACGGCGGGCGCCGGCAATCCGATCGCGATATAGAGCTGGATGTCCCGCCGGTCATGCTCCTTACCTCCGGAAGAGCGCTGGCGGAGCAATCCGCCTTGGGAAGTCCGCCCTTGACCATGTGTTACTCTTAGCTTTCCACGTGTGCCGGCGCGTGTCAGCGAAGCTTTCGTTCTGCGAACTTACCCGCTTCAGGAAGCGGATCTGGTAGTTAGTTTTTTCACCCGCGACCAGGGAAAGTTGCGGGGCGTGGCGAAGCGGGCGCGGCGTCCGAAGAGCGCTTTCGGCGCGGGGTTGGAACGCCTGTCGCAGGTGCGGATGGCGTATTTCCAGCGCGAAACCAGGGAACTGGTCAACCTGGATTCCTGCGAGCTGATCCGCTCCCAGTTCGGGTTGGTATCGGATTACCGGACGGGAGTGGCTCTCGATTACGTGGCCGAAGTCAGCGACCAGTTATTGCCAGCGGCCGAGCCGAGCGAGAAGTTTTTCCGGCTGCTGGCGGCGGTCGTGGACGATCTGCGCGCGGGGCCGTGGCGCGCGGTGACGTACTTCTCCTTGTGGGCGGTGCGGCTCTCGGGCTGGCTTCCGGAGCTCCATGTCTGCCTGGGTTGCGGCAGCCTGCTGGACGATCCGGAGGCGCCGCAGCGGGCGTTTTTCAGCCGCGGCCGGGAAGGATTATGGTGCGGCCATTGCCGGCGTACTTTGGCGGCGGGCGGCGCTGGGGAATTGAGCCTGGAATCGCGGGCGATGGCGGCGGAAATGTTGCGCACACCGGTGGCGCAGCTTCAGCCGCGCGAGTGGAAACGGGAAACCGCGGCCGATTTGCGGCGTTTTCTGGTCGAGCAGATCGAGTCGCACATCGAGCGGCAACTGGTGACGGCGCGGTTGCTCGAGGATAACTCTTAAAAGGCATGCAAACGTTCCAAGAGATCGTACTCAAACTGAAGCAATACTGGGCCGAGCGCGGCTGCATCATTCAGGAGCCCTACGACGTGGAAGTGGGCGCCGGCACGATGTGCCCGGAGACTTTTCTGCGCGTGCTCGGCCCCCGGCCGTACCGGGTGGCGTACGTGCAGCCCAGCCGGCGCCCGGCCGACGGGCGGTACGGCGATAACCCCAACCGCCTGTTCAAGCACCAGCAGCTCCAGGTGATTCTGAAGCCCTCGCCCGACGACGTGCTGGAGCAGTACCTGGGCAGTCTGGAAGCGATCGGCATCGACCTCGCCAAGCACGACATCAAGTTCGAGGAAGACAACTGGGAGTCTCCCACGCTGGGCGCCTGGGGAGTGGGCTGGCAGGTGATGCTGGACGGCCTGGAGATCACCCAGTTCACCTATTTCCAGCAGTGCGGCGGCATCGATCTGGAGCTGGTGCCGGCGGAGCTGACCTACGGGTTGGAGCGGCTGACGGCATTCCTGCAGATTAAGGACAGCGTGTACGACATCGACTGGACCAAAGATTTTACCTATCGCGAGGTGCGTTACCTGGACGAGCTGCAGTACTCGGTCTATAACTTCGAAATGGCTGACGTGCCGACTCTGTGGAAACTGTTCGAGCTGCACGAAGGCGAAGCCGCGCGGCTGCTGAAGGCCTACGACCCGAAAGCCGCCGACAAGCTGCGCTTCCCGCTGCTGGCGGCCTACGACCAGGTGCTCAAATGCTCGAACCTGTTTAATACGCTGGACGCACGGGGCGCCATCAGCGTCACCGAGCGCGTGGGCGTGATTCAGCGCGTGCGCAAGCTGGCGGTCGAGGTGGCGCACGACTGGGTGGATCAACAAGACGCGGACCAGGCCGAAGTAGAGGTTGCCCAATGAGCCTTCCCTTTCTACTCGAAATCGGCGCCGAAGAAATTCCGGATTGGATGATACCGGGCGCGCTCGAAAACCTGCGCCTGCTGTTTGAGAAGATCGAGATTCCGCACGAATCGGTGGCGCTGGACGCCACCCCGCGGCGGCTGGTGCTGCGCGCCGAAGGTTTGCCCGAGCGGCTGGCCGACACCGAAGAGCGCGTGACCGGGCCCGCCAAATCGGCGCCGGCGAAGGCCGTGGCCGGCTTTGCGCGCAAGCAGGGCGTGAACCCCGAAGATCTCTCGATCGAGACCACCGCCAAGGGCGAGTATTACAGCTTTCTCAAGAAAGTGCCGGGCCGCGCGGTGAAAGACATTCTTGCCGATGCGCTGCCGGGAGTAATTCTGGGAATCTACTTTCCCAAGACCATGTACTGGACCGGGAGGAACGGGCCGCGCTTCATCCGGCCCATCCGCTGGCTGGTGGCGCTGCTGGGCGAGGAGATCGTACCGTTCGAGATCGCCGGCGTGAGAAGCGGCGCGCTGTCGAGCGGTCATCGCCGCCTGGGGGCGCGGGAAATCGCCGTCACTACGGCCGATTTCGCCGAGCGGCTGCGCGACCATCGCGTGATTCTTTCGGCGGCGGAACGGCGGGAGAAAATCAAGAGGGAACTGGCCGGCGTGCGGGTGAAACCGGACTCGGCCCTGCTCGAAACGCTGGTCTACCTGACCGAGTACCCGGCCACCATTCGGGGCAGCTTCGATCCGGATTTCCTGACCCTGCCCGAGGAGGTGCTCATCACCGTGATGCGTCACCATCAGAGGTACTTTTCGGTGGAGGATGCCGAAGGCAACCTGGCGCCGGAATTCGTGGCGGTGATGAACATTCCCTCCGATAGCGAGGGCTTCGTGAAGCGCGGCAACGAGCGCGTGCTGCGCGCCCGCTTCAACGATGCGCGGTTTTTCTGGGAGACGGACCGGAAAAAGACCCTGCAAGAACGCCAAGCCGACCTGGCGCACGTGACCTTCCAGGCCAAGCTGGGCTCGTACCTGGACAAAACCGAACGCACCGTGGCGCTGGCGCGGGAGCTTGGCGGAGACGCCGACGCGCTGCGCGCCGCCGAGCTGGCGAAATGCGACCTGACCACCGAGCTAGTGAAGGAATTCACCGAGCTGCAGGGGGTGGTAGGCGGTCTGTACGCCCGCGCCGAAGGCGAGCCCGAGGCGGTGTGGCAGGCGATTTACGACCATTACAAGCCGGTCAGCATGGAAGATTCGATTCCGCGCGGCCCGGCCGGCCGGATCGTCGCCTTGGCGGACAAGCTCGACACCCTGCGCGGTTGCTTTGGCGTGGGCCTGATTCCCACCGGCTCGCGCGACCCGTTCGCGCTGCGCCGCGCGGCACAAGGCGTGGTGAAAATTCTGGTGGAAGGCCGGATCGAGATCCCGCTGCTCGATGTAGTGGGCGGCGACGAAGCCCTGCGCGCCTTCTTCGAAGACCGGGTGAAATTCTATTTCAAGGATGCACGAGCCTTCCGCTACGACGAAGTGAACGCCGCCATGGCCAGGGGGTGGAACAACCTTGTGGACCTGGAATCGCGGCTGGAGCGGCTGCAGGCGCTGCGCGCAACTCCCGATTTCGAGCCCCTGGCGGCCGGCTTCAAACGCATCCGCAATATTTTGGAGCAGGCGAAATTTTCCGGCGGCGGGGCAGTGGACGAATCGCTGCTCGAACCCGGTCCGGAGAAAGATCTTTACGACGAATACCGGCGCATCGCCGGACAGCCGATCGAATCGGTGATTTCGCGGCTGCGGCCTACGGTCGATCTGTTCTTCGACAAGGTCCTGGTGAATGCGCCGGATGCTAGAATCCGGTTGAACCGCTTAATGCTCGTCAACGCATTATTTCGTGAATTTTCCACGATGGCGGATTTTTCGGAAATTGTAACCAACTCATAGGAGCTACGCATGAGCAAGTATGTCTACTCGTTCGGCAACGGAACCGCCGACGGCGACGGACAGATGAAGGACGTTCTGGGCGGGAAGGGCGCGGGCCTGGCCGAGATGTCGCGGGCCGGCGCGCCCGTGCCTCCCGGGTTCACCATTTCGACGGAAGTGTGCAACATCTTCTTCCAAAACAAGGGCGCCGTGCCGGACGAGATTGAAACGCAGGTGGACGAGGGGCTGGCGCTGCTGGAATCCCGCCTGGGCAAAAAGCTGGGCGACGCCGCCGACCCGTTGCTGCTGAGCGTGCGCTCCGGCGCGAAGTTCTCCATGCCGGGCATGATGAACACCATTCTGAACCTGGGCCTGAACGACCAGACCACCGAAGGGCTGGTGGCCAAAACCGGCAACCCCCGCTTCGCTTACGATTGCTACCGCCGCTTCATTCAGATGTTCGGCGAAGTGGCGCTCAATATCGATATGGCCAAGTTCGACGAGGTCTTCGACGCGCGCAAGCACAAAGCCAAGGTAAAGCTGGATACGGACCTGACGGCGGACGATCTGAAGGCGATCATCGGAGACTATTTGAAGGTCGTCAAGAAAGAGACCAAGAAGGATTTCCCGCAGGACGCCAAAGAGCAGCTCAAGCTGGCGCGCAACGCCGTGTTCGGCTCCTGGTGGACCCCCAAGGCCACCTACTACCGGAAGATGGAAAAGATTTCGGACGATCTCGGCACCGCCGCCAACGTCCAAGCCATGGTATTCGGCAACATGGGCGACGACTGCTGCACGGGCGTCGGTTTCACCCGCGATCCCGGCAGCGGCGAGAAGGTGTTCTACGGCGAATTCCTGGTGAACGCGCAGGGCGAAGACGTGGTGTCGGGCATCCGCACGCCGCAGCCCATTTCGGAGCTCAAAGACTGGAACGCCGCGGTCTATGACCAGCTCGTCTCCATCACGACGTCGCTCGAAAAGCATTACAAGGACATGCAGGATTTCGAGTTCACGGTGCAGGAAGGCAAGCTGTACATGCTGCAGACGCGCAACGGCAAGCGGACCGGTCCGGCGGCGGTGCGGGTTGCGGTGGAGATGGAGAAGGAAGGTCTCATTGACGCCAAGACGGCGGTGCTGCGCGTAGCTCCCAACCAGCTCGACCAGTTGCTGCACCCGGTTTTCGATCCTGCCTCGTTGAAGAAGCTGGTGAAGTTGACCACCGGCATCGATGCCTCGCCGGGCGCCGCGGTGGGACGGGTGGCGTTCTCGGCCGAGGACGCGGTGGTGTTGGCGGAAAAGGCCCCGGTGATTCTGCTGCGCAAGGAAACCACCCCGGACGACATTCAGGGCATGGATGTGGCCAAAGGGATTCTGACCGCGGTTGGCGGCAAGTCGAGCCACGCCGCCGTAGTGGCGCGCGGCATGGGCCGGCCGTGCGTGGTGGGCGCGGGGGCAATCTCGATTTCCGAACGCAACAAGATCGCCACGGTGGACGTGGGCGGCAAAACCGTCACCCTCAAGGAAGGCGATTGGATCTCGATCGACGGCACCACCGGCGCGGTCTACGCGGGCCAGGCCGATACGCAGGATCCGGACCCCAGCTCGCCGACCTTCGCCACCTTCATGAAAATGGCGGATAAATTCCGCGGCAAGTTCGGCGTGCGCGCCAACGCCGATATTCCGCGCGACGCCAAGGTCGCGGTGGCGTTCGGCGCCGAGGGCATCGGCTTGTGCCGCACCGAGCACATGTTCTTCGCCGAAGACCGCATCGCGCACATGCAGGCCATGATTCTGGCCAACACCGAAAAGGACCGCCGCAAGTGCCTGGCCAAGCTGCTTCCCATGCAGCGCAGGGATTTTGCCGGCCTTTTCACCGCCATGGACGGGCGCCCCGTCGTGATCCGCACCATCGATCCGCCGCTGCATGAGTTCCTGCCGAAACGCGAAGAACTGATGGTCGATATCGCCGTGCTGCCTTACGCGGACATCAAGAAAAAGAGGGAGATGGTTTCCAAGTACGCCAACTTCGGCGTGGACGTCAAGACCCTCAAGAGCGTGCTGCCCAGCCTGCTCCACCGGGTGGAAGAGTTGCACGAATTCAACCCCATGCTTGGCCTCCGTGGCTGCCGCCTGGGCGTGCTGTACCCGGAGATCACCGAAATGCAGGCCCGCGCTATTTTCGAAGCTGCCGTGCAGGTGGCGAAGAAGGGTAAGAAGGTGCTGCCCGAGGTGATGATCCCGCTGATCGGCGGTGTCAAGGAACTGGAAAACCAGAAGA
>JBKQVG010000169.1:0-6770 GCA_052325345.1 Bryobacteraceae bacterium
CTCGCCAGCATTGCCCGTCTCCGCTTCACCGGCACGCCCAGACTACCACGCGCCCTCGCCCCGCCCGGCAAAAACCGGACATTTCTACTTTGCAGGGAATAGGACATTTCTACTTTGCGTTGACACATGGGTTCCGTTTCGTGGCGCGGGCAGTCCTGCCTGCTGCGTCGGCAGTCGTGCCGACGTCCCCCTCGGAGCGTCCAGAAACCGGAATCGCGGCACGAAGCCTGTCTCGAACCCACGCCCTTCGCATAAAACGGCAGCCGCGCTTTACTGTTCAAGGCGCTCGATGCGTTGCTCGTGGGCGTTGGCCACGCGTGCCAGGCTGTTGATGAAGCCGAGCGTTTCGGTGAACCGGGCGGCAGTTTCCGCGAACCGGGCGGCGGTTTCCGCGCGCTGAGCTGCGGCTTGCTGTTCGAGGTCGCGGTGGAGGGTTGTCAGCAGTTCGACGCTTTGCGCGATGGCGTCCACGCGTTCGGTGAGTCGGTCCAGGCGTTCGTCGGTGGTCATGCTTCCTCCAGTTTAGCTGAGTCCCCAACTTGTCGTAGGGGCTGAAAAAACTCGCCACCCCACTCCCCCCGCCTTTCGCGTACAATGTCATCCGATGCCCCGTACGCCATCTCCCACCAACCAGCCGCTCGCGCGGCGTTCCTTCCTCGGTCTCGCCGCGGCCGCCGTGCCCTGGTTTACTCGGACGGCCACCGGCCAGACCGCGCGCGATTGGACCAATCGCAATCCCATTCGCTACCCCGATCCCGATGTCGTAGCCGTCGACAAGAGCTTCGCCAAATACCAGATCTCCAGCTCCGCCATCTACCGCCATTACGTCGGCGCCCGCTGGGCCGAAGGTCCCGCCTGGTCGGGAGAAGGCAACTACCTCGTCTGGAGCGATATCCCCAATAACCGCCAGTTGCGCCTGCTCGAAGAGGACAACCACGTCGCCGTCTTCCGCAGCCCCTCCGGCTACAGCAACGGCAACACCTTCGACTTCGAAGGCCGCCAGATTTCCTGCGAACATGCCGGCCGCCGCGTGGCCCGCTACGAGCTCAACGGCCGCGTCACCACCCTCGCCGAGCGCTACAACGGCAAACCGCTCAATTCCCCCAACGACGTGGTGGTCCACCCCGATGGCGGCGTCTGGTTCACCGATCCGCCCTACGGCATTCGGGGCAACTACGAGGGCTTCCAAGCTACCCAGGAACTCAAGGAAGCCGTCTACCGCGTCGACCCGCACTCCGCCCGCATCGAATTGGTCACCGACGAGTTGGACAAACCCAACGGCCTCTGTTTTTCCCCCGATTACAAGAAGCTCTACCTGTGCGATTCCGGCGCGCCCAAAAACGTCCAGGTCTTCGATGTGGACGCCAACAAGCTGCGCAATCGCCGCCTGTTCACCGACATGAAGCTGGGCGAACGATCCGGCATCGCCGACGGCATCCGCGCCGATGCCGACGGCAACATCTGGGCCGGCTCGAGCGGCGGCCCCGGCTATGACGGCGTCCAAATCTTCAACCCCGCCGGCCAGCGCATCGGCATGATCCTGCTGCCCGAAATCTGCGCCAACGTCTGCTTCGGAGGCCCCAGGCGCAACCGACTCTACATGGCCGCCAGCCAGTCCCTCTACTCTCTGTACGTAGGCACCCAAGGCGCCCATATCTGCTAGGTGCGGCCCTTAGAGGAAGGTCTGAAAAACCGAGCAAGAGCAGCGGGACTAGAGATCGGCCCAAAGGATACGCTGAACCCCGTCATCGTTAAGCTCAAGGCGCCCGAAGTCCACGTACTGACGGACTTCGACGCGAAGCGCCTTGAATCAATCGCCAAAATGCGGAACGATGCGGCGCACGGCGGCGAGTTCAACTGCCAGGCGACGCGGATCTCCCAGGCGGTGTCCGACGTCCGCGCCAGGTTGGATCAGACACTCCGGCACGCCTGAGCGGCGGGACCCATGCCGCCGTGCCGCATATCACCCACGGGCGCTTCATCGCTCCAGACCCTCATCCAGCACCCGTCGGGCGGCAAGGGCGTCCCCGGATTCGAGCAAGTAGGGGTCGTCAACCGCCTCCCGCACCCTCCGCAGGAAACGCTTTGGAATACTGCCGCAGTATTCGACTTCCTCGCGCTCAATCCCGGCGCGCACCGTTGCGGCATCCAGGCGCTCGAGCGCCCAGCACTGTATGAAACTCTCTCGCCCCAGGAAAGACACCGTTCCGTCCGGGATCACGACGGCCTCGCGCCTATGAACCTCGCTGCTCATCCACCGCTTCTGGGACGAAATCAGGAATGCCAGCAACACAACAGGCGTCTCGCGGCCGATCACAAACAAGTATTTGTCCTTCGGCGGATGTCCGCGGGACGCGTATGCACGAACGTGCAAGACTGAGCCGGGCCCGATGTCAGGCACGCAAGGATCTGAGGGCGTCGCGGGAACTCTGCTCCCCCTCCACTAGTTCCCTCATGGTCTGACCGCTGTCATCTTCTTCGAATAACAGTAAGTAATCCATCGGCCCATTCTCGTCGGCCTCTAGCCATGCCCGCTCACGGTGCGAGAGAGCCCGCAACTGAGCGGCACTCTTCGCTCCATATGTCCGGCAGGTTTTTTCCAGCACCTCAAGGTCGGACTTCGAGAAGACCTGCCTATCGACGCTCAGCAGCGGCCGGACGGTATTTCCGACTACAGTGACCAACTTCTCCATGAGGGCGCAGTCCGACGGACTTGCCTTGCCGCGGAGCATGTCGAGTCCCCTTGTCGGGACCGGTCCGTGTGGAAGCCGGTAATACTGGTCGCCCACGATGGGACGTCCAAACCGTCGAAGGTGCTCCTTGTCCGCGAAGAAGAGCAGCTTGCAAGCCTTCATCTTGGTTAGGCCTGGGCAGGCGCGCGCCAAGTAGGCAACCGCGTTAGCGAATTTCTCTGGCCGAAACTCAAACCGGATGAACATCGCGATGGCGCCGCTCCTCGAATGACCGTCTCATGTCTATTATATCGTCAGGCTTAAGCGCTATTTGAGCCAAATGCCAAACTGGAGGCTTCACCCGCTTGCCAACGCCCGCCGCACCACCACCGGCTCCCTGGCAATGACCGTCAGGTACGCGCGCGCGGCCGAGTCCGGCTGCCGCCCGCCCTGCTCCCACTCCTGCAACGCGCGCTTGCTGATGCCATAGGCCCGCGCGAATTCAGCCTGCGACATTTTGACCCGCTTGCGGATTGCCTTCACGTCGATCGGCTTCGGCCAGACCTGCTCCAGCTCGATTTCGCCGCGCTGGTGCGCCAGGACCTGCTTCATGTCCTCGATCAGGTCCGCCCCAAAGCTCGTCTTTTCCACAGCCGTGATCTCCGGCGCGTCGTCCACCTTCCCGAATTATACCGCAATGCGGTATAGAAGTCGAAACCTGGAGCGCCTGCCGGACGAGCCTGCCGCCGCCAACTGTGCACCCCCCCGCACAAAAACGCACAAAAATGCACAAAAGCCCCACTCCCCGGCCGCGCCATCCCCAGCCCAGTCACAAAACTTCGAAATATCTCTTACTCCCGCCGTCTCAATCTCCTACAGCCAATCCGGCTACTCCGCGCACCCCGTTTTTCCCCGCTCGACCGCTATCGTGTAGCCGAGAAGTGACCCTTTATGACCGATACCGGACTCGCCCCTCAACAACTCCAGGTTATCGACGCCCTGTCAAGCGGCGCCAGCCTCGCCGATGCCGCCGCCCTTGCCGGCGTTCACCGCAACACCATTGCCTACTGGCGCCGCAAATTCCCCGTTTTCCAGGTCGCCCTGGCCCACGCTCAGTACGACCGCGCCCTGATGTTCCGCGAACGGGCCGAAGCCCTCGCCGACCTGGCCTTTGAAACCCTCCGCGATATCCTCACCGACCCCAAAACCTCCCCCTCCGTCCGCCTCAAAGCCGCCATCTTCATCGTCGAAAAAGCCACCACCCCAGCTCCTCCCAAGCCCGATAAGCCCCGCACCTTCAACGATCTCTTCGCCGCTCCCATCCCCGAAAACGAAGACCCCCGGCCCGAAGACCAAGCCCTCGAAGGCGAGGAGCCCGAACCCGCCGCGCCGGCTGCACAAAAATGCACAACCCCGAACCCCGCCCAATCGCGCTACAACTTGCACAAAGATGCACAAAAGCGCGAACCCCGCCGCCCCGGCCCCAAAATCGGCCGCAACCAATCCTGCCCCTGCGGCAGCGGCCGCAAATTCAAGCGTTGCTGCCTGGGCAAGCCCCTCGCGGCCGCGGCCTGACCGCGAATTCCCAGCGGCCAGCCGATCGCCCGGACGGGCACGCGCTTATTGCGATTCCACGTCGGTCTTTTCCACCAGCCGGTCGACGTGCATGGAGTAGATGGCGAGCTTGCCTTCGCGGTCGCTCTGGAAATAGATGCGCTGGCTGTCGGGCGAAAAAATGGGCGCGACGGCAGCCGGGTCGGTCGCTCTGTGCTCGCACAAAGTGAGTTCCCGCTGCGTGATCCGCAACAGCAGCAGCACGGTGGGCGAGGCTTTATTGGCGCTCGCGCCGACGAACACGGAAGTATTCCGGTTGGCCCCGAAACTGGCAAACTGGCTGGTCTTCGACACCAGCTTGTCGCTCGCCGTATCGGGCGTAAACTCTCGAATGGCGTGCAGTTGATGGGGATCTTCGGGCAGGTTGAGGTAGAGAATCGTGCGGCCGTCGTGGGACCAGTTGGCGGAGGCCACACCTCCCGGCGCCAGCTTCAGCCGGTGGTTTTCCCGCCCGTCCAGGTTCATCATCCACAGGCCGTCGTCGCCGCGGCGGTAGAACAATTGCGCCCGGCCCGGGCGATGCACGGGATGGCTCATCCCGGCGGGCGCTTCGATTACCGTGCGGACCGCGCCCGCCGCCAGCGGAGCCATGCGCAGCCGCGAGCCGGCTCCCCGGCGCTCCACAAACGTGGCGTGCGTGCCGTCCGCGCCCACGCTCAGTCCCGCGCCCCGCTCCCAACCTTCGGCGATGCGATAGATCTCGCGATCGCGCAGGCTTCCGAGCGAAAGCAGGCGCAGCGACCGCCCCGCGAAAAAACAAAGCGATCGGTTGTCGGGAGTCAGCGTCAGCGTGGCGCCGTCCAAATCCTCCGCCTCGGTGAGCTGCCGCGTCTCGCCACTCTTCAGGTCCATGCGATACGCCTGAAGGGAGCCTTCCCGGTCGCCGGCAAATACCAGCCAGCCGCTCGACCGTGCAATGGCGCGATTGTAATACGCCGGCAGGAACGCAACGTGCGCCGGATCCGTGAGCCGGTAGACGTCCAGTTCCGTAGCGGGATCCGCGTAGCGATGCCGCTCGGGCGGAAAGCTGCGGCCTCGCTTGCCCTCCGCTCCGGCCAATGAACCCGCGCCAACCGTAAACAGAAACCCTCTGCGCGAAGTCCGGCGCGCCAGGTGCCCCATGAGTCAATGGTAGCAAGCGCAAAAGCGCGGGGAGCGCTGCGGCTTTCCTGGCGAAGTAGGCGTTCTCGCTTGCCATCGGCAGGCGATTAGCGCGTTTCGTCCGCCTTTTCGAAGCGCAGTGCCGCCGAGTTGATGCAGTACCGCAACCCGGTGGGCGCCGGACCGTCCGGGAACACGTGGCCCAGATGAGCATTGCATTTCGAACACAGAACTTCGGTGCGCCGCATCCCCACTGAACCGTCCATCTCCGTCTCCACGTTCTCGGGCGCCGCCGGCGCACAGAAACTGGGCCAGCCGGTTCCGGAATCGAACTTCTCATCCGACCGGAACAGCGTCGCGCCGCAGCAAACGCAGCGGTAAGTTCCCGCCTCGTGATTGTCCCAATATTTTCCCGTGAAGGCCCGCTCGGTCGCCGCCTTGCGCGTCACTTCGAATTCCGCCGGCGCCAGCTCGGCCTTCCATTCCGCTTCCGATTTGACGATTCTTGGGTCTGCCATTCCGTCTCCCTCCACTTGGGTGCGTTCACCGGCTGTTGTCCAGAATCGTCGAGCCAGTCAGGCTGGTGGCTCACGTTCCACTCTGGCCTTCGCCGGAGCGAGGATCTCCACCTTCGGAAAATAGCTGCGATAACGTGTGGCATCGCGGGTGAGCAGCGCCAGGCGCCCGATGGCAGCATGCGCGCCAATGTAAAAATCGGGCAAAGGCGAGGTCCGCGAGCCTCCGCGGCGGCGGTAGAGCAGAAAGCTCTTTCCGGCCAGGAAAGCGGCCTCCCAGGGAAGCGGTTCGCGCCGGTACAGGGCTGCGGGAAGAACCGCGTCCAGAGCTTCGATAGTCGTATACCCGATCGACACCTCGGCGTAGACGATCGGATTGATAATCAGGGTCGCGTGCTCCGCGACTTCGGCGAGTGCGCGCGCGGACCAATCGCCCCAGACCGGATCGTCCGTGGCGACGTCAAGTAGGACATTGCTGTCCACGAGCAAGCCACGGCAGGCGGCCAGGCGGGCGTGCAAGCTGGCGATAGCCCGCGTCACTTGCGTCGCTTGGTGGCGCGGGCTCCGCCCCGGGTAAGCGCCAAAATCTCGTCCGTGCTCATGCGGGTGTCCGCAGTGCCGCGGAGCGCCTCCAGGGCCAGGCGTCCCCGGACGCTTTCTCCGGGCGGGCGCCGGGCCTTGCGAATGCGGGCGTGATCCCCGGCCAGCTCGAACTCGACCTTGGTGTGTGGCAGCAGGCCCAGCCGGTTCCGAATCCCCTGCGGGATGGTGACTTGCCCCTTGCTGGTGATCTGCACGGTAATACTCCTACGAGTAAGTGTAGTTCCTCGATGATCCGGTCCGCAAGACCTTGGCGTCGGGTTGAAAC
>JBKQVG010000170.1:0-17191 GCA_052325345.1 Bryobacteraceae bacterium
CCGACTGTCCGAAGATCAGCACCCGCGACGGATCGCCGCCAAACTCCGCGATATTGTCCCGCACCCATTTCAGCGCCAGCACCAGGTCAAGCTGCCCCGCATTGCCCGACTGCGCATACTCCGGCGCCAGGTCGCCCAAGTACAGATACCCAAACGCATTCAGCCGGTGGTTCACCGTCACCACTACTACGTCGCCGCGATGGACCAGCCGTTTCCCGTCGTACAGATCGCTGTTCACCGTCCCGTTGTTGTAAGCGCCTCCGTGGAAGTACACGAGCACCGGCCGCTTCTGGTTGTCGCGCATCCCCGCGGTCCACACATTCAAGTGCAGACAGTCTTCGCTCTCGACGCCTTGGTTACGGGCGATTCGCGGCGCCCCGCCTCCAGTCACCCGCGCCGGCGCCAACTGCGGAGCCATGGTCGTAAAGCTGGTGCACTCCATCGCGTCCTTCCACGGTTTAGGAGGCGCCGGAGCCTGGAACCGCGTCTTGGCCGTATCCTCGCCATACGGAATCCCCTTGAACACGGTGACTCCGTCCTCCACCAGTCCGCTGATCTTTCCGGCCGTGGTCGTCGCCACCGGTGCGCTGCCCGCCCACGCAAACGCCTTTCTCCGCAATGCCACCGAAGCTGCGGCCCCTCCCGCGTAACGCAACAAACTCCGACGATCCAATCGCTTCATACAACACTCCCGGTCAATTCCTCGGACCAATTCTTACGGCGCCCGATTATAGCCGCACCGAACGCCGGCGCGATCGGCTGATCCCGCGGGCGATCGCATACTCTCCATTGTCACCCGCCCGGCCGGGGGCGTGTGGAAGCCGATCTTTGTTTGCCATGCCTCTTATCGCCTCGCTAATGATAATCGACAATCTCGACCTTCTCCGCCGCGCCCTTTCTCCAGACGAAATAGATTCGCCACCGATCGATGCAGGTCCGTTCCCACCCTTTTTCTTGCTTGTCTTTCACCATGGTAGGTTATACTGAAAGCGGGAATCCCGGGTTTTTCCTGGGCAGCCATGGTTGAGCCTTATATCGAACCCAGGAAACATCTGAAAATAAGATAGTTGCCAGGCTTGAACGATTTTCCCGAACGAACCCAATTCATCGCCTTTTCTTCGCCTCCGGCGGCGCCATGAAACCTGAGTCTCTGAGCGATTATCCGGTGCTGGTCACGATCCCCTTGCTGTGGGGGGACCAGGACGCCTTCGGCCACGTGAACAACATCGTGTACCTGCGCTGGTGCGAGACGGCGCGGGTCGAATACCTGGCGCGCATCGGCCTGTGGCCGCCGTTGCCGCCGGCGGGCGTCGGGCCGATCCTGGCCAGTATTTCGTGCGACTACAAGCGGCCCCTGACATTCCCCGATACGGTCTCGATTGGCGCCAGGGTCACACGCATCGGGAACCGCAGTTTTCAGATGCAACATCGCGTGGTGAGCCGGGCTCTCGATACGGTCGCCGCCGAGGTGGACTCTACCATCGTGGTCCTCGATTACGCCCGCAACCAGACCGTTGCTGTCCCCGAGAGTTGCCGCAAAGCCATCGAGGATCTGGAGAACTTGAAGCCTGTATCCGATGCGTTGTAAGGGAAAGATAAGAACTCCGGCCGTCAATTCGTTCGCGTGTACGGAACCGGCAAGAGGAGTAAGGGCGGCGGGCGGTTTTGGCGATACGGAAGGTACACTGAAAGGAACGCGGCGGTTTCGGCCTGCGCAAGCCATGGCTAGCTTCGCAACACGGGGAGACGAACGGGATTTGCGCGATGCGCGCTTCGCCATGCGCCTCTCCCTGGTTTTTGGCCTGGCCATGCTGGTCTGTAAGACCACGGCCTACTTCATGACCCATTCGGCTGCCATCTTTTCCGACGCGGCCGAATCGGTCATCCACGTAATTGCCGTGGGTTTTGCGGCTTTTAGCCTCCGGCTCAGCACGAAACCGGCGTCCTCTCATTTTCTTTACGGTTACGAGCGGATCACTTTCTTTTCCGCCGGATTCGAAGGAGCCATGATCGTGGTGGCCGCGATCGCGATTCTCTTTGAGTCGATTTGGAAGTGGGTCGCCGGCTTGCAGCTTGAGAACCTGGGAGCGGGCGCGTTGTTGGTGCTGATGGCTGGAATACTCAACGCGGGTCTCGGCTACTATCTCCTGCGGGTCGGCCGGCGGACCAATTCACTGATTCTCGCAGCCAATAGCAAACATGTGTTGACGGATAGCTGGACCAGTTTTGGCGTGGTAGGAGGACTGGGGCTGGTGCTGCTGACGCGGTGGAAGCCATTCGATCCGCTGGTGGCGATCGCGGTCGCGGCCAATATCCTTTGGTCGGGAGGGCTTTTGGTCTGGCGTTCGGCGGTCGGGCTTCTGGATTATTCCGATCCGAAAGCCGGCCGGAAAATTCGGGACAAGCTGGACACAATTTGTTCGGAGCTGAGCATTCAATACCATGGCGTACGTTTCCGAACCACCGGATGCCGCCAGATCATCGAAGTACACCTGTTGTTCCCACGCCTGACTTCGGTCAGCGACGCCCACCGCCTCGCCACGATTTTGGAGGAACGCTTACCCGCCGAACTGGGGATGCCCGCCGAAGTCATCACTCACCTGGAGTCCCTGGAGGACCATGCCGATGTCCATCGCGAACAGCACTACATCGGGAAACCGGAGTAGGCCCCGTCGCTTCGCCCATTGGCATCGCCATAGATTAGCCCCATAATATAAGCGATGCATGGGCGCGCATGGATCGTTCTGCTGGCCGCGGCGGCCCATGCCCAGGTTCCGATTGACGCCGATCGAGGCGCCCGTCTTCTGGCGGCGCACGCTCCGCATGCCGGCGAGGTTGCCCTGCGGGGCGAGCTTACGCCGCTCCGGCCGGCGCTCAATTTCGGACTGCGGTTTCAGGCCGGTTTCGTGCTCAGCCTTCCCTTGAATCAATGGCGGGGCGCGGGACATTCCCTGCGTATCCTGCTGGCCGTAACGCCTCAGGATGGCGGTCACCGCACCGTCTACCTGGCGTCGCGCTATCTCCTGCCCGAGATCCCCCCCACCAGGATGTGGGGCCTGGTGGGCGGCGGCTACCTGTTAGGTGAAGGGCGCTACACCACCGATGCCACCGTATTGGACGAAACCGGCCGCGTGTTTCGCGCCACCTGGCAATCCACCGCCGGGCGCGGCCGCGGAAACCAGAGGATGCCGGTGAACCTGCCGCCCAACACGGTGGCGCAATTCTCGCTCTTCCGCCACGCCGCTCCGACAACCTCGGCGCCGCGCGCGCCCGCCATCGAGCGGCTCACTGTCCTATTGGATGCGGCTCCCGCCAACCCCCGGCAGGCGCAATTGCAGGGCGCCGACGCGGTAAAACTGCTGGACGCCGTTTCGAGCCTGGTGGAGCGGATTCCCGCCCGCAACGTGCGTGTGGTAGCTTTCAACCTCGATCAGCAAAAGGAAATCTTCCGCCAGGACCGTTTCGGCGCCGCCGGCTTCCAGCGGCTTGCCCGCGCCCTTTTCGGTCTCCAGCTTGCGACCGTGGGTGTGACGGTGCTGCAGAATCCGGCCGGCGCCGCCGGGCTTCTCACCAGCCTCGTCAAACAGGAGATCGACGCACCGGACCGCGCCGATCTGGTGCTGTTCCTGGGGCCTCGCCTGCATTCTCGGGTGAAGCTGCCGCCCGATGCCGTCGCGCTCCCGGCGGGCGATGCGCCCGGCTTTTTCTACATCGCCATCGACCGTCCCGTCCGCCACTTTTTCCCGTCCATCGCCGGAGTCGACGCTTCCCGTAGAGCGTCCGGCATCTCCGACCCTCCTCTCGGACCACCCCTGGTACTCCCGGGCGGGGTGTTCGGAGAGCCTCTGGGCGCCGATGTCATTAGTTCGCTGATCGGCAGGCTCAAGGGCAAAACCGAAGTGGTCGTCACCCCATCGGACTTCGCCAAAGCCATCGCCAGAATCGTTCCCTGACACCTCTTCCGATCCCCGCTCTGTGGGGCAGACCACAAGATAACGATGGTCTGCCCCACAGAGCCGCGGAGCGGCACCCAAAACGAGCGTTCCGCGGGGAGCATGAAAAGGTTATGGGAGACGAGCGCCGGGATGAGTCCCGGCGTGGCAGACTGAGAGTCCGCTCCACGGCACCCGATCTCCGTGGTGGGATTGCTGGAAGCGTGAGCCGTGCTACACTCGGTTCGCGCCAGCCCGTAGCGCGGTGGGACAGACGATCGCTTTTCGTCGTCTGTCGGGCGGTTGGCTCATCGAGAGGCTTGACGGACGACAAAAGGCGATCGTCTGTCCCACCCGCGTTTGACAAGCCTTCCCAACCGTTCTTATGATATAGGTTCAAATTGAGAGCCGTTTCGGCGTTTCGCTTTACAAGCATTTACGCGCCCAAATGGCCGCACTCACGTCTGTCAAGACTGGAACAGAATCATTATGATTAAAGTCGAGGGTCTCACCAAGCGGTACGCCCGTACGGTTGCAGTCGACAACATTTCCTTCGAAATCGAAAAAGGGCAAATCGTGGGCTTTCTGGGGCCGAACGGCGCCGGCAAAACCACCACCATGCGCGTCCTGACTTGTTTCCTTCCGCCCACTTTGGGGACGGCTTCGGTGGCGGGCTACGACGTGCTGGAAAATCCCATGGAAGTGAAAAAGCGAATCGGCTACCTGCCCGAAACGCCGCCGCTCTATCCCGAAATGGACGTCACCGGCTACCTGGATTTCGCCGGCCGCCTCAAGGGGATCTCCTCGGCCGACATCGCCAAGCGGTCCGATGAAGCGATGGGAAAATGCGCCCTCGGCGACGTGCGCCACAAGCTGATCGGCAAGCTCTCCAAAGGCTACCGCCAGCGCGTCGGCCTGGCGCAGGCCATCATCCACAACCCCGACGTGCTGATCCTCGACGAGCCAACCAGCGGCCTCGACCCCAAACAGATCATCGAAATCCGCGAGCTCCTCAAACATCTCGCCGGCGAACATACCATCATCCTGAGCACCCATATTCTGTCCGAAGTGGAGCACTCCTGCGAGCGGGTCATCATTATCAGCCAGGGCAAGCTGGTGGCCACCGATTCCGTCTCCAATCTCACCAACCGCCTGCGCGGCTCCGAATCGGTCGCGATCGAAATCGAAACGTCCGACGGGCATCCCGCTTCCGCCGAGGTGCAGCAGCGCCTGGAGCAGGTTCCGGGCGTCAGCCGGGTGGTGTGCAAGGATCCCAAGGACGGCCGCATGAGCTTTGAGGTGGAGAGCCTGCAGGGCCGTCATATCCGCTCCGACCTGGCCCGGGGGGTGGTCAATTCCGGCTGGAACCTGAGCGAGCTGCGGCCGGTCGGCCTCAGCCTGGAAGAAATCTTCCTGCAGCTCACCGCGGCCGAGGCCAGAGCCGGCAAAGCGTCCGGCAAGAAGGCCGAGGCCAAGGCCGACCAGCAAACCGATGTACAAGCGGAGGCACCCAAGCAGTGAAGAACGTACTCCTCATCTGTCGAAAAGAAGTGAAAGGCTACTTCGTTTCCCCCATCGCCTACCTGCTGATGGCGTTCTTCGGGCTGATTTTCGGAATCGGCTTCTACAGCGCGACGCGCCAGCTCATGCAATACAGCTTTCAAATGCAGATGCAGGGCGGATCGCCATCCATGAACGTCAACGAGCAGATCATTCGCCCCCTGCTCGGTTTCGCCTCCACCATCGCCTTGTTTCTGGTGCCCATGATCACGATGCGCCTCTTCGCCGAAGAGAAGAAAACCGGCACCATCGAGCTGCTGCTCACTTCCCCGGTCCGCGATCTGGATATCGTGATTGGCAAGTGGGCCGGCGCCATGGTTCTTTACCTCTGCGTGCTGGGCATGTCGGTGCTGGACGTGGGCCTGCTGTTCGCCTGGGGGAAACCGGATTGGAAGCCCGTGCTGGTGGCTTATCTCGGGTTGATCCTGCAAGGCGGGGTTCTGCTCGCGGTCGGCGCCTTCATCTCTACCATGACCAAGAACCAGATTATCGCCGGCGGCGTGACCTTCTTTGTCTGCCTGCTGCTGTGGCTGCTGAGCTGGTTCACGGAATTCAGCACGGGCGTGTTTTACCAAGCGCTCAACTACGTTTCCATCGTGACCCACTTCGATAATTTCGCCAAGGGAGTGCTCGATTCCAAGGATATCGTCTTCTACCTCTCGTTCATCTTCTTGGGTTTGTTCCTGACGGCGCGCTCCATGGAATCGCTGCGGTGGAGGTCCTAACTCGAAATGAATACGGAATGGATGAAAACCCGTCAGACCAAGTACTCGCTCTACGTAACGGTCTACTTCCTGGTGGTGCTGGCGGTTCTGGTGGCGATCAATTTCCTGGCCAATCGCTACGACAAGAGCTACGATTCCACCGCCAACAAGCAGTTCACTCTCTCCGACCAGACCATCAAGGTGGCCGACAGCCTCAAGCAGGACGTCACCCTGACCTACTTCGGCGATTCCGGCACGTTTAGCTCGCCCGGCGGTCCCAAAGATCTGCTGGACCGCTATGCCGCGCTATCGCCCAAGATTCGCGTGGAATATATCGATCCGGTGCGCAAACCGCAGCAGGCCAAGGCGGCGGGCTATCGCTCCGACGCCGTGGTGATGGTCGATAACGGACCGCGCAAGGAAGCCGCCAAGAGCTTGACCGAAGAGGAAGTCACCGGCGCGCTGATCCGCTCGCTTAAATCCGGCGAGCGCAACGTCTGCTTCCTGAATGCCGCCGGCGAGCGCTCCATCGATAACGACGCCGGCGACGGCTACTCCCTCCTCAAGCAACTGCTGGAACGCGACAATTATAAGGCGCGCACCGAAACCCTCAAGCCTGCCGCCGCGCCCAACGCCAAGCCCATGGCCATCGGCCAGACGGCGCCGGCCGGCAACGTGGAAGTGCCCAAGGATTGCACCGTGCTGGTGGTTGGCGGCCCGCAGCTCGCCTATCCCAAACCCATCGTCGACGCCATCAAGACCTACGTCGAGGGCGGCGGCCGCGCGCTCATCATGCTGGATGAGACTCTGCGTCTGGGCCGCAGCGAACCGGCCGCGGAGAATCCCGACCTGCTGGCTCTGTTGGCAAGCTGGGGCGCAACCGTCAACAAAGACCTGGTGCTCGATTTGAGCGGCATGGGCCAACTGCTCGGCCTCGGCCCCGAAGTTCCCTTCATCCTGCAATACGAATCGCACCCTATCACCCAGCCGCTCACGCGCGTCCCTACCGCGTTTCCGATCGTGCGCTCGATCGATATCAAGAACGGCGACAAGACCTCGCTCTCGAAACTGGTGGACACCACCGACGATTCCATTGCCGTCACCAGCGTGCCGCCGGGCGGCGCCATCGATCCCAAGCAGGGTAAGAAGGGCCCGTTCACCCTGGCCGCCGCCGGAACGTTCTCCGGCGCCACTCCGGGCCGTTTCGTGGTGGTCGGCACTTCACTCTGGGCGGCCAATAATTTCGCCGGCTCGCGCTCCCTCGGCAACCGCGATCTGTTCATGAATACGATCAACTGGCTGTCTTCCGACGAGGACCTGATTTCCATCCGTCCCAAGGCGCCCGACGATCGGCCGCTGAACATGACCCAGCAGCGGCTGGTGTCCTTGTTCTGGCTCAGCGTCGTCATCTTCCCCCTGGGCGTGGTCATGTTCGGACTGGCCACCTGGTGGAAGAGGAGGTAAGCCATGAAGCCGCGAGGACTGTTGGTCGCCGTCGTTCTTTTGGCGGTGCTCGGCGGCGCCGTCTGGTACTCCAATAAGAAGGAGGCCCAGAAGGAAAAAGCGCCCGCCGATACCTCGCCCAAAATCGTTTCCATTCCCGACGACCAAGTCGCCGATATCCTCATTCAGCGGCCTGGCGGCGAAACTGTCGAGCTGAAACGGGAGGATCCCACGAAGTATGTCCTCACCCAGCCCAAGCCGCTGGCGGCGGACATCGACGCCGCTTCCAGTCTCATCACCAGCGTCGCCAGCATCAGCGCGGATAAAACCGTCGCGGACAAAGCCGCCGACTTGAGCGCCTACGGCCTGGCGGCTCCTTTGCTCAGTGTGCGCATTACCAGGAAAGACGGCAAGGCCGTGGACCTGCTGATCGGCGACGATACGCCCAACAACTCCGGCACCTATGCCAAGCTGGCCGGCGATCCGCACGTTTATACCATCGCCAGCTTCGTCAAGAGCAGCTTCGATAAAAAGGCCGACGACCTGCGCGACAAGCACCTGCTCAGCTTCGATAACGACAAGCTGACCCGGGTGGAGCTGTCCGCCAAGGGCGGCGCCGTGGAATTCGGAAAGAACGGGCAAAACGAGTGGGAGATCGTCAAGCCCCGGCCGATGCGTGCCGATAGCGGGCAGGTGGATACTTTGATCGGCAAGCTCAAAGACGCCAAGATGGATGGCGCCGCCACGCCCGCGGAGATTGCCCCCAAGTTCGCCGCCGCCACCCCGGTGGCCACCGCTTCCATCACCACCGCATCCGGAACCGAAACGCTTGAAGTCCGCAAAGATAAGGACAACAACTACTACGCCAAGAGCTCCGCCGTGGAAGGCGTCTATAAGACCACCGCGGATGTGGGCGACGCGTTGAGTAAGAGCCCCGACGACTTCCGCGACAAAAAACTGTTCGATTTCGGCTTCAGCGATCCCAGCAAGGTGGATATCAAGACCGCGTCCTTTACCAAGGCCGGCGACGACTGGGTGTCCAATGCCGGCAAGAAGATGGATAACGCCAGCGTACAAACCCTGATCGATAAGCTTCGCGACTTGACCGCCAGTAAGTTTGTAACCGCCGGCGGCGGCCAGCCGGTCTTTGAAGCTACCGTGATCTCGAACCAGGGCAAACGCAACGAAAAAATCACCATCAGCCGCAACGGCGATCAGTATTTCGCGCAACGCGAGGGCGATCCCAGCATCTACCAGTTAGACGCATCGGCGGTGGACGACCTGGAAAAAGCCGCCAGAGACGTGAAGGAAGCCCCGCCGGCGAAAAAGAAGTAGCTAACCGAGCCGCGACCAAAGGGAGCGGTGAAAAACATAGCCACAGATAAACGCAGATGAACACAGATGGTTCTATAGATGCCTTGAGTTGTTTTATCTGCGTTCCTCTGTGTTCATCCGGGGCTCAAATTTGAATTTTCACCGGCCCGACTTATGAACGGTCTCCTCACCGACCTATATGAGCTCACCATGGCCGCCGGCTATTTCGAAGCCGGAAAGTCGGCTGAGGTTGCCACCTTCGAGTGCGCCGTGCGGCGCCTGCCGCCCAATCGCAATTTCGTAATCGCGGCCGGCCTGCCGCAGGTAGTGGAGTACCTGCTCAACCTGAGCTTTTCCGAAGAGGAAATCGCCTACCTCGGAGATCTGCCGCAGTTCCGCCACGTCTCTCCGGCCTTCTTCGACTATCTGCGAACCCTCCGCTTCACCGGCGACCTGTTTGCCGCGCCCGAGGGCACCGTACTGTTCGCCGGCGAGCCCATGATGACGGTTAGGGCGCCGCTCCTCGAAGCGCAAATGGCGGAGACCTTTCTGCTGGCGGCGGCGAGTTTCCCAACTTTGATTGCCACCAAGGCCGCGCGTTGCGTAGCTGCCGCCGAAGGACGCGAGGTGCTGGAATTCGGAACCCGCCGCGCGCACACCCCGCAAGCCGGCGTGCTCGGCGCCCGCGCCGCGTACCTGGGCGGATGCGCCGCCACCAGCAATACACTGGCGGGCTTCACGTACGGCATTCCGGTCTCCGGCACCGCCGCCCACTCCTGGGTGATGTCGTTCGCCTGCGAGCAGGGATCGTTTCGGCGTTTGCAGAAACTGATGGGCGAATCCACCATCCAGCTCATCGATACCTACGATGCGGTGGAAGGCGCGCGCCGGGCCGCCGCGCTGGGGAAGCCGCTGCTGGGTGTCCGCCTGGATAGCGGCGACTACAAGATTACCGCGCCCAAGGTCCGCGCCATCCTCGATGAGGCCGGCCTCACCGATGCCAAGATCGTGATCACCGGCGATCTGGATGAGTTCCGCATTCGCGATCTGGTGCGCTCCGGCACACCGGTCGACGTCTTCGGCGTCGGCACCCAACTGTCCACTTCCGCCGATTGCCCGTCTCTTTCGGCCACCTATAAGCTGGTCGAACTGGAAATCGGCGGCATCAAGCGCTTCACCGCCAAATACAGCGAAGATAAGAAGTCCGTGCCCGGAGCCAAACAGATCTTTCGCGACGAAACCCGCGACGTGATCGCGCGCTCCGGCGAATGCGGCCGCGGCGAAGCCCTGCTGCGTCCCGTGATGCTGCAGGGCCGCTTGGTGGAACCTTTGCCCACGCTCGAGCAAGCCCGCAACCGCGCCGCCGCTTCGGTCGCCAATCTGCCGCCGCGTCTGCGGGCGCTCGAAGTCGGCGAGCCGTGGCCGGTGATCTACAGCCGCGAGCTCCGCGACCTGATCGAGCGCACGCACCGCAATCTGGTGGAGCAGTAGCATGGCATCCGGGCAAACCGTCTTCTTCGATATCGATACGCAGTTCGATTTCCTGCTGCCCTCGGGCGCGCTCTACGTGCCCCGCGCGGAGCGCATCATCCCCCCCGTCGCCCGCCTGAATCGATTTGCCGCCGGCCGCGGAATTCCGGTCGTCTCCACCACCGACGCTCACACCGAAAACGACCCCGAATTCGCCTGCTGGCCGCCGCATTGCATCGCCGGCACTTTGGGCCAGCACAAACCGGAAGCGACGTTGCTGGAGCGGCGCGTGGCGATACCGAACCGCGCGGGCGTGTTTTCCATCACCGGCATGGACCAGATCGTCCTTGAAAAACAGACCGTGAACGTGTTCGACACCGAAACCATCCGCCCCCTGCTCGCCCATCTCGAAGCCGATCGCTACGTGGTCTACGGCGTGGTAACCGAGGTCTGCGTGCTGCACGCCGCGCGTGGATTGTTAGCCACCGGCAAACCAGTCACAGTAGTGGAAGACGCCATCGAGTGTCTCACGGCCGCAGCTTCCAACCAGGCTCTGGAGGAGCTTCGCTCCCTCGGCGCCACCGTCGGGACTGTCGCCTCCGCCACCGCGTGCTGTCCTTAAGATATATGACAGCTTGTCCGAGTCTTCCGCGCCCGCCAAGTACTCTCCAGGCGGCAGCCAGCTTGCGGCTCCGGCGACGTTGCCGCTTGTTCTTTTGGCCGCGCCTGCGTTGCTGCGCGATGCGCTAAACCGAACCGGTATATTCGGGCCTTGTGAATATTTCTTGATTTTCCTGGACACCTCTGATAGCATGCCACCGTAACTCAGCTTTTTGATAGGGCGACAAGAGGTGTCCGGATATGCGAGCACCACGTAACGCACTGCCGCAAGCTTTGAGGTCTCGCGGCGTGTCGCGCCGCGAGTTCGTGAACTTCTGCAAGTTAATGGCCGCCACACTGGCGCTCCCGCCGCGGTACCTGCCGGCAGTCGAAAAAGCTCTCAGTCAAACCACGCGTCCGGTCCTGGTTTGGCTCGAATTTCAAGACTGCGCGGGTAACTCGGAATCGATGCTGCGCACCGGCAACCCGACGGTCGCCGAATTCGTGCTCGACCTTCTCTCCTGGGAATATCACGAAATCATTATGTCGGGTGCGGGCAAACAGGCCGAAGAAGCACTCGAGCGCGTGGTTCGGGATCACAAGGGAGAATACATCGCCGTGGTGGAGGGGGCGATTCCGACGGCGGACGGTGGCGTGTACTGCACCATTGCGGGCCGCACGGCTCTCGAAATCGCGAAGCACGTTTGCACCAACTCCGCGGCCAACGTTGCCGTCGGCGCCTGCGCGTGGGACGGGGGCTTGGTGCGATCGAACCCCAACCCGACCGGCGCCTTGGGGCTGCAAGAGGCCGTCCCCGGATTGAAGGTCGTCAACCTTGGCGGCTGTCCGCACAACCCCGCCAATACCGCCGCGGTATTGACGCACTACCTGACCTTCCACGAGATGCCGGCTCTCGACCAATATAACCGGCCGCTGTTCGCTTACGGCAACATCATTCACGATCAATGCGAGCGCCGCGCCCATTACGATGCGGGCCGTTTCGTGGAGGAGTGGGGTGACGAAGGTCACCGGAAGGGCTATTGCCTCTATAAGATGGGTTGCAAGGGACCGGAGGCGACTTATAACTGCCCGGTGGTTCGCTGGAACGATGGGACCAGTTGGCCGGTAAAATCGGGCCACGGATGCATTGCCTGCGCTTCGAACCGCTTCTGGGATACCAAGTCGCCCTTTTACAAGCGGCTGCCATCGGTGCCGGGGTTCGGCGTGGATGTCGACGCCGGGAAACTCGGTCTGGCGTTGACGGGTGGCGTGGCGGCGGCCCTGGGCCTGCACGGAATCGCCAGCGCGGCGCGGGCGCAAATGCGCCCCAAGGGCGAAGAGCCGAGAGGCGGCCCGACCGAGATCGGCCGGCCGGGCGGCCTGGTCGAACGGGAAGGCCCGCCGGAGAAATCATGATCGCAACCCGCTGGTGTGTCGCGGCCGGGAAGCAGCCGCTATGTCACCGTGGCTTGGCTTGTGCCATTGGAGGGAGATAGGAAACCGCCGTGCCAAGAAAATCCTCACCAGCGTCGGCTTTAGCCCGGCTTCCAAGACTGGGACTGGTCCGTACGTATGTCTGGGAGAAGCCGGTTCGCATCGCTCATTGGCTGATTTTCTTTGCCTTCGTGTCGCTTTCCTTCACTGGCCTGTATATGCACCGCCCGTTCTTAGCCCCTTTGGGACGGGCGTCTTTCCTGATGGCCAAGATGCGATTCGTTCACGTAGTGTCGGGATTCGTTCTGATCGGGGCTTTTGCATTTCGGGTCTACTGGTTTTTTAAGGGTAATTTCTGGGCGAGGTGGTCGGCTTACATCCCCATTCACCGCGAACAATGGCGGGGTATGGGAGAGATGCTCGAGTTTTACCTGTTCATGCGGTTCGATCCGGGCCGCCGGGTAGGTCACAACCCTCTGGCCGCCTTGACTTACTTCATCGTTTACCTTCTGATTCTGGTCGAGATCCTGACCGGGCTGGCTCTATACGGCCAGGTGGTGGGCAATCCGGTCCTGCACCAATTCATCGGTTGGTTGCCGCACCTCATCTCGATTGCGTATCTTCGCCTCATTCATTACCTTCTGATGTTCGTGTTCTTCGCGTTCGTGATTTTCCACGTCTACGCTTCGGTTCTGGTTTCGATCGAGGAAGAAAACGGGCTATTGGACAGCATCTTCTCCGGATGGAAATTCGTGCCGGCCGGCGAGCTGCGGAGTGAGGTCGCGGCCATCCCGGAGGCCCGGCGCTTCGCCCGGCGCCACCAGTTGCTGCCGCGCGGGACGCCGAAGGAGGAACGCGCGGGAGGGGCGCCCAAACCCCGTCCCGGTCCCGGCCCGGTGGCGTTATTTCGTAACTGGATTAGTTACGCGGGCACGGGGATCGCGGCGATCGGCGTGGTCGTGTTCGCGGTATTGACGGCCTATCACACCATTGGCGGCGGCTCCTTCACGGAGCCCTACGGCGACCTGGTCATCTTCTTCGTCCCGCCGGTATTCGTTTTCGCCGGCGTAGCCGTCGTGCTGGCCGGCATGTACGTGCAATGGATCCGGTGGCGGATGCACAAGCCGCTGTCGTTCGGGCGCTACCCCAAGTGGGACCTCAACCTCCCCAGCGAGAGAAAGGCTCTGCTGGCCGTGGGGCTCGGATGCGCGGTCCTGTGCGTGCCGGCGATTTATGGCAGCAGCCGGGCGTATCGTTACACGGACGCCGTGCCGTTCTGCGGCACTCTTTGTCACTCCATGACCCCGGAGTACGTCACCTACCGGCTATCGCCGCACGCGCACGTGGCGTGCGCACAGTGCCATGTCGCGCCCGGCGCCACGGGGTACCTCGAATCGAAGGTCCGCGGCGTAGTGGAATTCGTGGAAACGGCTCAGAACGACTACCCCCGGCCGATTCCAGTGCCGGTAACGGCGCTGCGCCCGATACGGAGCAATTGCGAGCAGTGTCATTGGCCGGCTAAATTCTTTGGGGCCCGCGAAGTGCAGCAGGTCCACTTCCTCTCCGACGAGCACAATACGCGTTGGGATATCGACATGCTGGTGCATGTGGGCGGCGGCGCGCCCGCGGACCCGGCGCAAATGGGAATTCACTGGCATGTGGCGGGCAAGGTCGAGTATGTCGCCACCGACGCCGACAGGCAGAATATCCCCTGGGTGCGCGCGATGAATCCGTTGACCGGCGAGGCGCAAGTGTACACTTCCCAGCAGGGCGGGTCCACGGCGCCGCCACCGGGTGAGGTCCGAACCATGGATTGCGTGGACTGTCACGACCGTCCGACCCACATCTTGCAGGCGCCGGACCGCAGCGTGGACGTGGCGCTTGCCGAGGGAAGCATCGACGCCTCTCTTCCTTTCATCAAGCAGCAAAGCGTAGCGGCGCTGGCGGCGACTTATTCCGACCGCGAACAGGCCTTGCGGGCGATCGATAACACGCTCCGCGTCTATTATCAAAAAACTTACCCTCAGGTCTACGCCGGCAAGCAGGACGCCATTAAAACCGCGGTCGCCTCCGTACAGAACATCTATAACCGGTATTTCTTTCCGTCGATGAAAGTCCGATGGGACACATACTTCACGGACGATACCCACTTCTATTCCGTGGGATGCTTCCGCTGCCACGACGGCCAGCACAAGAGCGTGGTCGGAAGTGTCATTCGCTCCGATTGCGACGCGTGCCACACGATTATGCGGCAGGGCAAGGCCGGCAGCGTGCAGTTCGCGGCGGGGCCGCAGGGGCTGACCTTCGCTCACCCTGTAGACATCGGCGGTATTTGGGCGCAACAGTCGTGTACCTCGTGCCATACGGGAGGTCCGATGTGAGCGGTGCATTCCGCGCTTTTTTAAAGGCCCGGCGATGCCGGCGGGACGTACTGCGACGGGAGCGGTGGACAGCAGGCGCGGATGCCGCGATTCCGGGGTTTCACAGGGTTGTAACAGAGGACGCTGCGCACGGGAGCGCCGCGAAGAATACATTAAGACAGCTTAGGAAGTGTATATGAACGGAATTCGAGCGTTGAGGATTGTAGCTTTCATGTCGATCTCGGTTGGCGTCGGTATCCTCACCCGCGGGGCGTGGGGTTTTGTAGCGTTCGGGGTATTGGTGTTGATCGACAATTTCGCGATCCCGAGCCCTCCGCCAGCGCCGCCGGATCGCATCGTTTCCGACAAGGAAATCACCGAGACGTAGCATCCCTTCCGGGATGCGGCGCCACCCATTTTCCCGCGGGCCGCGGGTATGGGGACAACACGGAGGATGAGACGGCATGGCGGTTGGGGCCGTGTGCAATAGCATCGGGGCGCGGACGACCCGGTCGAGACAAGAGCGGTCGCTGGTTAATCGGGAAGAGGTAAGGAGGACGGCATGGCGCGGATTGTAGTCGATCCTGTGACGCGTATTGAGGGGCACCTCCGCATCGAGGCCCAACCGGATGGCGGCGTCATCACGGATGCGTGGAGTTCGGGCACGATGTTCCGGGGCATCGAGCTGATCCTTCGTGGCCGCGATCCGCGCGAAGCCTGGATCTGGGCGCAGCGCATCTGCGGAGTCTGCACCACCGTCCACGCGCTCGCCTCCGTGCGGGCGGTCGAGAACGCTCTGGGCATCGATATTCCTGACAATGCCCGGCTGGTCCGCAACATCATCGCGGGCTCGCAGAACGTCCAGGATCACGTTATTCACTTCTACCATCTTCACGCGCTTGACTGGGTCGATGTGACCCTCGCCTTGAAGGCCGATCCGGCAAAGACTTCGCAGCTTGCGCAGTCTATTTCGGAGTGGCCGAAGTCGAGCGCTACGTATTTTAAGGGTGTCCAGGACCGCGTCAAGGCGCTGGTCGCCAGCCGGCAGTTGAGCCTCTTTAGCAGCGGTGACTGGGGACACCCTGCTTACCAACTGCCGCCGGAAGCGAACCTGCTCGCTGTCGCGCATTACATCGAAGCGCTTGATATGCAGCGGGATTTTATTCGCATCCACGCGGTCCTGGGCGGTAAAAATCCACACCTGCAGACGTACCTGGTGGGTGGGATGTCTACCGCAATCGATGGCAACGAGCCGGAAGCCGTTATCAATCCGGAGCGCATCACGCTCTTCAATGAGCTTGCGGCTCGCGCCAAAACTTTTGTGCAGCAGGTCTACATTCCCGATGTCCTCGCCATCGCCAGCTTCTATAAGGAGTGGTTCGGCTATGGCGAAGGCCTCGGCAACTTCATGGCGTATGGCGATTTCCCGTCGGGCAGCATTAACGACCCGTCGGATTTCTTCTTCCCGCGCGGCGTGATCCTGGGCCGCGATCTTGCCACCGTGCATCCGGTTGATCCCGGCAAGATCGCCGAATACGTCACGCACTCGTGGTACGAGTACTCGGTCGGGGATCAGGCGAGCCGGCGTCCCGCCGAAGGCGAGACCACACCGAAGTACTCCGGGCCGAAACCGCCCTACCTCGTCCTCGACACCGATCAGAAGTACTCCTGGCTGAAGTCGCCGCGGTACGACGACAAGCCGATGGAAGTGGGTCCCCTGGCACGCACGCTGGTTGCCTATGCTTCCGGCGACGCGCAGGTGAAGAAGTCCGTGGACGCGGTGCTGGCGAAGTTCAACGCTCCGCCCACCGTGCTCTTCTCTACGCTCGGCCGCATCGCTGCCCGCGCGATTGAGGCGGACATTGTGGTGGAAAAGCTGCCGGAGTGGATCGCGCAGCTGGACGACAACATGGCGCACGGGGATGTGCGTATTCACAACGGCGACAAATGGGATCCCGAAAGCTGGCCGAAATCCTGCGCCGGCTTTGGACTCGAAGAAGCGCCGCGCGGCTCGCTGGGCCACTGGGTCGAAATCGAGAACAAGAAGATCGTCAACTACCAGTGCATTGTTCCTTCCACCTGGAATGCCGGTCCGCGCGATGCGCATGGACAGCGAGGTGCTTATGAGGCCGCGCTGCTCAATACGCCGATCGCCGATCCCGAGCGGCCGCTGGAAGTGCTGCGCACCGTTCATTCCTTCGACCCATGCCTGGCCTGCGCCGTGCACGTGGTCGACGGGAGAGGCCGCAGCTACGGCCGTGCCGGAGTGGCTGTGCCGGAACCGGAGGGATCCACGTCGCTTCCTCCGGATCCTGAAGCGCAGGTTGTGGCGGTGCAGGGAGGCCTGTGATGGCCACGCTTGTTCGTCCTGCTC
>JBKQVG010000171.1:0-4318 GCA_052325345.1 Bryobacteraceae bacterium
GGGAAGTCTCGCCGGGGGCTTTTCCATTGATCAGCACTTCCTTGGGGTTGATGGCGACGGCTTCGACCAGGTCCCCGTTGGCCACCGAGATCTTTTCGATTTTGAGCGGGCTATCGATGATCAGCGACTTGCCCACCGTGGCCGTCAGCTTTCCGTCGATCGGAGGCGCCACGTGCTGCGGCGGTTCCTGGGCCCGGCCCGGCGCCGCCGGCTCGGCTGCCGGCATCGGTGGCGCCGCCAGCGCCGCCAGCGCCGCCAGCGCCAGCATCCCGCCTTTAAGTCGCAAGGTGCTCATTTGTTTGCCTCCCCACCGTTTTCAAATTTGACGTCTTTCTTGGTGGTGCCGGAAATGATTTCCATGGTGAACGCCGCCGGCTTGCGGGGCGCGAACGGAGCCTCGACCCCGGCCTGCTGCACGCGGCGCGGCGCCGCGGCGCGCGGGGGCGCGCTCAGGTCGCCGCCACGGGCGGCCGGCAGATCGCCCGCCGGCAGGCGAACCGCGCCGCCGAACAGCCGCGCCACGGCCGTGCCCGGCGTCTTGGTGGCGTCGCGGTCGAGCGGGTTGCGCAAGACCAGTTGAATCTGGGTTTGGCTGGATGCCAGGCTGAGCTCCTCGGCCTGCTCGGGGTTGACCAGCAGGTTCACCACCTGCACCGGCAGGGGCTTGCCTTCGGCGTCCTTCTTGAAATCCTGACCGGCCGACAATACCTCGATGTCCTGCAGCATCGTCCTGGTTTGGGTGCCCATCCGCTGGTCGGCGTAGGGGCTGGTTCCCGAGATCAGCACGTCCACGTGCATCCCGGGGGTGACGAATCCGGCTACCCCCACCACTTCGTTGACGCGCACCGCCACGGCGCGCATGCCGTGGGGAATCATGGCGGCCAGACCGCCGCCGGCGCCCGGGGGCGCCAGGCGCGAGGAGATGACCGGCTCACGGGCGTAGATTGTGGTCAAAACGCCGCGTCCGATCACATCTTCCTTGTGGGCGGTAGCCCCGGCCGGGACGTTGCCGGACCACTCCGCCAGCTTGACATCGTCGTCGTGGATGACCGCGCCCATTTCCAGATCGTGCGCCGCCTGTACGATTTGGGTGGTCGATGCCGCCGCCTTGCTGGCCGACGGGCGGTTGACCATGAGCCGGTACAGCAGCAGGCTCGCGGCGCTGGCCACTACAAATGCGAAGATCAGGACGCCAAGAAATCTCTTATTCATTTTGCCTTCCCCGCTTCGCCGCCCTAACCGGCGGACCGAAGCTCGTCGGGGCCCCTTTCCACAAACCCTGAATACCGGGCAGGGAAACGCGCGTCTCTGCCGGACTCGACAGAGCTTGCCGGCCCTCGGCGGTCACGCGCTTCCCAGGTCCCGCGGGCTTAGGGGCGGGCATAACGCCGTGGATGTGTCTGGCCGGAGATGCCCGCCCCTACTGCTTTTAGCTTGCCGATGTGCTCGCCGCCGCCAACTGGCTGTTGGTGACGGACCAAATGCCCTTAACGCTGCCGCCGGCGCCGATGAAGAGGGCCGCGGAGGCGAGAGCCACGAACGCCAAGAGCAGGGTGTATTCGATGAGGTCCTGCCCCTGTTCGTCGTTCCAAAAGTTGCGCAAGAACGTCATATTTGTTCGCTCCTAAGTCTTTGATTTTTGTCGATGTATCGATCGATCGCTTGCCTGTGTCTTCGTGGCCTCGCGGCCACGGCCTTCTCCGCCGCACTCGTCGGCTGCGGAAACCCGCTGCGTCCGGCGGCTCGCCGCCGGACGGAAAATGATGGCGACTCCATCGTCGTAATCGACGCGCCAGTGCGCGGACTCCTTCAATGCCCCGGCCAAGGGTGTCGCCGGAGGCATGAGGACGGTGTCGACGCCGAAACGCGCCAGGGTTCGGTCCCAACCCGGAGTTACGTTGATTACCTCCAGGGCTTTCTTCAGAAAATCGGAACCGTAAAAATCGCTGCGCGCGTCCAGGAAGACCTTTTGTTTCGGATAGAGACGATAGATCAGGTAGTCGCCCCACTGGTCATAGGTGAAGACCCGGGCGGAAGCATAGCGCCCGAGCCGTTCCACCGCCTTGGCCGGAAACCGTTTGGGGTCGAATTCGGCGCGGAACTTCGGAGGCGGATTGGGCGCCCACAGCAGGGCCGCCACCGCGGCGACGCCAGCGACGCTCGCCAGGTGCCAGCGCGGGATGCGCTCGGTTTCGCCGGTTTCCACCGCCAGCCGGTTGAAGCGCTCCGCCAGCGCGCGCAGCCAGCCGGCGACCTCGAGCGCCGGCACGCGGCGGAGGGCCGCGTCCAGCGCCGCCGCCACCTGCGGCGCGGCGATGATGGCAAACAGCGGAACATTGCGCCCGGCTATCAGGGCGCCGTGGGCAAAGGCCAGCAGCAGCACTCCTTCGGTGAAGCTTTTTTTGGAGGCTGCCCAAAACGCCGTTGCCACGCTCGCCAGCAAAAGAAACTCGAGGAAGATGGCGAGCGGGTGGTGGAAGTTCATCGAGGTGAATTCGGAGATGTTGTCGCGCTGGAACGGGTCGCCCAGGTATTTGAAGATGTGCTCGTGCAAATGGTAGGTGTACGGGTTGACCAGGCTGGCCGCCAGCGCCGCGACCGCCGCCGCGAAATAGCCGCCGGCGCGTCTCAGAGCGGAGCCGCCACCCGATGCGCCGGGGGTCAGCATGATCGCCAGCAGTTCCCCAACCCCATACGCCGCCATCAGCACGATGCCCACGAAGAAGCCGCCGTGCAGATTGGTCCAGAGCACCGTGGCCAGAGGCAACCACACCAGGTAGGGCACGCCCCACAGACGCGTCCGCCCGGCGCGGACATTCTCCAGGGCGATATAGAACAAGGTCAGGAACAACATCGTGAACAGGTGCGGCCGCGCCAGCCAGTGAATCGAGCTGGCCGCGGCGGCAATCATGGTAACCACGATCGACACCAGAACGTTGGCCCGGCGCCGCGCCAGCCGGTACACCAGGACAAAAACCACCGACAGCAGCAGGATGGCAAACATCGCCAGCGCCGCCAGCCCGCCCCAGCCATACAGGCCGGCGAAAATCACGTCCGACAGCCATTCCCACGCATACCAGGGGCTGCCCGCCTTGGAAAAGGAAAAGATGTCCTGGACCGGTACCGCACCATGCGCCAGAATCCACTGGCCGGTGCGAATGTGCCAGCCCGTGTCGCAATCCGCCAACAGGTGCAACAACCCGTCCAGGCGGCCGAACAAAAAGGCGATCGGCATGAGGAACGCCATGTCGGCCAGCGACGGCAGAAACCGGAACGCGAACTGGGGCTGACTGCTTTCGGCCGCCATCACGCCATCCAGGAACTGGCCACCGGTTCGAGAACCTGGATGGCCCGCAGACGATCGTGAAACGATCGGAATTCCATGTAATTCACGCGCAGCGCCACCAGCGGATATCCCTCGCCGGTATCGCTCGCCCGCGTCACCGTGCCCTGGCAGTGCAGGCACTTCTGCCCGAATCCGTGATGCACCGGCAACTCGACCTCAATGGTCAGGATCTGCCCCATCGCGGGGATCGGAAGCGAGCCGCCGTCGCCGCGCCAGGCCACCAGCAAGCCGCTGCGGCTGATGTTCGCGGTATACATGGCGCTACGCCCCCAAAGAGCCGGCGACGTGACGTGGCATCGGAGCTGAATCTCCACTCGCGGGCTCTCGCGCCGGTTAATATTCTTCATCGGGCCTTGTGACTCACTCGAACTGTAGCGCTCGAAATTGCCGGCATCAATATCCTAAATGGGCTATATTGCGATATATTCCAAGGTTATTAACGACCAATTGGCACGGTGATAAGGGTATAATCCTAATCGAATACGGAATAATACCGATAACGGTTATCGCTCACGCTCCCTATCGACAAGGGAAGGGTTATTGGACGGTGATTAACATGGTTAATCGGACCAAGCGCGGACCGGGCGCGAATCCAAAATATGATCCAAATTATTGATTATAAATAATTTACTTTAATTAATAGGTGCCCATGCCGCGCCTGGAGAGAGCGGAAATTACCTTACAATAGGTCCATTTTTTTTGTTAAAATACTATTGACAACCGAAGTGAATAATCTGACAATTCAAGAGGACAGGGACAGGCGAATACGGAAAAATCCGATTCGTAACTGTGACACGTTCCGGTCCGTCGGAACGATGTTTAAGGTGGAGAATATGACGCGAATTCTTCTATACAGCGATGAACCCATCCTTGCCAAAGGACTTGAATCGATCCTGCGGCAAGCCGAGGGTTTCGAACTTCGTCCAACGTGCAACTCCGTGACCAGCTTGATGGAGCAGGTCACCGAAGGTG
>JBKQVG010000172.1:0-11510 GCA_052325345.1 Bryobacteraceae bacterium
GCTCCAGCATCTCCTCGGCGGCCTCCAGGTATTGGTCCCATTTCTTGTGGCGCTCCCAGTCGGCCGGGGTCACCCGCCAGGCTTCCAGCGGATCGGCTTCGAGCGCCTGAAAGCGCTTCTTCTGTTCCTTCTTGTCGATATGTAGAAAGAACTTGAGAATCACCGTGCGGTCGTCGGCCAACATGCGTTCGAACTCCGCGATGTCGCGATACGCCTGCCGCCAGGCCTTCTCCGCAATCGTCCCATCCACCCGCTCGCTCAGCACGCGCTCGTACCAGCTATGGTCGAAAAGCAGCATCTCGCCCCGGTTGGGCGTCTTTAGCCAGAAGCGCCACAGCCACGGGTACTGCTGCTCGTGAGTCCGCGGCGCGGTGATGGGATATAGGCGGAAACCGCGCGGGTCCAGCCGCTCGGTCAGGGCCGCGATCGCGGTCCCTTTGCCGGCCGCGTCCCAACCCTCGAATACCGCCGTGGTCGGAACGCCCGTGTCCCAGCAGGCTTTCTCCAGATCGTAGAGCCGCAACTGCAGCGCCGGCAAAACGCGCTTGTATTGTTCCCGCGAGAGTTTCCGCGTCAGGTTGATGTTTTCCAGCATCGGGTTTCCCCCTCCTATTGCGTTTTATCATGATAGTGGCTGGTGAAACCATGAGACGGTGTTTGGCGCGCGGCGTGTTGACCCTGGGACTGGCGGTCGTCTGCCTGGCGCAGATGCCCAAGCCCCTCGAAAAGGACGAACCCGAAAAAGACGTCACGCTACCCAATGGTAAATCCCAGCGCGACGAGATTTTGAAAGCCGAATACCGGCAGAATCTGAAAGACGCGGCTCAACTGGTCGATCTTTCCCAGCAGCTCAAGCAGGACCTCGAAAAGAACGACCGCTACGTGCTGTCGCTCGACGATTTGAAGAAAACCGACGACATTGAGAAACTGGCTAAGAAAATTCGTTCTCGCATGCGCCGCGAGTAGCCTGGCGGCCGGCCATGCCCAATCCGGCGGGGCTCAAGCCAGTGGGGCTGTGCCCGCCCTGGCGCTGGCGGGCACGGGCGACGCCGCCAAGTGGGAAGAGTGGGCCAAGCCCTCGGGCTGGAGAATTCTTAGCGCGCCGGCGGAGGCCGCCGGCGCCGCCGCGACCGCCGACGCCCGTCTGCTGGCGCTGGCGCAAGTGGTGCGCGACGCCGTGGCCAGGCACGAGGTAGATCCGGCTCACGTCTATCTGGCCGGCCGCGGCGACGACGCTGCCACGGTCTTCTACGGCATTTCGCGGCTGCCCGATCTCTGGGCGGCGGGCGTCGCCATCGGCGGCTCGCCCCAGCCGGCCCTCGACACCGGCCGCCTCTTCACCGCTAATTTCAATCTTGCCCCCGTGCTCTGGATCGGCGGCAACAACGGCGACCAGGCTTTCGCCGAACGGCTCCAGGCCGCCGGCATCAACCTGGAGTGGCGCGCCCCCGCCGGCCTCGCCACTTCCGCCGTATTCGAATGGCTCGCCCGCCACGAGCGCTCCCAGTTCCCCACCGAGATCGATTGCGAAACCAACTCACCCCAATTCGCCCGCTGCTACTGGCTCACTCCGATCCGGTTCGATGCCGCCGAGCGCAATGACGTGCTGCCCTCCACCCGCCTGGCCGCCGGCTCCGGCGCCTACCTCGACCTGGGCGGTTTCGGCTACAAGACCGACGACCCCGGCCCCGGCCTGCTGGTCACCTTCCTGCCCCAGAAATACAACGGGCCGCTCAAGCTCGGCGACCGCCTGATGGAACTCGATGGCAAGCCTATCCCAAACCCCGGCCAGTACGCCGCCATAATGGGCCGCATGACCGAGACCCGCCATGCGGCGGTGATGGTGCAACGCGGCAAGGAACGCACCCGCATCGAAACCAGCGTCATCGTGCCCCGGCGCGACGCCATTGTCACCGCCCGCATCCAGGGCCGCTATGACAGCGAGCAAAAGCAGGTGCTCATCATCAGCCGGATGGTGACCACGATGAACGTCACCCTGCCGGCGCAGTGGCTGCCGGCTACCCTCTTCTGGAACGGCCTGTCGCTCGAAAACGTCACCCAGCCGGGCTGTATTCAACTGACCACGGACCACGAGCTGCTGCATGCCGCGCCCTGCCCGTAAACGCGTCCCGCGCGATCTGGAACGGCGCCTCCTGCGCGCTCCCAAGAGCGCTCAGCGCGACGCGGCCTTTCGCAAAATCATCCGCCAGATTCCGCGCGGCAAAGTGGCTACCTACGGCCAGGTGGCCGCCGCGGCCGGCTATCCGCTGTATCACCGGCACGTGGCGCGACTGCTGCGCACGGAGCCTCCGGGGCGATTGCCGTGGCATCGCGTCATCGGCGCCGGCGGCGAAATCAAGCTCAGGTACGATGCCGCCATGGAACAGCGCATGCGCCTCGAAATGGAAGGCGTCCGCTTCCGCGGCAAACGCATCGATATCGAAGCGCACCAGCACAAATTCCGCCCATGGGAATTCGAGGGCTTCTGAGATGGAGGGGTCAGCGCTTCGAACGATCCTCAAGCACACTGAGGCGGCCGTCCAGATCCGACAGTCTTCCCATAATCAGATCGAAACGCGTGTTCATGCTGGCTTCGAGAGCGAGCATGCGGTTCTCCAGGCTGCCGATCCGGCTTTCAAGCCCGGTCATCCGTGCCGACAGGGCGTTGAAGAGGAATCCGTTGCCGATCATGCCCAGAACGAGCGCAAAGGTCGGAATGCCAATCGCTAAATAGAGTTGGGCATGGCTCATAAACAGAGCTTCCTTAGTCTAACCTATCCTCAGCGCCGGGTAATTTCTGAGTTTCCGCCTTCAATCCAGCTAGAATCGAAACTTGAAGATCGCACTGATCGGGTACGGCAACGTGGCGCGGGCTTTGGTGCGGTTGATCCGCGCGCGGCGCCGCGAGTTTCCCCTCACCATCACCGGGATTCACACCCTGCGCCACGGCACTGCCGTGAATCCTCGCGGGCTCAAGGCCAATCCGAAGTTCGGGCCGCGCGCCGAATCGGTGGAAGCATTCTTAGACGCCGCCCGCGCCGGCGTGGCTGTCGAACTCACCACCCTGAGTCCTTCCGATGGCCAGCCCGCCATCGCCCACATTCGCGCCGCCCTGGCCCGCGGCATGCACGTGGTCACCGCCAATAAAGGGCCCATCGCCCACGCCTACCGCGAATTGGCCGGCGAAGCCGCCCATCTCGGTCTCGCCTTTCGGTTCGAATCGGCGGTCATGGATGGAGCCCCGGTATTCAACCTCTGGCGCCACACCATGCCTGGCGTGAAAGTGCTGGGCTTTGCCGGCGCGCTCAATTCCACCTCCAAGGTGGTGATCGAAACCATGGAGCGCGGCGGCTCGTTCGACGAAGGCCTGGCCGCCGCGCGCGCCATGGGCATCACCGAAGCCGACGGAGCCTTCGACATCGACGGTTGGGACTCCGCCGCCAAGACCGCCGCTCTGGCCAACGTCCTGATGGACGCCGGCGCCACTCCCCAGCAGGTCTCCACCCGCGGCATCGGCCGCCTCACTCCCGAACGCCTGGCCGAGATCAACCGCCAGGGCAAGACCGTGCGCCTCGTCAGCCGCGCCCGCCGTACGCCCCACGGCCTTTCCTTGCGCGTCCGGGCCGAAGTGCTGGACCGCGCCGACATCCTGGCGTGCGTCCCCGGCACTTCCAATATCCTGCTCTTCGATACGGACCTGATGGGAACCTTCGGCACCGTCTCCATCGACCCCGGCGTCGAACAGACGGCCTACGGGGTGTTCAGCGATCTGGTGAGCGTGGGGCAGGTTGTCCAACCCGCGGACCGGTTGTCGATCGGTCCAGCCGGACCGCTCGTCGACTAGTCTGAATGCCGGCTCAAGGGCGTCGAAGCCCTTCACAGCTTCGACAATACTTCCGCCGCGTGACCGGCGGCCTTCACCTTGGCGTAGATCTTCTCGATCTTGCCGTCCGGGCCGATCACGAAGGTGGTGCGCTCGATACCCATCACCTTCTTGCCGTACATGTTCTTTTCTTTCCACACGCCGTAGGCCCTGGCGGCGGATTTCTCTTCGTCGGCCAGCAGCGGAAACGGCAGCTTGTACTTGGTCTTGAACCTGGCCTGCGCCTCGGGCTTGTCGGGTGAAACTCCCACCACGGCCGCGCCTTTCCGCGCGAATCTCTTCAGGTGGTCGCCAAACTCGCAGGCTTCCGTAGTGCAGCCCGGCGTATCCGCCCTGGGATAGAAATACAGCACCAGCCGCTTGCCCTTCCAATCGGAAAGGTGAAAGGTTTCGCCTGCGTCGGTCTGCAATTGAATATCGGGAGCCGCATCCCCTACTTTCAGCATGAATGTTCACCCCAGCTTGATCTTGAAAAGTTCCGTCACCACACCCACGTTGGCCTGGCCGCGCGTCTGCTTCATGACTTGCCCCACCAGGAAATTGATCACCGTGCTCTTGCCGCCACGGTACTGCTCCACCTGTTTCGGGTTGGCGGCGATCACCCCGTCGATCACCTTTTCGAGCGCGCCGCTGTCGCTGATCTGCGCCAATCCTTCGCGTTCCACGATGGCGCCCGGCGCATCGCCGCTCGCGTACATCTTCGGGAAAATCTCCTTGGCCAGTTTGCCCGAAAGCGCGCCCGAACCGATCAGTTTCACCAGTTCGCCCAGGCGCCCGGCGCTGACCGGCGATTCGCCGATTTCCTTGCCGTCGGCTTTGAGCGCGCCCATCAGCTCGCCCATCACCCAGTTGGCCGTGGTCTTGGGGTCGCCGGCGATGCCCGCGGCGGTTTCGAAATAGGCGCTGGTGGCGCGGCTCTGGGTCAGTACCTCGGCGTCGTACTCCCGCAGCCCGTATTCCGCCACGAACCGCGCCCGCATGCGCGAGGGCAGCTCGGGCAAGCTCGCGCGCAGCTCGCCCAGCCGCGCTTCATCGATCCCGAGCGGCATCAGGTCGGGCTCCGGAAAGTAGCGATAGTCGTGGGCGCTTTCCTTGCTGCGCATGCCCACGGTTTCGCCCGAATCGGGATCGTACAGGCGGGTTTCCTGTTCCACCCGGCCGCCGCTTTCGAGCACCGCCACTTGGCGCGCGATTTCGTAATCCAGCGCCTCCTTCATAAAGCGGAAGGAATTCAGGTTCTTGATTTCCGCCTTGGTGCCGAACTTGTCCGCGCCCTTCAAGCGCACGCTCACGTTCGCGTCGCAGCGCAGATGGCCTTTTTCCATGTCGCAGGAAGAAACTTCCAGGAACTCGAGCACCTGCTTGACCTCGGTCATGTAGGCGTAGGCTTCCTCCGACGCGCGCATGTCCGGCTCGCTGACGATTTCGATCAGCGGCGTGCCGCTGCGGTTCAGGTCCACGTAGGAGTACAGGCCGGAATCCCGGAATCCTTCGTGGATGCTCTTGCCGGCGTCGTCTTCCATGTGGACCCGCGTCACGCCGATGCGCCGCGCCTCGCCGCCCGCCACAATGTCCACCCAGCCGTGTTCGGCGAAGGGTTCGTCGTATTGCGAAATCTGGTAGCCCTTGGGAAGGTCGGGATAGAAGTAATTCTTGCGCGCGAATCGCGAGTGCGTCCGGATGGTGCAGTTCAGCGCCAGGCCGGCTTTGACCGCCAATTCCACGGCCACCCGGTTCAGCACCGGCAGCGCGCCCGGCAGCCACAGGCAAACCGGACAGACGTTGCTATTCGGAGGCGCGCCGAAGCTGGTCGGGCAGCCGCAGAAAATCTTGGTCGCCGTGGCCAGTTGCGCGTGTACTTCCAGGCCGATCACCGGCTCATAGCGCGCAATCATTTCCGGTGTCGCCAAAACGGGAGCGGACGTGGACATCAGCTCTCATTGTCGCGCACCGCACCCGGTCCTCGCGACAGCCGATACACCGTGATTTCCGGCGGGGCTCCGATCCGAATCGGCACTCCGATGGTGCCAATCCCCCGGTTGACGTAAAGCTGTCCGCCCGGCCTGGGAAACCAGCCGGCCACGTATGGCGTCACCAGGCGGCTCGGGGCGATTTCCGGGCTGATAAATTCCAGCGCCGCCTGCCCGCCGTGCGTGTGTCCCGCCATGCTCAAATCGATCCCCAATTCCGCCGCGCGGTTGAACGTGTCCGGGTTGTGGCTCAGCAGGATATTCACGCGGTCCCTCGCCACCAGCGGTTCGATATTCTCCAGCAGATGTTGCACCGGCGCCGAAGGTCCGAAGCGGCGCCGGCTCTGGAAATCCACCCCGATCAAATTCAGCTCTTCCCCGTAGTTTCGGATGGGCACGCCCTCTCCGCGCAGAATGCGTACTCCCACCCGCCGGAACAGTTCCGTGATCGAGTCTTCCACCCCGGCCCAGGCATCATGATTGCCCAGGCACCCGTACACGCCAAACGGCGCCTTCAGACCGGCCAGCGCCTCCACCACTGCGTATTGCGTGCCGGGGTCGAAGGTGACGAAATCGCCGGTCAGCACGATCAGATCCGCTTGGAGCTGGTTGGCGATCGCGGCGTATTTTCGAATCTCCCCCGCCGGCATGAATGGGCCGATGTGAATGTCCGACAACTGGCAGATGCGAAAGCCCTCGAACGCTCCCGGCAGGCGCGCCAGGTGGATCCGCGGCGACGTGGTTTCCAAATTCAGCCGGCCGTACAGCAGCCCGTATGCGCCGGCGACAAACGGCGCGCCGGTGACCATGGCTGCCGTCCGCTCCAGAAATTGCCGCCGCGCCGGCGATGCGATGGCGCCTCCGCCAAACCGCGCTCTCAGCTTGCCCACCGCGGCCGCCAGTCCTCGGGGAATCGCCAGCAGAAGCACCAGCAGGAATGCCACCAGTGAGCTGGCTATCCACCACGCCAGCGGCGCCGACAACAGCGCGTCGGCCGCGGTCAGCTTCACAGGAGTGAAGCGCCCTCCGATCAGGCCGGTGTAATAGCCGAAAGCCAACAGGTAAAAAGCCGGCGCCGCGCAGCATACGGCGAGCCGAAGAGCGCGCGAGCGAATCCGCCTGCCGGCCGCCCTCAGCCCGCGAATCGCCCAATAAATCTGGCTGACGATTAAAATTGCGAGAACGATGGGAAGGATCAACACCGTTATTGTGACATTACCTATATCCTACGGATTTGAACTTGACGGGATTTCTTTGATCGCGGCTCGGGATGAACACCGGCAAATTCTTTTGATTTCTTTATCTGTGTTCCTCTGTGGCTATATTTCTTCAAGGAGCGGTGTTACCTCACCGCCCGCTCCCTACTTCGCCACCAGCAGCACGGCCACCGCGCAGTCCTTATCGCCCACCCGCACCCGTTTCGGGACGCCCAGCGCCCGGATGTCGCGTGGATAGCCGCGCCCGTACGCCGTCACCGTGTAGCCGCCCGCGGCCAGCCCGTCGAATACAAATCGTCCCGCCCGGTCGCTGTCCGCGTATCGCGTGCCGCCCGGCCCGCTGAGCTCCACCACCACATCGGCAACCGGCTGCGAGATGCGCTCCGGGTCGCGCGTCTTGTCCATCTCCACCTGGTACAGCTCGTTGGTGGTGACGAACCCTTCCAGGCGCCCCGCCTGTTTCGGCGCGTGCCCCAGCAGCATCAGGTAAGCCAGATCGTCTCCCGCCTCCGCCAGTCGGCGCGTGCGCGAGCAGCTCCCGGTCGAGACTATATTCGACTCCTCGTCGTCGTCGGCGTACACCAGGTACGTTTCGCCCACCTGAAAATCGAAGCCGCAATCCCCAAACGGAGTGAACAAATCGACGTAGCGCGGTTCCTCGCCGTTCTTCGGCTTGCCGTCGTCCTTCTTGCCGCCGGCCTGTTCCGCGTCGTCGTCCGTTCCGCCGCGGAACTGCTCCAGCACCTTCAGCCGCACGTGCTTGCCGTGGTCCATCACCCAATAGAACAGCCTGGCCAGTTCATCCACGCTGGCGGCCTCGCCGATCGCCTTCCTGTTCTCCTCGGGCAGGTCTGGAAACACTTTGAGATAAGACTTTTTCAGTTCCTCCAGCGCGCCGGGCGCGCCGCTCTTGCGCGCCTGGTCGTAGCCGCGATTCAAGGATTCCAGAGAAGCCCGCTGCGCCGGATTCCAGCGGCTGAACACGCCGGGATCCATCGATTCCACCGTGCCGATAAAAACCACGTCGCTGGCCGCCGCCTCCCGGCAGGCCGAAAGCGACAGTTGGCAATCGCAGCCAAACAGTGCGGGCACGCACAGACACGCCGCAGCCAACACCCGCGTCATGCCTCCTATCCTAGCACCGGCGAGCGCGTTGGCTTACGCCGCGGCTGCTCTCTCGCCCGTGCCTCGGGAGAAAACCCCACGGTGGATGCAGTGGCTCGTTAGCCCGAGTACAGTACCCGCGCCCGCCAATTGGTACTAGGTCTCCAGCTCCCGCTATGCGATAACCGAGGTACGGAAGGCTCGCCACCGCTCATGAAATTCGAACCGATTCCGTTGCTTTGCGAATGCGGCTGTCCGCCGATTCGAATCCACAGCGTGGGGTTCGCCCCGAACGGCCAATTGGTGATTCACTGGCGTTGCCTGGCGTGCCGCAAGACCATGTACGTAGTCAGGGACCCGGTCCAATGCTGCGAGCAAGCCATGGTTCGCATGGGTGGCGTCACCCGCGCGGACGCCGAGCGGGAATCCGACCGCCGTTTTCTCGAAAGCCTCGGCATTCAGCCCTGAGGCGGGACTGCTCCCCGCTTCCCACGCTTCGCCTGCAAGACGGACTGCCTGCCCGGACGTGAGGAAAACGCTTCCGGTGTCCAGCGGCGTCTCCAACCCGCGTAATCTTCCATTTGGGTGTGTACTAAAATGTATGTGCAACCTGTGAAGTACAGTTGATGCGCTTTGAATGGGATGAGGACAAGAGCCGGCGCAATCTCGCAAAGCACAAGGTCAGCTTCGAAACAGCCCGTTTGGCTTTCGACGATCCCCAGGTGCGCAGTGCTAAGGATCGCGTTGTTGAAGGGGAAGAGCGATGGCAGACGATGGGAATGGTGTCTGGCACGGTATTGTTGGTGGCCCACACCTATCGGGACGAGGCCGGCGATGAAGTGATTCGGCTGATCTCGGCACGAAAGGCAGTGGCCCGTGAAAGGCGAGAATATGCAAAGAGTCAAAAGCACTCAAGCGAATGAAATCCGTGCGCTCAAGCGGATGAAAGACCGGGAGATCGATACCACCGACATTCCGCCGGTGCTTGATTGGAGCAAGGCAGTTGTCGGCAAGTTTTACAGGCCAATCAGGAAACCCCTTACGATCCAGTTGGACGCGGACGTTCTTGCCTGGCTCATAGGACAAGGCGAGGGTTACCAGACGCGAATCAACGCCCTTTTGCGAAGTTCGATGGAGAAGGCCGGCTCTGATAGGTTCGTGGTCCGGATCAGCGATTATGGAGAATTTGCAGCCTGAAGAAGTCGCCTCTCTAACAGCAGTAAGCCCTGTCGTCGCAATGCCGGCCCAGCGCACCGAATGGGCGGAGCGTCAAGTGGAGGGGTTCCTATCGCTTCCGTTTTTTTCCGAGTTTGTGTTTCGGAACGTGCGGACGACCGTGCACCGAAAGGAGGAACAGGTCGCCGACTTCCTAATCCTTCACCGAGGGACCTGTCTCCTGGTGGAGCAGAAGTGTCAGGAAGATCCGAGTGCCCGTACGCCGCAGAAGGCGGAGTTGTGGGCTCGGAAGAAGGCGAAGGAAGGATGGTCTCAGGTGCGCCGTGCATTCACACGCCGAAGAGACTTTCCGGTCTGGTGCGATCACCCCCGACTAAGACGCCACCAGGAATTCCCGTACGGTCTGCCTCCGATTCAACACGGCATCGTAATGGTAGAGGTTTTCCAGCCGGTAGATCTGCAACCCGATGTCGAGAGTCTTCCGCTGGACCACGATGGAGTGCCGATCACCTATCTTTCTGTCAACGACTTTCTGAACTTGGCGGTTCAACTGAGAAGCGTGCCGGAGTTGATGGACTACCTGGCGGCGAGGCGGTCGCTTCCGGCAGCTGATCTCCGGCTGATCGGTGGGGAAAAGGAGCTATTTAGCTTCTATCTACTCAATGACGGCTCGTTCGCCGGTTGTGCCGGACGCTCTGACGCACGCATCGCCGTCGCTGCTCAGCAGGATCGTCTGCGGGCGGCTTTGCAAAGAAAGTTCGAAGCAGATCGGTACGCGAATCTGCTGGAACACGTAGCGGACGAACTTGCTAGCCGGAATCCCAAGTTCTCGGAGGGCGTGCCCCCGGAACTCCTAGCGGCCTACGATCCGGCGGATAGGAGGCAGAACTACCTGGAGATGCAGTCCGCGCTTGCCGATCTACGGCTCAGGGAGCGGGTCGAGCTAGGCCGTGCGTTCCACGGCGCAATTGAACAGGTCGCCAGCAAGGGCCAGGGATTAACGTTCAGGGCCGCTCGATTTGACTCGATGCCCGAGTGGGTCTATGTGCTAGGAGCGTCAAAGAACGTGGATCGAGCAGAGTTGCTGTCGAGGGTGATGGTGCTTATGGGTGGTGCTATGGCCTTCTATGACAAACCCAAGTGCTTCGTCATGGTCGATCGCGACAACAGCGGCTACGAAGTCGCTCTGTCCCGACCGGGCGTTAGACCGACACAAGCCCATGCGGAGGCGGGAAAGCGCCTTTTCGGCGGTCTGCGCATCACAAGTGCGCCCCTCCACTTCCTTCCCGGGCACTGAGATCGCGAGGTTGAAGTTCGTTCGGGAGACGCGCGCTTCCTTGGAGATGCCCGACACGGAAACGCCCCATGGTCCCGCAGTCGATTGTCTGGAGAAGTGTTGAAGCCACGGAACAACGACCCCGCCATCGGGAATGACGCGAAGGCCGACGCGGCAACCTGGTCTGCCCAGGACGCCCTCTATCCACCTTCGCCAGAGAGCCCCCCTATCCCACCGTCTGCCCATATATCCGGTTGAAGAATCCGTCGGTCATACCCGCCAGGTAGTCGCAGATCACCCGGTGCACCGGCGTGGTCTCGGCCCGTTCGCGATATCCCGGCGGCAGCGAGTCCGGCGATTCGAGAAAGAACTCGAATAGTTCGCCGATCCTCTCCCCGCTTCGCCGCCGGTCCTGCGCCAGTGGTTCGGAGCAATACACCCTCGCATACATCAACTGTTTCAGCGAGCGCGTGAGGGCCCCGATTTCCGGGGTGAAACGCGCCAACCGCTCGGGATAAGCGCGCACCGCTTCGAAGTCTTCCAGCCCGGCGTCCCGCGCCGCCTCGAGCGTGCCCTCGATCAGCCCCGTCACCAGCCGGTCGATCAGTTGCCGCACCGATTCGGAGACCCACTCCCGCTCCGTTGCCGCCGGAAACTCGGCGCGAATCTTCTCCAGGATGGCCGCGCACGGCCCGGACTCGGCCGCCACTGCGTCCGGCGTCAGAATGCCGGCCGCATAAGCATCGTCCAGATCGGCCGCCGTATAGGCGACTTCATCCGCCAGGTCGATCAACTGCGCTTCGAGCGGCGCCCACACTCCCGTCAGGTACTAGTCCAATTCGGGAGATTCTCCCGTCCCGAAATCGCGCGACTGTTTCACGATT
>JBKQVG010000173.1:0-10773 GCA_052325345.1 Bryobacteraceae bacterium
CTCGCCAGCATTGCCCGTCTCCGCTTCACCGGCACGCCCAGACTACCACGCGCCCTCGCCCCGCCCGGCAAAAACCGGACATTTCTACTTTGCAGGGAATAGGACATTTCTACTTTGCGTTGACACACGGCGCCATGCCAGTAGCGTCATGCGTCCCAGGTGTCCTACAATGACATCCATCCATGAAAAATCTGACGGCATTTGTGCTGGTTCTTTTTCTGAGCGTCACTTTGGCGATCCCGGCCGACCTGCCGGCGCTCGGCGGGTTCTCGGGCCAAACCTCCGCGGCCGAACGCGGCTGGGAGGCGAAGTTCCGCGCCATTCCCGACCCGGCCAACCTGCGCGCTTATATGCAGCATCTCTCCGCGCGGCCTCACCACGTCGGCTCGCCCTACGATAAGGCCAACGCCGAATGGCTGCTGGCGCGCTTCCAGGAATGGGGGCTCGACGCGCACATCGAAATCTTCGACGTGCTGTTTCCGACGCCCAAAGAGCGCCAGCTCGAGCTGGTCGCGCCTACCCATTTCACCGCCAAGCTGCAGGAGCCTACCGTGCCCGAGGATCCCACCTCCGGGCAACACGACGAGCAGCTTCCCACCTATAACGCCTATTCCCGAGACGGCGACGTGACCGCGCCGCTGGTTTACGTCAACTACGGCGTGCCCGACGATTACGACGCGCTGGAACGCGCCGGCGTCTCCGTCAAGGGCGCGATCGTGATGGCTCGCTACGGCGGCTCCTGGCGCGGCATCAAGCCCAAGGTCGCCGCCGAGCACGGCGCCGTCGGATGCCTGATTTTTTCCGATCCGCGCGACGATGGCTACAATCCCGGCGAAGTTTTCCCCGTGGGTCCTTACCGGCCCAAGGACGGCGTGCAGCGCGGCGGCGTGATGGACATGCCCGTCTATCCCGGCGATCCGCTCACTCCCGGCGTCGGCGCTACCAAGGACGCCAAGCGGCTGCCCATCGGCCAGGCGGTCACCATCACCAAGATTCCGGTGATGCCGATTTCCTACGCCGACGCCGAACCGCTGCTGGCCGCCATGGAGGGCCCCACCGCTCCTCCAGCCTGGCGCGGCGCCCTGCCCATCACCTATCGCCTCGGCCCCGGCCCCGCCAAAGCGCACCTCAAGCTCCAGTTCAATTGGGACCTCAAGCCGCTCTACGACGTGATCGTGCGCATTCCCGGCTCGGTTTATCCGGATGAGTGGATCATCCGCGGCAACCATCACGACGCCTGGGTGAACGGCGCCGAAGATCCCCTCTCCGGCACCGGCCCGCTGCTCGAAGAAGCCCGCGCCATGTCGATCTTGCTCAAGCAGGGCTGGAAACCGAAACGCACCATTATCTATTGTGTGTGGGACGGCGAGGAGCCGGGTCTGCTCGGTTCCACCGAATGGGCCGAAACGCACGCCGCCGAGCTGAAAGAGAAGGCCGCCGTTTACCTCAATTCCGATACCAACGGGCGCGGCTTCCTCGAAGTGGAGGGCTCCCACACGCTGGAAAAATTCATCAATAGCGTCGCTCGCGATATCGACGATCCCGAAACCCACCTCTCCGTCTGGAAGCGCCTGCAGCTTCGCCACCTGGCCGGCACGACGAATCGCGGCGCGCCGCCCGACCGCGCCGAAGCCCGCAGCCGCCCCGACCTGCGCATCGGCGCGCTGGGCTCCGGCTCCGACTACACGGCGTTTCTCGATCACCTGGGCATCGCTTCCATGAACCTCGGTTTCGGCGGTGAAGACGGCGGCGGCATCTACCATTCCATCTACGACGACTTCTACTGGTACACCCACTTTTCCGACAAGGATTTCGTCTACGGCCGCGCCCTGGCGCAAACCGTCGGCACCGCCGCGCTGCGGCTGGCCGATGCCGAACTGCTGCCCTTCGACTTCAACGATTTCACCGACACCATCCATCGCTACGTGGACGAGGTGGAAAAGCTGGCCAAGGACGAGCGCGAACAGATTGTCGAGCGCAACCGCCTGATAGCGGACGGCGCCTTCCAGGCCATCGCCGATCCGCGCATCAAAACCGTTCCGCCGGCCAAGGAACCCGAGCCGCCCTTCCTGAATTTCGCCCCGCTCGACAACGGCTTGGCCGCCCTGCAGCGCACCACCGCCCTCTACGACCGCGCCCTCGCCGAGGCTGGCCAGAACGGTGGCAGCGCCCTGGTGCGCGCCGAGCTCAGGGACGTCAACCAGCGCCTCACCCGCCTGGAACGCGTTTTTCTGCTGGGTGATGGCCTGCCCAACCGGCCCTGGTTCGAGAACCAGATCTACGCGCCGGGCTTCTATACCGGCTACGGCGTCAAGACCTTGCCCGGCGTGCGGGAAGCCATCGAACAGAAGGAATGGAAGCTGGCCCAGGAACAGATCGAGCGCGTCGGCAAGGTTTTCGAAAACGCCGGCGAAGCGATTCAAGGCGCCGCCGCGGATCTCGCCCGCGCCGTGAAGTAATCCCTCGGGAGAGGTGGCACAGGCTTCAGGCTAAAGTCTGTGCCACCTCTGGCCAACCCATTCCAGCCGAATCGGGCTAAGCTGGAGAAAGTGTCACCACACGGAATGGGAATGCATGGACGGAGGGGCGGCGCGGCCGCGGATCAGGCCAAGCTCTCGGCCACCAAACATCTGCGCAGCGTCTGGCCGCTCCTCAAAGACCTGATACACCCGCGCCGCGGCAAGCTGGCGGTCGGCTTTGTGCTCATGCTGCTGAACCGGGCTTCGGGCCTGGTGCTGCCGGCTTCCACCAAGTACCTGGTGGATAACGTGATGGTCGCCAAGCAGACGCGCCTGCTGGAGCCGTTGGTGCTGGTCGTATTCTGCGCCACGCTGATTCAGGGCGCCACCTCCTTCACCCTCACTCAATTGCTCTCCAAGGAAGCCCAGCGGCTGATCGCCGAATTGCGCCGCCGCGTGCAGGAACATATCGGCCGGCTCTCGGTGGCTTATTACGACTCCAATAAGAGCGGCCTGCTGGTTTCGCGCATCATGAACGACGTGGAAGGCGTGCGCAACCTGATCGGCACCGGCCTGATCGACTTTGTGGGCGGAATTCTGACCGCCCTGTTTTCGCTCGTGTTCTTGCTGCGCATCAGCCTGGTGTTGACCAGCGCGGCGCTGCTGTTCATCGGTGTCTTCGCCCTGGTGCTCAACCGGGCGTTTCGCTTCATTCGGCCCATCTTCCGCGAGCGCGGCAAAATCACCGCCGAAGTCTCCGGCCGGCTCACCGAATCGCTTGCCGGCGTGCGGGTGGTAAAGGGTTACCACGCGGAAGCTCAGGAAGCCCGGGTTTTCTCCGGCGGCGTCCAGCGCCTGCTCGATAACGTGATGAAGTCGCTCACCGCCATTTCGCTGATGAGTTTTTCGGCCACGTTTCTGATGGGGATTGTGGGCGCCACCGTGATGTACGTAGGCGCGCGCCAGATCTTGGCCTCGCCCCCCACTCTCACTCTGGGCGGCTTCGTGACCTTCACCGCCTTTATGGCGTTCCTGGTGGCGCCGATGTTCCAGGTGGTGGGCATCGGAACCCAGATCACCGAGGCTCTGGCCGGCCTGGACCGCACCCAGGAAGTGCTGCACGAACGGCCCGAGGACCGGGACCCCAAGCGCTCCTACGTTATCGGGCCGGTCAACGGCCAGGTGATTTTCGATCATGTGAGTTTTGAGTATTCCCCCGGCAAACCGGTGCTGCGGGACGTGAGTTTTCGCTCCGAGCCCGGCACCGTGACCGCACTGGTGGGGCCGTCGGGCGCTGGAAAATCCACCGTCATCAGCCTGATTGCCGCCTTCCACGAACCGCTCGAAGGCAAGATCCTGGTGGATGGCGTGGACCTCTCCACCGTGCGCCTGGATTCCTACCGCACCCAATTGGGCGTGGTGCTGCAGGACACCTTCTTATTCGACGGCACCATTCGCGAGAACGTGGCCTTCGCGCGTCCCGCCGCCACCGAGGAGCGGATTCTCGAAGCCTGCCGCATCGCCCGCGTGGACGAGTTCGCCGAGAAATTCGACGAAGGCTACGGCACCGTGGTGGGCGAGCGCGGCGTGAAGCTTTCCGGCGGCCAGCGGCAGCGCGTGTCGATCGCGCGCGCCATTCTGGCCGACCCGCGCATCCTGATCCTGGACGAAGCCACCAGCAGCCTCGATTCGGAATCCGAAGCCGCCATTCAGGCCGGCCTGGCGTACCTGATGAAGGGCCGCACCACTTTCGTGATTGCGCACCGCCTCTCCACCATACGCCACGCCGACGAGATTCTGGTGGTGGAAGACGGACGCATCGCCGAGCGCGGCACGCACCACTCGCTCTACGCGGCGGAGGGCCGCTACTACGATTTCTATACCCGCCAGCACGGCATCGACGCCAACCTTTTTCTGGCGCCCGGCGAAGGCCCGCCCGAGCCCGAACAGGAAAATGCCAAGCCGCGCCTTCTGGGCGTCGCCGCGCCAAGCGCCGCCAGTTTGCTGCGCGGAGGGGTGGTGTAAAAGCTTGTTGGCACAGGCTTTAGCCTGTGAAGGCTTTTGCTGCCTACGCGGCTCGGCCCCCGCGGGCTTTCTTCTTCGATGCGCTCATTTCGCGCTCCCCTAACATCTGGGCAGCGGCTGCCACCATCAGCATGTTCAGGCTCACGCCTTCTCTGTCTGCCTGGGCCGCCAGCCGAGCATGCAGGCTCTTGGGCATCCGTACGCGGAACTGACCACTGGAAGCAGCGGGCGAACTGGGCTTCGGTATGGGGTCGCCGTGCTTCTTGCAACTCAGCAGGTAAGAGCGCACGGCATCGCGGCCGTTCACGACGGCCTGTTCCGGCGTTTCACCATCCGAATGGCACCCCGGAAGATCCGGGTATTCGATCAGGTACCCGCCTCCATTCTCGGCCGAAAGCGGTCGAATCGTAAACGGATACTTGTCAACATTGGCGAACTCATTCATGGTCGGGATCCTCCAGCTTGCTAATGAATTCCACGAAGTCACGCACATACCAGGGCTTGATCGGAATGTGCTTAGGTACCGTCGTTCGGCCTGCTCTGGGGTGCCGGAATGTTACGTGGCTTGTAGCCCCCTGGCCGTCGACATCCACGCCGAAGCGCCGCGCCACCACTTCCAGATCCTCGACCCGCCAGTTGCGGGGGTTCGCCCGCATTCGGGCAAGGATCTTCCTGGCGTTGGCCACGACTCCATGGTACCGGATACGGCACCAATGGGGCAATCCTGGGAAGCTCCGGCGGCCTGCGCACATTCCAGGCGCGAACCTGGTATGGTCAACAATTTACACCCAGAACTTCAGATACGGCTTCTCTTCCGCCAGCCGCAGCAGGTACAGCGCCAGCTCGCGGGCATGGTAGTCGCCCCACATCGAGCTCTCGCCCGGGCCGCCGTCCCAGCCGTTGGGGCGATGATACACCGAATGCAGAATCAGCCCCTGGTGCCGCGGGCTGGTGCTCAGATAGGGGTCGTCGAACAAGGCCGAGCAGACGGTGAGCCCGGCGTCGGTGTAGCGCGATTCGCCCAGGTAGCGTCCCAGCCGCAACAACCCCTGCGCGGCGATGGCGGCGGCCGAGCTATCCACCGGTTCGTGTGGATTGAAAGAGTCGGCCGGCCGCGCGCGCCAGTCGCCGAGTCGCGCCAGGCCGGGTGCGCCGGTGTCCCAGTAGGGAATGCCGTCGGCGGCGGTGTTGTCGATATAGAAATCGCTAGTGGCGCGGGCGGCCTTTTCCATCATCGCGACGAATTCGGCGGGAGCGCCATCGAAGCTCGCGAAGAATTCGAGCTGCTCGGCGAAACCGCACATGGCCCAGGCCAGGCCCCGCGTCCAGGTGGTGAATGGCGAGTAGCCTTGCTGCGAATTGGGGCAGCGGAAATTTCCGTCGTTGGGATTGAAGATGGCCTCGTGCGCGACGCGCCCGCGCACGTCGTAGGCGTCGCGCCCTTCGCCGTAGAAAACCGAGTAGCGGGCAGTAGCGCGGGCGTGGTCCATCAGCCGGTCGAGCAACGAAATCCGGCGGTCGTTCTCGCCCATCAGGGCGTGGCCCAGCCGGTGCGCGACCCCCAGAATGCGCAGCGAGCGGATGGTATCGACAAACAGCGAGTGCGGCCCGTTGAAAGAGTAAATATACCCGCCGCCATCGGCTGTCGGGGACCAGCGCGCCGCCTGGATCGCGCCCGAGAGCTTGAGAGCCAATTCGTAGAACCGGCGTTCCCACGGGTTGTCTTCGATTCGCCCCTCCGCCATCAGCCGCAGCAGGTTGCCGTAGGTGCTGATGTTATTGAAGCCGTGGTCGTGTACCCCGATGTGAGAAACGTGCGGCGCCATGTACGCCACGGTGCGCGTCCGTCCGGCGTCCAGAAACTCGCGCTCGCCGGTGGCGTCGAACTGCAGAATCGGCGAGCCGAATTGAAAGCCCTGCGTCCATTCCGTCCAGCCGCGGCTGGTATAGCGGCCTTGAATCGTGAACACCGGCGAGCCCTGCGCGGGCGTCCAGGTTTCATCGAGCGAACGGATTTTAGCGGCCGAGAGTTCAAACAGGCGATGGAGTTTGCCGTGCAGCGCGGCGGGGGTCAGATCCGTGGAGATGTGCATGGGTGCTCGAGCCGTCAGCGGTCAGCTCTCAGCTTTCAGCTCCGGTGTGGCTGATCTCTGAGTGCTGGATGCTGAAAGCTATTTTCCCACCATCCCCAGCACCGCGTTCACCACCACCGCGCCCATGCCGACCGGAATCGCAACCCTCCAGCCGATGTTCATGAGCTGGTCGTAGCGGAAACGGGGAAACGTGCCGCGAAACCAGATCAGCGCGTAAACGATCGCCGAGACCTTCAGCAGGAACCAGAACAGGCCGGCGAAAAGATGGTTTACCACGGGGATAGTCAGCAGCGCGCCGGTCGCGATCAGGCCGAGGGCCACCACCACCAGCACTACTTTCTGGCTGGTGTCTCTCAGGCGCCCGACCAGCCCCAGGCTGGCCAGGCCGGAGCCGACAAAAAACACCAGCGGGAAAACGAAGTTGAGCGGTATATCGAGCCATGTGACGCTCGGGAACGGGCGCAGCCAGCCGCCCCAAAACAGCGTCACCGCCACCGAACAAACCACGAAAATGTTGCAGTACTCGGCCAGAAAATAGAGCGCCCAGCGAAAGCCGCTATATTCGGTATGAAACCCGGCCACCAGTTCCGATTCGGCTTCCGGAAGGTCGAACGGCGCGCGGTTGGTCTCCGCCGTGGCGGCGATCAGGTATACCGCGAAGGGTACGATCATGAAGCCATAATTGGCGAACACGCCCCACACACCGTGCGCGAGCTGCGCTTCCACGATGCCCCGCATGCTCAAGGTGCCGGAAACCATCACGGCCGAAAGCAGCGCGAAGGCCAGCGCCACTTCGTAACTGACCAACTGCGCCGCGCTGCGCAGCGCGCCCAGCAGCGAGTAGTGGCTGTTGGACGCCCAGCCGCCCAGAATGATGCCGAGAATTCCCACCGAAGAGGTGGCCGAGATCACCAGCAGGCCGACATTCACGTCGGCTATGTATAGCTTGTCCGTGAACGGCAACACCGCAAAGCCGGTCAGGGAGGTCAAGGTGGAAATCATGGGAGCGAACCAGAACAGCGCGCGGTCCGCATCCGTGGGAATAATGTCTTCCTTGATGAAAAGCTTGAGCGCGTCGGCGATGGGCTGCAGCAGGCCGTGCGGCCCGACCCGCATGGGCCCCAGGCGCACCTGAAAGTCGGCGAGCACCTTGCGTTCCACCAGGGTGAGGTACCCGGCGACCAGCGGAAACACGCCAATGATCACCACCGTCAACACCAGCGGGATGAAGAGCGGGTTGTTAAAAATTGCTTCCATCATCGCACCAGGGTCCCCTGCGCGAACCGGAGGAACGGTTCGGGATAAATGCCGATGCCGAGCGTGAGCGCGCCGGCCACGGTTACCGCCAGGCGCACGCCGGTGGAAGTGGCGAGCGGCGCTGGCTGTTCCTCATCGCGCATGAACATGCTGCGCACGATCTTGAAGTAGTAATAAATGGCCACCGCCGAATAGAGTACGCCGATCACCGCCAGCCCGTAGTGGCCGGTCTGGATCAGCGCCAGGAAAATGTAATACTTGCCCAGGAACCCGGCCGTGGGCGGGATGCCGGCCAGCGAGAGCAGGAACACCAGCATCAGCACGGCATAGCCGGGACTCTTGTTCATCAGCCCGGCGAAATCGTCCAGATCTTCGCCGATAATATTCTGCCGGCGCAGGGCTATGATCACGATGAACGCGCCCAGGTTCATGAAGGTGTACACCAGAACATAGACCAGGATGCCATTGATGCCGGTATCGTTTCCGGCCACCAGGCCGAGCAGCATGTAACCGGCGTGTGAGATGGAACTGTAGGCCAGCAGGCGCTTGATGTTGGTCTGGTTGATGGCGGCCAGGTTTCCCAGCGTCAGGGTAAGCACGGCCACCACCGCCAGCAGCGGTTCCCAGGCTGCGCGCGCGGTCACCAGCGGGCCCATGAAAATGCGCAGCAGAAACGCGATGGACGCGGCTTTCGACGCCACCGAAAGATACGCCGTCACCGTGGTGGGCGCGCCTTCGTAAGCGTCCGGCGCCCACATGTGAAAGGGCACGGCGGAAATCTTGAACAGCAGGCCGACCGAGGTAGTCACCAGGGCCAGGATTACCACCGGGTCCCAGGGCGAGCGCTCACCGATGGCGGCGGCGATCTCCGCCAGTTTGGTCGAGCCGGCGATGCCGTAGAGCACGGAGAAGCCGTACGCCAGAAAGCCGGTGGAAAAGGCGCCCAGCAGCAGGTACTTGATGGCGGCCTCGTTGGATCGCTGCTCGCCGCGCAGAAAGCCCACCATCACGTAGAAGCTCAACGCCATCAGTTCCAGGCCGATGAACAGCGTGATCAGGTCCGTGCCGGTGGCCAGAAAGTACATGCCGCACTGGGCGAACAGAATCAGGCCGTAGTATTCGCCGTGGTGCTCGCCGGCGATCTCCAGGTATTGATACGACACCACCGCCACGATCAGCGCGGCGACGAGGAAAATCCAGTTGAAGAAAATGCCGAAGTGGTTCACCAGGATGGTGCCGTGGAAACCGTCGAGGGCGGAACCGGGCCCCTCGGCGGCAAGGTACAAATGCTGCTTCACCAACCCCCAGCCGGCGCCGATTTCGCCCATCACCACAAACAGCAGCAGCCAGCGCCGCTGCCGCGCGCCGCCGAAGAAGAAAGCGTCGAAAGCGTCGAACAGCAGAATGGAGCAGCCGAACAACGCCAGCATGATGGCCGGGAGGATGGAGAAATGATCGGTCGCGGTGTAAAAGGCGTTCATCGGCCGCCTCCCATGGTGCTTGCATGGCCAGGTGGGACAGACGATCGCAGTTTGTCGTCTGTCACGCGGCCCCGGGATGAAAGCCTGACAGACGACAAACTACGATCGTCTGTCCTACCGCTTAATGCCGCTTGCGCGTAGTATCCCGGCTTAACACGTTCCACGATTTCGGTCACCGGCTGCCGCAGCACATCGAAATAAGGCTTCGGATAGACGCCGATCCAGATGGCCCAGACGATCAACGGCGCGAATACCGCGCATTCGCGGAAGTTCAGGTCGGTCAGCCCCAGGTTCTTCGCGTTAGTCACCTGGCCCAGCATGGTGCGCTGGTAAAGCCAGAGCAGGTAGGCCGCTCCCAGAACCACTCCGGTCACGGCGAAGACCGCCCACAGACGGTTGGCCTCGAAGGCGCCCTGCAGAATCGTGAACTCGCCCACGAATCCGTTGAGCAGCGGCAAACCGGCGGAGCTCAGCATGGCGAAGGCGAAGATTTTGGCGAAGCGCGGCATCACGTGCGCCAGGCCGCCATACTCGGCGATTTCGCGCGTGTGCCGCCGCTCGTAAATCACCCCGATCACCAGGAAGAGCATGCCGGTCGATATGCCATGATTGACCTGCTGCAGCACGCTGCCGGCGATGCCGTTGGGGTTGAGCGAGAAAATTCCCAGGGTGCAGAAACCCAGGTGGCTGACCGAGGAATATGCCACCAGCTTCTTCCAATCCTGCTGCATCAGGCTCACCAGCGCGCCATATACAATGCCCACGATGGAGAGAGCGGCCAGCGCGCGGACGATGGTCTGGTCCACCGAAGCCTGCGGCAGCAGGGGCAGGGAAAAGCGCAGAAACCCGTAGGTGCCCATCTTCAGCAGTACCGCCGCCAGAATCACCGAGCCGGCCGTGGGCGCTTCCACGTGCGCATCCGGCAGCCAGGTATGGAAGGGGAACATGGGAACTTTGATGGCGAACCCCACGAAGAACGCCCAAAACACCCATTGCTGGATGCCCAGGGGCATGTGCAGCTTCATCAGCTCGGAAAATTCGAAAGTGTAAAAGCCGAACTGCGAATAGTGCTGGAAGTAGAGCGTCAGAATGCCCAGCAGCATCAGCACCGACCCGGCCAGGGTATAGAGGAAGAACTTGATGGCGGCGTAAAGTTTTCTGGGACCGCCCCAGACGCCGATGATAAAGTACATCGGCACCAGCACCAGCTCCCAGAAAATGTAAAACAGGAAGAAATCGAGCGACAGGAATACCCCGATCATGCCCGTCTGCAGGAGCAGGAACATGGCGTAGTATTCCTTCAACCGGTCGTTCACCGCCGACCAGGAACAGAGCGTGGCCACAAAGCCCATCAGGGTGGTGAGCATCACCAGCAGCAGGCTGATGCCGTCGATGCCGAGGTGGTAGTGGGCGCCGAGCGCGGGGATCCAATCGAAGCGCTCCTCGAACTGAAAGCCG
>JBKQVG010000174.1:0-8582 GCA_052325345.1 Bryobacteraceae bacterium
CGCAAGGCCAGGGCGCAGTTGTACTACCGCGCGTCAGATTCCCTTCCCGCCACGGCAACTTTTCGTGGAGCGGACTCTCAGTCTGCCACGCCGGGACTCCTCCCGGCGCTTGTCTCGCTCAACACACGATGCTTCCCCGCGAAGCGGCTCTGCTGCTCTGCGGGGCAGCTACTCCACTCTTCTGTCGCGCGCCCGTGTTTGGGCGTCAGCGTATCCCGCCGCCCGGAGATACGAAGCGGACTTCGATTTCCCGCTCGTCGTCTCCGAGGTCGCGCAGATGGATTTCGGTGCGGCGGGCGGGCATCAGGCGCGGGAATCGCTCGCCCCATTCGATCAGCACCATGGCGTCGCGATCGAAGATCTCCTCCAGGCCCAAGGTCGCCAGCTCCCGCTCTTCCTCCAGGCGATACAGATCGACGTGGTACACCAGGCCGCCGCCGTATTCGTGAATCAGGGTGAAGGTGGGGCTCGAGACTTCGTCCGGAGCGGCCGCGCCCAACCCGCTGGCGATGCCCTTAGCTAGCGTGGTTTTGCCGGCGCCCAGGTTGCCGACGAGCAACACTACGCCGCGCGGCAGATCGGGCGCCAGGCGCGCGCCCAGTGCGACCGTTTCCGCGTCAGAGGCGGTGCGGTAGACCGGCACACTTCTCCCATGCGGCGGGCAGATGCCCCAAGATATCGCGGGCGATGACCGCTTTTTCGCCGAGCGCGCGAGTGGCCAGTTCGCCGGCCAGTCCATGGACGTACACCGCCGCGGCCACGGCTTGATCGGCATGTTCCGGAAACTGCGCCACGAGCCCGGCGATGAGACCGGTGAGAACATCGCCCGCGCCGCCTTTGCCCATGGCGGGCGTGCCGGTGGGATTGATCCAAACTCGGCCATCGGCAAAAGCAATGAGGGTACGCTGGCCCTTGAGCACCAGCGTGACCTGGCGTTCGCGGGCGAAAGATCGGGCGGAATCCACGCGGCTGGCTTGAATCTCGGCGGTAGATTTGCCCGTCAAGCGCGCCATTTCCCCAGGATGAGGCGTGAGAATCCGCACGCGCGCCGAATCCCCGCGAATCCCTTCCGAGAGCCCATCGGCATCGAGCACGAGCGGCTGTTCGAAATCGGCCAGAGCGGCGGCAACCAGGCTGTCGGTTTCAGCGGAACGGCCCAGGCCGGGGCCCATCGCAATCACGGTTTTGCCGCGAGCCAATGCCGGGAAGCTTTGGTTGGTCAGTTGCTCCGTCATCAGTTCCGGCACTTCAGCGGCAAAACCCGGCGCCGCGTGCGATGCCACCGTGACCAGGCCGGCGCCCGCGCGCAACGCGGCCAATCCGCACATCACTGCCGCGCCGCTCTTGCCCGGGCCGCCGGCGGCCACCAACACGTGGCCGAACGTGCCTTTGTGTCCCGAGCGCGGCCGCGGCTCCAGCACTTTCGGGAACAGCGCCGGTTCCACCAGTTCCAGCCTGGAACCTTCCAACAGGTCGGGCGCGCTGCCGATGGGCGCAATAATCAGTTCTCCCACGTGATCGCAATTCGGCGCCAGCGCGTGCGCCACTTTGGGCGCGGTGAAGGTGACGGTCGCGTCGGCCCGCGCCCACTCGCCTGCCGGCTCGCCGCAATCGCTCGGCATGCCGGACGGAATATCCACGGCCACAACCTCGGCTAGCGGGAATCCGGAATTGATCTCGCGGATGGCCTCGAGCGCGGCGCCGCGAGCCGGCCCGCTCGTCCCCGTGCCTAGAATTGCGTCGACGACCAGCGTGGCAAAGCGCGCCGCGGGCGGGATGGCGCGCTCCACCGCTCCGCCGGCGGCCAGCAGCATGCGGTAGTTGGCGGCCGCGTCGCCGTTGAGTGTAGCGGCGTCCGCCAGCAGCACCACCCACAAATCCGCGGGCTGAAAGCGCACGCGCAACTGGCGCGCGATGGCAAAACCGTCGCCGCCGTTATTTCCCTTGCCGCACAGCACCAGGATGCGCTCGGCGGCGAGCGGGGCATAACGCTCCGCCAGGAACTCCACCACCCGGTGCGCGGCATTCTCCATCAGCACCAGGCCGGGAATTCCCCGCTCCATGGTGCGGCGATCCACCTCGCGCATTTCAGCCGCCGTAAGAACCTTCATAACCGCCTGGCAACCACCATGGTCATATCGTCCTGCAATTCGGAGGAGCCCGTCCACTGGTTCACGGCTTCCATGGTACGGGCGATGAGTTCGGAGGAATCCGCGGCCGCGTACTTCAGCATCAGTTCCTTAAGGCGATCTTCGCCGAACATTTCGCCATAGGCGTTTTCCGGCTCGGCGATGCCGTCGGTGTACGCCACCAGCAGGTTCCCCGGTTCCAGATCCACGGTATGCTCCTCGTAGCGCGCCGAAGGAAAGGCGCCCACCACGGTTCCGGTGGGATCGAGCGAGGAGAATTCGCCGCCGCGCAGCAACAGTGGAGCGAGATGACCGGCGTTGGTATAGGTCAACGCGTGCGAGGTCTGGTCGTAGAGCGCAAAAAAGAAGGTGGCGTATTTTTCCGGCGCCGTGTTGGCGTAGAGCTGGCGGTTGAGATGAGACACCAGCGTTGCGGTGGAAAACGGGCCCGCGGAGCCCATGCTCAATTGGCTGCGCATGATGGATTGAATGGCCGCCATCAGCAGCGCGGCGGAAATGCCCTTGCCGGCCACGTCGCCGATGGCGAAGGCCAGCGCGTTTTCCGACAGCGGCATGAAATCGTAGTAATCGCCCGAGACCATGCGCGCCGGGTTGCACAGCCCCTTCAGCTCCAGGGTGCGGCTGGCCGGAACGTCCTTGGGGAAGAGTTGGTCTTGCACCTCGCGCGCGATGGCCAGCTCCGATTCCAGGCGCTCTTTCTCCTGGGCTACCAGAATCAAGCGGCCCAGGTTGGCGGTCATGGTGTTGAACGACGACGCCAGCTCGGCAAGCTGGTCCCGGCCCTTCACCCGGATGCGATACGAAAAATCGCCCTGCTTGATGTGCTCCGTGCCGAGGTACAGCTCATGCACCGCGCCGGTAATGCTTCGGCTGAGCTGCACGCCCGCCACCAGCGACGCCAGTTCCACCAGCAGGTACAGCACCGTGATCGCCACAAACGCCACCAGCCAGCCCTCCGCCCAATCGGGCTGTTGAAAGACCGTCGAGAGGACTGCCGATGCGCGCGTGGCCACGGTCAGGATCAGCGGGAATTCGGCCCGCTTATGAGGCGTCTCCCAACGGAGCACCTCCGGCTGAAAGAATCCGGTCAGGGAGAAGTCGAACAGGTTGCGCGGTTCCGGTACGCGTGTGCTGTGGTGGATGAGCGGCAGCAATGCCACGTCGCCCAGGCCGGGCGCCAGTTGGGAAAGAACCTCGTGCGTCACCGGCGCCAGGACGGTGATTTCCGATTTGCCCTCTACCAGGTGCGCCCAGGCGAAAAGGCGGTCCTGGCCTCCTTCGCGTTTCACGATGAGGCCGGAGGCTTGCCCCCATCCCGGGGGCGGCTGGGAGATCTTGCAATTGGCGGGGTAGCGGATCTCCCGGCCGCCGGTGATCAGCAGCTCGGCGTTGGGAAACGCTTCGTGGCTCATCATGCCGAAGCGCATCAGGGCGGCGTCGGTATCCTGAATGGGCACGCGGAACAGCGCTTCGGCCGGACGCAGCAGATTCATCTCCCGGTGCCGCAGCTCCGTATTCACCAGGTAGACCGCCATCTGGCCGATGACCATCCAGCCGGCGATGCCCGCCAGCGACGCCAGCAGCACGATGGGCACCACCGCGATGAACAGATAGGCGGCGACCAGCCGGTTGCGCAGCCGCCAGATGGCCCGGCGCATCAGGCGGCGGGCCAATTGGAACGCCGCCGCAACGCCCGCTAGAAACGTCACCATTCCGGCCGGCCAGACGAGGCTTGGCGCCGCGCCGGTCAGATAAAGCGCCAGGTAGAGCGCCAGCAAAACCAGAAAGGCGCGCTCGACGCGGCCGAGCCGCCGCCACCACCTCGCGTCACCTTTCAGCATAGTTTCAGACTACGAAAAATCGATGGCCGCAATCACGATCTGCGGCAGAGCCTGGTCCCAACTTTCCGGCACGTTGTCGAACGCCAGCCGGAAGGGTCTGGTTTCGCCGGGCGCCAGGCGGCCCTTTATGATGGCCACCCGCTCGCGCAGCACCACCTGTTTGTACTCGTCGTAGAAAACGCAATAGATGACGGCGGAGGCGATCGCGCGATTACCGGTGTTGCCCACGTTGCCGGTGATCTCCACGATGGATTGCTTCAGGTAGCTCTCGTGCGCCTGCATATCGACGTTCGAAATGGGCAGAAAGCCGTTCTTTACGTAGGTCCGGGCATCGCCGGTCAGCGGCGGAGGAGGAGCAGGCGGCCGGTTGGCGGCGCGATTCAGGTAATAGAAACCGCCCAGCCCCAGCGCTAGCACGACGGCAATTATGATGGCGGCCGGCGGAATGGTCTGCTTTTCCTTGGCTTGGGATTTATTTTCCGCCAACGGTCATTTCTCCGATCTTGAGTGTGGGAGCGGCCATGGAGCCGCGAAATTCCAGGTCCGAGCCGATCGCCTCCAAGCCCATTAACATTTCCCCCAGGTTACCGGCGATGGTCACTTCCGACACCGCAAACGCCAGTTCGCCGTTACGGATCCAGAGCCCGGCCGCGCCGCGGGAGTAATCGCCGGTGGTGATATTGACACCCTGGCCGATCAGCTCGGTCACATAGAAGCCGTCGGCTATCTGCGCGACAATTCGTTCCGCGGTTTCGACACCGTTTTCCACGTAAAAGTTCCCGTGGCCGATTCCGGCGTTGCCGGTCAGCCCGCGCGACCCGTTGCCGGTGGTTTTCATGCCCAGCTTTCGCGCCGCATACGTATTCAGAAGATAGTTCTTCAACACGCCCCGCTCGATGACCACGGTCCGCCGCGACGGTACGCCCTCGTCGTCGAAGGGCGAGGATCCGAAAAGGCCCGGCATGGTGGCATCGTCGATGAGCGTCAGATTCTCGCTCGCGACTTTTTGGCCGAGTTTGCCCGCCAGAAACGACTCATGGCGGTAGATCAGCATTCCGTGAACCGCCTCGAACAGGTTCCCGGCCAGCGAGGCGGCCACGCGCGGCTCGAATACCACCGGCGCCTTTTGGGTCGGAACCTTCACCGGCTTCAGCCGCCGCAACGCGCGCTGAGCGGCGGTCTTGCCGACCTGCTCGGGCGATTCCAGGCGGTCGAGCGAGCGCGCCGCGCTGGACCAGTAATCGCGCTCCATGGAATCGCCGTCGCGCGCCACCGGAACGGCGGAGATGGAACAGTAACTGGTAGCGTAGTCGCCGGCGAAACCGCGGGAGTTGGCAAAGACATGACGGCCCAAATAGGTTTCAAAGCCCGCGCCCTCGGAATTGAAGATGCGCGGATCGGCGTCCAAAGCGGCGGCTTCCGCCCGCTTGGCGGCATCGATCTTGTAGCTGGTCTCGAGTACCCCCACTTCCGGCGAGTTCAACTTCAGATCGGCGGCCACCGACCCCAATTCTTCCGCTTCCGGCAGGCCGGCGTGCGGGTCTTCGGTGGTGATGACGGCCAACTCCACGGCGGATTTCACCAGCTTCTCGACGCCTTCCCGAGACAAGTCCGAAGTGTAGGACGATCCCGTATGCCGGCCGCGCAAAATCCGCAACCCCATGCCGCGCGAGCCGGCTTCCTTCACGCTTTCGATTTCGCGCATGCGGATATTGGCGGAAAACTCATCTCCTTCCGAAATCGTGCACTCCGCGTCGGTGGCCCCCGCCTCCAGCGCGCGCCTGACTACGTCCTGCGCCAGTTCCACCAGGTGATTGTCGCCCGCCATATATCACAGGCTAACATCCCCGTGGTCGCGCGGGCTTCAGCCTGCGCAATTACCGGCGCATGCGGCGGGCAGTAAGTATATCTGCCACGCCAAGGGAATCGTCTCCGATGCCGCGAAAGGCGGTTCTTTGTGGTGCTGGAAAGGTTCGACTAACTTCTCGCTCAGCGCCTGGCGCCGGCCGTCTCGGCATTCCGGCCGCTGTACTACTGCCGGTCGATTTCCTTGCGCCCCGCGACGACTTTGCCGTGGGGCAGACCATCGTTTTTTGTGGTCTGCCCTGCGCTCGGCTGCTTTCGTGGAGCAGGCGTTTTCGCCTGCAACCGGTTGTCACCACGAGTTCTGCCATGGGCTGTTAGGACGCGTTACGTAATCCTGGAGGCCGACGTGGCGCACGCATTTCGCGCAACCTCGTATTACACCCTGCCGGATTCTTTCCCTGCCGCGACGATTCTCGTGGAGCGGACTCTCAGTCTGCCACGCCGGGACTCGTCCCGGCGCTGTCTCGACTAACGCACGATGCTTCGCCGCGAGCGTGGAGATAGCCCGTGCCCTTTGGTTGCGGCCCCGCTGCTCTGTGGGGCAGGTTGGCTGCGGACCGATTGCGGGGCGCCCTGGGCCGGGTCCAGCCGGGCGCCAGCCCGGCCGCGCGCCGGCGAGGCAGCATACATGGCTCAATCCAATTTCCACAACATCGGGAGTTCGGAGATTCTTCTCGGCGCCCGCTCGGGCATCGTACGCCGGGCGTCGGTACGAGTGCGTGCGCCACGCCGGAATGGCATGGTTATTTCCTGGCAGTCCCTTAGGCTTGTTTGCGGCTTGCCGAGATACGGAGCAGGCGTTTTCGCCTGCGGTTCTTCCGCGGGCGCAGCTCGGGCTGTTAACATATTCGGCCTACAATAGTAATTTCCGCATGCGACAATTCATCTCTCCCGCCACGGCTGTCTCCGGCGAGATTACTCTGCCCGGCGACAAGTCGATCTCCCATCGCTATGCTCTAATTGCCTCGATCGCGGCGGGCGCCACGCATATCCGCAACTATTCCACCGGCGCCGACTGCCGCTCCACGCTCGGTTGCGTGCGCGCCCTGGGAGTCGAAGTCGCCGGAGCGGGAACCGAGTTTACCATCGAGGGCCGCGGCCTGGGCGGCCTGCGCGCGCCCGCTGCCGATCTCGATGCCGGCAATTCCGGCTCCACCATTCGCATGCTCTCCGGCATTCTGGCGGCGCAGCCCTTTCGGTCGCGTATCTTCGGCGACGAATCGCTGTCGCGGAGGCCGATGGGCCGGGTGATGGATCCGCTGGCGAAAATGGGAGCGCGCATCGCCGCGCGCGAAGGCAGGTTTCCGCCGCTCGAAATCGACGGCGCTCCGCTTCACCCCATCGAATACCGGCTGCCGGTCCCGAGCGCCCAGGTAAAAACCTGCGTGCTGTTCGCCGGTCTATTCGCGGACGGCGTGACCACGGTGGAGGAGCCGGTACGGTCGCGCGATCATTCCGAAATCGCCTTGCGGGAGTTTGGCGCGGAGCTCACCGTGGAACGGGGGCGGATCGCGCTGACCGGCCGGCCCAAGCTGGAAGGGCGCGAGCTGACGGTGCCGTCCGATCTTTCCTCGGCCGCGTTTTTCATCGCCGCCGCGCTGCTGATACCTGGCTCGGAGCTGACCATTCGCGGTGTAGGTTTGAATCCCACCCGCTCGGCGCTGCTCGATCTTCTGGCCGGAATGGGCGCCAACATCCGCGTTCCGCAACTAGAGAGCCGCGGCGGCGAACTGGTCGGCGATATCGTGGTGCGGCATTCCATCCTGAAAGGCGGCACGGTGGAAGGCGCGCTGACGGCGGCGCTGATCGACGAAATCCCGGTGCTGGCAGTGTTGGGCGCGGCCACCGGGGAAGGCCTGACGGTGAAGGATGCCGCCGAGTTGCGCGTCAAGGAGACGGACCGCATTCGCACCGTGGTGGACAACCTGAGGCTGATGGGAGTCGCGGCCGAAGAATTGCCGGAGGGGCTGGTGGTGCCGGGACGGCAGAGATTTCGCGCCGCCGAATTCGATTCCCATGGCGACCACCGCATCGCCATGGCGTTCGCGGTGGGCGCGCTGGCCGGCGACGGCCGTTCCACGATTCGCGGCGCGGAGGCCGCCTCGGTTTCCTTCCCGGAATTCTGGGATACCTTGGCTCGAATCGCGCGGTAGGCCACATTCCGCTTTTGACCGGTGGTTGCGCAGGCCGCTGCCGCTTCGTGCGACACTGGCAATTCATGCGTTTTCGGCTCCTGCGGCTGGGTATGCCGCTCCTGGTTTGCGTTGTCCCCGCGATGCCTCAAGCGTCCGCGCCAACGCTGCCGGCGCGAGAAACCCTTTATTACAACGTGGAATGGCGCCTGATCACGGCGGGCAGGGCCAGGCTCTCCCTGGAGCAGTCGCAGGAAGGTTGGCAGGTAGCGATGCAGCTCGATTCGGTAGGATTGATTTCCAAATTCTTCCACGTGGCCGATCAATACGGCTCCACCCTGAATCCGGCGCTCTGCACCGAAAGCGTGCAATTGACCGCCCGCGAGGGCAGCCGCCAGCGCGATACAAAGATCGCCTTCGACCTGGAGGCTCACAAGGCGACCTATACGGAACGCGACCGGGTAAGGAACACGGTCATTCTTACCCGTGAGATCGATACTCCGCCGTGCGTGCATGACGTTCCCGGCGGCCATTACCTGCTGCGCACCCTGAACCTGGAGCCCGGCCAGAGCCGCATGGTGGCCGTCAGCGAT
>JBKQVG010000175.1:0-6451 GCA_052325345.1 Bryobacteraceae bacterium
CGCCGCGTACCCTCGCCGAAACGGACACGCCTTCGGCGTAGATGATGCCGCCGGGTTCCCAATCCTGTTCCCGGAATGGGTCACTTCAATCGAACGCTACTGGGTCACTTCTCGGTGGCAGCGAAGCTCCTTGAATGCGATAACAGACATCCGCCAGAATTACCGCGATCAACTGGTAACTGGCATCCTTTTGGAGCTGGTTCCCCTTGCGCAGTGGCCCCCGATAATTAGTCGCGTAGCGATGGTAGTGAATCGGTTTACAGATCTCGACCCTGGTAGGCCGAATATAAGCGCTCTTGAGCCGCGCAATGGATTCAAATATCCCCTTGGCGGCAGAGTAGGTAGGAGCGGGATACGAAACAAAACTCCCGCCCGTGTCGGGACGCGTGAACATCGCCGCCGGACCGGCGATCTCCATCCCAACGGAATACTTGGACGGCATCGTACACTCCTTTCGACTAAGGAGTCTACATCAAAATGCAGTCCGAGCATTTCTTCGGGAAGTGGCGCTCAATCTCCGTTCTGCTGCGAAAAATCTCAAGGACGATGAAGGAAAGTGAATCGACGTTTGCAGAATGTTTGCAAACTGGCTTTTGCAGGCCCGCAATACGGGTCAAAAGCCCACCAAAGAATGTTCGTAAGTTATTGAGCTGGCGGAGAGGGGGGGATTCGAACCCCCGGTACAGGTTTAAGCCCGTACGACGGTTTAGCAAACCGCTGCTTTCGACCACTCAGCCACCTCTCCGCGTCTGTCGCGCCCGATGTCGGCGCGGTAATGGTCGATGTCACCACATTATACTGCGATTTTCGCCTTTCATGCTGCGACCCCTGAAAGGCGGGCGCTTAACCGTTTTGGGGATTCCCCCGTATTCAACCCGACAACCGCTCCCTGGCGGTCGCGGCTCCGTTCCAGGTGCCACGCGTTTGCATGTAGTTACGGAACCGCTTCCGCCAGGGAGCGGTTGTCGATCGCCCATTCTACCCAAAACGGTTAAGCGACCCGGAAAGGCCCTTAACCCAAAAAGCAGTCAACGGTGCTCCTCCAGCCCTTTTAGCTGAACGCGGACCGCTGACTGCTAGTTGAAAGCCGCTACTACCGTTTTCTCAGAAGTACAAGCGCAGCGAAAGCTGGAGCGCGCGATACAGGCCGCTCTTGCTGGTAATCATGCCGAACTGGCTGGACGTGGGAGTGAAATTCGGCGCGCTCAGGTTCGGATGGTTGGGGAAGTCGTAGGCTTCGGCGCGGAACTGAAACCCGCTCCGCTCGTTGATGGGGAAGGTCTTGAACAGCGACAGGTTCCAATCCTGGATGCCGGGGCCGTAGATGGAATCGCGAACGCCGGGGGTCAGATTGAAAGTGCCGGTGGGAGGCGCAGAAGCGTTCACGGTGAAATACTTCGGCGAGCTGGAGTTGGTGACGGGGCCGGCGAACGCTCCGGTGTTGATCGTAGGCGATCCGTTCAGCACCCAGAACTGGCCTTCGCTGCCGCAACCCAAACTGCCGTATTCGCCTACGCCGGCGAAATCGTTGTTAGTGCCGACGCCGCAGGGCACGCCGGTCTGGAATTGCGCCGTGCCGGCGAGCGACCATCCACCCAGCATCTTGCCCGTGAGCTGTTTGTTGTTCTTCAGGAACGGTATGGCGTAAATGTAGTTGATCAGGACAATGTGGCGCTCGTCGTATTCGGAGGGGCCCCACATGTTGCTCGTGTTGTAGGTGTCGGCCGCGATGTCGCGGTAGTTCGAGCCGTTATCCGTGCTCTTCGAAAGGGTGTAGGAAAAGCTGAAAGCGGAGCCGCTCGTAAACCGCCGCTCCCATTGGATTTGCAGGCCCTTGTACATGGAATTGACCACGCTCTCCTCTTCCTGAATTTCTGCGTACCCCTTATACGGGCGGAGAGCGTTGACATTCACTCCGGGGTTGGCCAGCAAGGCGCCCACGGTGGGCTCATTGATGTCATATACCTGCCAGGCATGATTGCCGCGATGGCCGACGTAGGCAACCGTCAGCACGCTATGCAGCGGGAGTTGGCGTTGTGCGGTGAGGTTCCAGTTCCACGCCAGCGGGGGTTTCAGGTGCGGGTTCAGGGTGGTAATGGTCAGCGCCGCGGCGGTTCCGCTGGTCAAAGCGGCGCCCGGGTTATCCACCGACACGTTGTTGACCGTAACGAACGGCTGGAAGGGCGAATTGCCGCCCGGGAAGATGTTGTCGAGCAGGCCCATCTTGGTGGTGAAGCTGCCGATTCCGCCGCGGAGGACGGTTTTCGGGGTGACCTGATAGGCAATGCCCAACCTGGGCTGGAAGGTGTTGGTGTTCGCGATATAGTTCTTGCCAAGGTTGGGATCGAGCATGCTGGCGCAAGATGCGCCGTCGCATTGGTTGGAAGTAAACGCGGCGATGCGCCCGCCCGCCGACGTGGGGAACGAACTATAGCCCGGGATGACCATGCCGTCATAGGGGTTACCCGTACCTAGTATCACGTTGCCTGTGGTGGGAGAAACCTGAACGGCCTGGGCCGGATTGTACACGTTGCCGTCGAAGTAGTCGTTATTGCCCCACAGCGCATGGTTACCGCCGATATTGGTCCAGCGCACGCCATATTCCAGGTGGAGCTTGGAGTTGACCTTCCAGGAATCTTGTACAAAGGCCTCCCACATCATGGAGCGCCAGATGACCAGGGAGCGCGGGCCGATTTCGGTGTAGCTGTCGGCCAGGCCCAGGGCCAGGTTAGCCATCCCTATGCCGGAGGTAGCGCCCAGACCGGTGCGGGCGTCGGTAATGGTGAAGTTGCCATTCTGATTGCTGGCGCCGCCGGGAACGGTGCTCACGTTGATCTCGTCGCCATCGTTCTCGCCGGAGTATTCAAACGCGACGCCGGCCTTGATGGTGTGATTACCCTGAACCTTGGTTACCGTATCCGAGCCGGTCCAGATGGTCCCGGAGGAATGCGACGGATAGGGACCGCCGGCCAATCCGTAAAAATTCGGCACCGCGACGGTGGGAATCTTATGTTGAATATCCTTGCCGTTGGGCATGAGGTAGGGGAAGTTGATGGGGATAGGCAATTGATTTGTGTTGAAGCCCAGCAGCGCGGTATTCACCGGGATGTAGACGTCGTCGATGCTCAACGTGAGGCGCGCTTCGTTCAACAAGGTGGGCGTCAGGGTGGAGGTCAGGGCGACCACGTTGGTCTGATTGGGGCGGTTGAAATACTTGCCGGTCAGGCCCGAGCCTTGGTCGAAGGGCTGGTATTCGAAATACGCGGCGTCGGTGCGGCGGCCGATGAGCTTCTCGTTGGAACTGAGAAGAATATCGATGTCGACGGTCCCCTTGCGTTGGTTGATGGGATGGGTGGCCTGGGCGATGTAATTGGCGGTGCCGATCTGAAAACCCGGCGTGGCCTGCGGGTAGGCGTTGATAATGGCGTTGCCATTGTAGCTCAACTGGCTGGCGGGGATGATGTTGTTCGGAAAGGGAACGCAGCCAGCGGCGCCGGATACCGAGCAGGTGGAGGGCTGGTAGATGACATGGCTACCGGAATACCACGGATTCGCTGACAGCAGTTCGCTGAAGTTCCCCTGGCGCATGAGGTTCGTGGGGACGGCTTCCGTGGTGTAGTCTCCATACCGGTAGCGGATCCAATCCTCAGCCACGAAAAAGAACAGCCTTTCACGCAACTTCGGGTTCAGGCCGGGAAACCAGATGGGGCCGCCGATGGTGCCGCCGAAATTGTTGTAGCGGACCGGCTGGGCGGAGGCGGTCACGACGCTCTGCTGGCGCGACCAGGTATTGGCGTTCATGTCGGAGTTGCGGAGGTATTCGTAGAGGCCGCCGTGAAAATCGCGGGTACCGGCCTTGCTGACGATACGGATCTGGCCGCCGGAGGAACGGCCGTATTCGGGGGAATAGTCGGCGGTCATGACCTGGATTTCTTCGACGGCATCGGTGTTGGCGACGCCAATGACGGCTCCGTTGGCGCGGGTACGAACGGCATCGGCGCCGTCGAAAGTGATCAAGGTGTCCTGCGGCCGCGCGCCGTTCACATTAAACGGGACGCCGGCGCCCACCGCGAAATTGAAATCGCCCATGGTGGAACCGCTGCGCAAGCCGGGCAGAAGCTGTGCCTCGTAGATCGGGTTGCGGCCGTTCAACTCCTGCATATTCACCTGGGTGCCACCGATCTCGCTCTGCACCGCGGAGGAATCGGTTTGCAGCACTTGTGCCGTGGCGGTAACCTCGACGGACTCTGTGGCGTTGCCCACGGCAAGATCGGCATTCAGCGAAAGCGCGGTATTCGAATCCAACTTGTTGTGGGTGCTCTCGAAGTGCTTAAATCCGGCCGCGTCCGCCGTCAAAGTGTACATGCCGGGCGGCAGGCTGGGCTGGGTGTAGTACCCGGCATCGTTGGTAGTGAGTGTATGGATTTCACCCGTGCCTTCGTTCTTGAGGACTACTTTGGCTTTGGGAATGACGCTACCGGTAGCATCTTTGACGAAACCCCCTATGGAGCCGGTATCGGTTTGAGCAAAGGCCACGGCCATACATAACAGCAGGCCGGCCAGGAACGAAATATGGAAACGTGTGCAGGCTTTATGGAAACGTGTGCAGACTTGGTGCATGTGAGCCCCTTTCAGCTTCACCTTGGTAGCAGGTTTTCGCTCCACCTCAGCGAAAAACTCTTTCCGAACGATCATATGCCCGTCTTGCGATCCGGTCCAGAACTAAATCGTTACTTCAAGGTTAAACAGGGGCCTATAAGGTAATTAATCGCACAAATAGTACTACCCAGCGCAGGGTACAAGTTACGAATCGAGGCCGGCGGTCCGAAGAAGAGCGCCCCATGCAATGCGAAAGCGGATTTCCGGGACGGAACCCCGGCGGCGCGCTAATGCGTGCCGGCGGTTTCCATGACCGGGGCAAACGGGCTGATGAGGTTCTGGGCGCCGTCGAATTCGAAGTCGACGACGGCTTCGATTTCGGCGAGCGGGTTGGCCTGAATGGCCGGCAGCAGGTTTTCGCTGACGGCCACGCGGCCGAGTTCCATGGTGTTCCGGATCCAGGCGAAGGTGACCTCGCCGAGATCCACCTTGCCGACGGTGGGTGCGATGCGCTCGAGGCACTCGCGATCGGTGGGGAAATGGATGGGGGTGCGAATGGCCGCGGGGGTGTTGGCGGTCAGGGAGTTGATCCAGGTGGGCTCCCAATCGATCCGGTCCACCAGCCGGTCGGTCACCACGTCGGCCATGCCCAGTCCCACGCCGCTGTTGTATGTCAGCTCGCTCAGGTTGCGCAGGAAGAGACGCTCGAAACGGGGGGTATCGGGCCAAGGGTTGTAGGCGCCGTTCACGCTTCGGTTGGCCACCTTGGTATCGAAGCCGGCGCCGGAGATATTCTTGCCGATTTCATCCAGGATCAGGATATCGGCATCGACCGGAATGCGCGCCATCCAGGATTTCACCAGGGCCAGGTTCTCTTCTTCGCGTTGCTCCATGACTTCCACCGGCACCGCGTCCAACCTGGCGGTATTGTGCCAGGCATCCTCCAGGATGGCGAGTCCGCCCAAAATCTTGCCCGACTGGAGAACCTGGCGTCCGACGGTGCGGATGACGTGTTCCAGGCCCAAGTTGTAGGCATAAGTGTGGTAGCGCTGAGCGCCGGCGAACTTGCCGAGACCGATGGCCATCATCTTGAAGAGACCGCTTTCGATCTTGCCGGCGAAATCGGTGTGCCATTTGACGCGGCCCACCAGCATGATGCCGTCCGACTCGTAGGCCACGCGGTCCATGAAGGCTTCGATGCCGTCGGACGTCTTGCCGAGCGACACCACTTCCAACTGGCTGATGAGGGGGCAGCCCATCTCGGACTCGGTGATGCCGTAGTGGGCCAGCACCTCGGACTGTCCGGCCGCGGAAGCGGCTCCATGGCTACCCATGGCAGGGAAAAGAAACGGCTGCATGCCGGCTTCCTTCCAGTAGCCGACCACGCTGCGCACGATGGAGGCGATGTTATGAATTCCGCGGCTGCCGACGCCGATCGCCACGCGCGACCCGGGTTTGAGGCGCGAGGCAAAAGCGGCGGCGGACAACTGGCGGCGGACTTCGCCGCCAACGTCGGCAAGGCGCCGGTCGGGAAACTTCTGTCGCACAAGCATCAAGCGCGGAAATTGCATAGCGAATTCATTTTAACCAAGCTCTCGGCAATCGGCAATCAGCGTTCCGGTGCGGCTGATCGCCGACCGCCGATGGCTGACAGCTTCACGACGCGTCCCACTCGGATTCGAGCAGGCGCGAGTATTCACCGGAAGCATAGATTTGGAAACGGCAGCGGCCGGGATCGAGGCGAGACTCATCCGGCGCGGACTCGAGGTAAGTACGATACATAGCGTCGGCATAGCGGTGATAGTTGGAGAGGAACTCCACGCCCAACTGCTGTGCCGTTGGAGGCTCGCTG
>JBKQVG010000176.1:0-42416 GCA_052325345.1 Bryobacteraceae bacterium
GTACCAGGCATACGCCAAGCAATTCCGGCCCAAACCGAATGCTGCGCGCGACTGGGCCAAACTGGCCAAATCCGCCGGCCAGAAGTACATGGTGATGACCACCAAGCACCACGAGGGTTTCTGCAACTTCTCGACCAAGCTCACCAACTACAACGCCGCCCAGCAGGGCCCCGGCCGCGACCTGGTGGCGGAATACGTCGAGGCTGCCCGCGCCGAGGGAATGCGGGTGGGATTCTATTACTCGCTGATGGACTGGCACCATCCCGACGGCGCCCGCTGCGCTACCGACGAGGCCGCCCGTCGCCGCTTCGTCGATTACACCCACGGCCTCATTCACGAGCTGATGAGCAACTACGGCAAGATCGACGTGCTGTGGTACGACGTGGCCTGGCCGCTCGATGCCGCCGGCTGGGAGTCGGAAAAGATGAACAAGATGGTGTTCGAGCTGCAGCCCGACATCATCGTCAACAACCGCAACAAGCTGGAGGGTGATTTCGCCACTCCCGAGCAGCGCATTACCGCCGAGAAGAATCGCGCTTGGGAATCCTGCATGACCATGAACGATAGCTGGGGCTATCAGCGCGCCGACGACAACTGGAAATCGCCCAAGACCATCGTCCGCAACCTGATTACCTGCGCCCACGATACCGGCAACTACCTGCTCAATATCGGTCCCAAGCCGGACGGGTCGGTGCCGGAAGAGTCGGTCCGGATTTTGACGGAAGTGGGCAAGTGGATGGGCAAGAACGGCGAGACCATCTGCCAGTCGGAAGTCTGCCAGCCGAGCCGCTCCAACTATGCCAGCTTTTCGCGCCGCGGAAACACGCTTTACATGCACGTGCATTTCTGGCCGGGTTCCGCGGTCGCGATTGGCGGCCTGACGAGCCAGGTAAAATCGGCGCGCCTGCTGGCGACCGGAACGCCGGTGAAATTCGAGCAGGGAAAATTCCGCGTGCGCTTCACCGGCTTGCCCGAAAAGGCCCCCGACGATCCGGTGACCACCCTTGCCATCGAGTGCGATGGCATCCCCAATCAGGACACGCTCATGGTCCGCAAAGACCGCCCGCGCCTGGGAGTGGGGATGTAGGTTCTAGTGCGCGAATTTTCGTGGCGCGGGCCTCTGGCCTGCTGTGTCGGCTTTCGAGCCGACATTCCGCACTGACCTGGGATGCCCTGCACACGGCGGCTCTTGTACTACTAAAGGTCAATCTCTTCGCGCGCCACGACGACCTTGCCGTGGGGCGGACCATCATTTTTCGTGGTCTGCCCTACATTCGGCTGTTTTCGTGGAGCAGGCGTTTTCGCTTGCAACTTGGCATCCCTCCGACGACCTTCGAACCCGCGCACCTTGTTCCGCACGCCGGCGCCGTCGGCCAGGGACGGTCCATCAACATCACCGGGATAGCGGAACAGCCAGGCGTACTTCGTCAACTCCACAATCTGATCGCGCATCGGCCTCCATACAGCAGCTTTCCCTCCCGCACAATGGTCGCCGGCAGTTATCGGACCGTCCGCCGATGGCGGAGCGAACGTCTGAGAGATCGCTTTCGGCATGTCTTTCAGCTCCAGTTTGGCACAAGTCGGCACGCGCCGCCCTGCTACGGTCCCCAGCTTGATCATCGCCTCCAGCCCGAGTTACGAAGCCGCGACCACCGGGCGGCTGACCCGTTGTGCCGTGACGGCTGGAACCGGCAACATAGTGCGCGGCCCGGCCCACGCTCGTGCCTAACGAATGCGGTATACGAGTGCGTCCTCTACAAATCGATCGCCGATAAGTTGGCCACCCAAGCGCACGCCCTCGACGCTCTTTGTTTTCGCGAAGATCCGGCGTATTGCGCGGATGAACGGATCGGACATCCTCAGAATCAGCAGCGTTGGAGTGCGATCTGCGGATATTCCCGCCGCTGCAAGCGCGTCGTGGACCAGGGAATAAGCTTCCGCGGGCGCGGCTGAGTCCAGCCGGCGCGATGCGAGCACAAATCGCCAGTCTTCGTACTCCGACAAGTAGAGCCAAAGCGTCACGCTGATCGATAGGGTTGAGCGGTCCAGAGCCTGGACTAGCTCCGCTCCGGCCGCAAACTCCGCTGCTACCAATGCCGTTTTATCCAAGCGATCACCCCATGTTTCCGGTTACCGACCGCTTCCACGAGCGCCACTGCCATTTCTGGACTGTGCCTCCGGTAAAAGCGGCTCTGCTCCGACTATTGCTGCACAAGATCCCAATAGCTCCGAAAAACCGGATCTCTACCGGCCTCTTCCGATCGCGCCAGTTCCAGGTTAGCTACTTGACCAGGTCTTTCAACTTGTGCGTGTAGCTTGCATCCACGCTTCCCTTATCTGGAAAGTCGTGACGCCGTGTTCCTCTTGCGATGCACGCCTTCAGGGCACATTCGACCGCGTAGCCCGCCAGGTAATAAGCGCCATCTGGAAAGCCGGTACCCGATAATGCCTTTGCCTCCGCGAGCCTGGTGCGAGCGAGGAGTTGCAGGTCCTTCCGGTTCACGTCCCTCATGCCAGCGCACACACGGAGGCCCGTGCGATCCCGGAGGCGGCGGCAATGACGGGCCCTCGTCATCCTGGAACCCGTCCGTAGGCGAAATCTCGACGTTCGCGGTGCGACTCTCTCAAGTCCCAGTCACAGCTATATTCCTATAGAAAATAAAAGAGTTCAGTTAGTATCGTCTTGACACTGTTCTATCCTGGTGGCGGGAAGAATGCCAATTCCGGCATGCGGCGGTTTGTGCGTTTTTGTGCATTCGAGCCCGGGCGTGCGGAACTCCGGAATGGGATCGTTGGAGCGCGTGCAAGTAGCTGTAAGTCGTGTGGTTTGACAACAACAAATGGTTTCGTTCGGTCAAACCTGGCGGCAAGCTCGAGGTGGATGCCGTTGTGCATCTTTGTGCATCCGGAAAGGTGTTTCGCCGCGAAGAACCCGCGCCCGGGCAGACAAGGGAGTCGGAGCCGCTACCATGGCGCTCGGCTCCTGGCCGAGCCCGGGCCGGCGGTTTGTTGCATTTTTTTGCATGGCGAACCGGCGCGGGTGGGCGGAAGTGGGGGCTGTCCCCACTTGCGATCTCATGTAATTGCTTGTAAACACTATGACTATCCCTACAAATGGCTTCGTTGGGGAGGCTGGCCAGGAGCATGTCGTTCCCCAGGCTTTGTGCATTTTTGTGCATCCGATGCGCTCCACGACCGAAGCGCGACCGCGACCGTGCCCTGCTCCACGCTCAGCTTCCCGCGCGCAATGTGTTTTCATACTAGTTGTGAAATTGCTTGCGGAGACGTTGCGGGCCATCCGGCCGCGGGACGAAGAAGCGCGGCGGCGCGCGCGGGCGCGGCTGGAAAAGCTCATCATGCCGTACTGGGCGCTGGGGCGCCTCATGGACCTGGCGGAGGACTTGGCTGGAATCACCGGAAACATCCAACCGCCGCACGCGCGGCGGACCGTGGTGGTGATGGCCGGAGATCACGGTGTGGCGGCCGAAGGCGTCAGCAGGTATCCGCCGGAAGTCACCGTGCAAATGGTGCTGAACTTCGTGCGGGGCGGCGCCGGCTGCAACGCCATGGCGCGGGTGGTGGGCGCACGCCTGGTGGTGGTAAATGTGGGCATGGCCGGCGAGCTTCCGGCGGAAGCCGCGGCGGCGGTGCTCGATCGCGCGGTGGCGGCGGGAACCGGCAACATCGCGCGCGGGCCGGCCATGACGCGCGAACAAGCGGTCCAGGCGTTGGAGGCCGGCATCGGCGTAGCGGCCGATCTGGATGCCACCACCGACCTGTTCGGCACCGGCGAAATGGGCATCGCCAATACCACCCCTTCGAGCGCCATCGTGGCCACCCTGTGCGCCTCGTCGCCGGCGGAAGTAACCGGCGCCGGCACCGGCATCGACAAAGAGCAGCGGCGCCACAAAATCGCCGTCGTCGAACGCGCCCTGGCCATCAACCAGCCCGATCCTAACGATGGTCTGGACGTGCTGGCGCGGGTGGGCGGCTTCGAGATCGCGGGACTGGCTGGCCTGATTCTGGGTGCGGCGGCGCGGCGTAAGCCGGTGCTGGTGGATGGATTCATCTCCACCGCGGCGGCATTGATCGCGCAGGCGCTGGCGCCCGCTTCGGCCGATGTCATGATTGCCGCCCATCGAAGCGAGGAACCCGGACATCTGGTGGCGCTCGCGAAGCTGGCGAAGCGGCCCCTGCTCGACCTGGGCATGCGGCTGGGCGAAGGCACCGGCGCCGCGCTCGCCATGAGCCTGGTGGAGGCGGCCGCGCGGCTGCTGAGCGACGTGGCTACTTTCGAAGAAGCCGCCGTCAGCCAGGCCAGGGAGGCGGCCGGACATGCTGTGCCATGATCGGATATGCTGACTCTCATTCTGGGCGGGGCGAGAAGTGGAAAATCGCGGTTCGCGCGCGAGCGTGCGGCGGGCTCCGGACACATCTTCCATAGCCAGGTCTCCCATGGCAAGGTGTGCTACATCGCCACCGCCCACGCCGGGGACGACGCCGAAATGCGGGCGCGCATCGCCCGGCACCAGGCCGACCGGCCGGCGGAATGGCAGACCGTAGAGGCGCCGTTGGGCCTGGCCGAAGCCGTCGAGGAGGCGTCCCGCGAAGCCGCCGTGGTGCTGGTGGATTGCCTCACGATTTGGCTGGGCAATCTGATGTTTGAGAATCGCCAGGCGCCGGCCGCGGAGACCGAGGCCGCTGCGCTGGCCGAAATCGATCGTATGGCGGCCGCATCGCGAACGGGCGGGCGGCAAGTCATCCTGGTATCGAACGAAGTAGGCTGCGCCACCGTGCCGGATTCGCCCGTGGCGCGCGCATTTCGCGATCTGCAGGGGATCGTGAATCAACATGCCGCCCAGTGTGCCGACGAAGTGCTGCTGGTGGTGGCCGGTTTGCCGGTTAAGCTGAAATGACGAATTTTCGTGGAGCGGGCACTGGTGCCCGCCATGCCGGGACTCGTCCCGGCGCGTTGTCGCGGAGTCGGGCGGGCGGGTTGAGGAACGCGTCCCGGCGAGCCGGGACATGGCAGGCGCGAGTGCCCGCTCCGCTGGTGCTTCTTCTCCTCGTCGCCGCCGTAGCGCCCGCCGCCGGGCCGGTCAGGCGCATTGTCTGCCTCTCGCCCAACGACACGGAGCTGCTCTACGGGCTCGGCGTGTTCGATCGCGTGGTGGGCGTATCGGGCTACGATTCCTACCCGCCGAAAGTCGCCAGGCTGGCCCACGTGGGTGGGTGGCAGGATCCGAGCCTGGAAAAAATCGTGGCGCTTCATCCCGATCTCATCGTGACGGAAGCCGACCAGGCGGCCCTGGTGGAAAGCAATCTGCACAAACTGGGCCTACCGCTGCTGGCGCTGCCGGGCAAGACCATCGAAGACATTTACACCGCGGCCACCCGGTTAGGGCGGGCGCTGGGGATGGAAAAGCAAGCGGCCGAACTGATCGAACACACCCGCGCGGGTCTGGACGCCGTGCGCCGCCGCACGGCAGGGCTGCCGCGGCCTTCGGTCGCGATCGTGGTGGACCGCACGCCGGGCACGCTGCGCGACATGTACGCCGCTACGGGCGGCGCCTATCTGGCCGAAGCCGTGGATATCGCCGGCGGCAGGATGGCCCTCGGCGCATCGCCGGCCGGTTATGTCAAGCTGAGCCAGGAAACCCTGCTGACCACCGATCCGGAAATCGTCCTGGATTTGTCGCACAACCAACAGGGCCGCTTCGCCGCCGACCCGAAGGAAGCCTGGAAGGCGCTGCCGCAACTGCGCGCCGTGCGCAACGGGCGCGTCTACTGCCTTTCCCAGGATTTCGTGCTGCACGCTTCGCAGCGCATCGTGAACACGGCCGAACTGTTTGCCCGCACCATCCATCCGGAGGCGCGCTGATGGCGTGGTTTGAAACCCGCGTCCTGGACTACCGCTACGCACAAGGCCCGCTGGTGGTGCGCGGCGTGAGTTTCGGCTTGGAGCGGGGCCGCCTGATGGCGGTGATTGGCGCCAACGGCAGCGGCAAGTCGACGCTGCTGCGGATGATGGCGGGGCTGTTGCGGCCGGTGGCGGGAGAGATGCGCCTGGACGGCCGCCCGCTGGCAGCCATGCCGCCGCGGGCCCGCGCCCGCGAGATCGCCTACGTGCCGCAAGCGGCGCTGCCGGTGTTTCCATTCGCCGCGCTGGAGGTGGTGTTGAGCGGCCGCTCCCCGCACCTGGCGCCGTTCGCCTTCGAAGGCCCGCGCGATCGCGAAAAGGCGCTGGCGGCGCTGGAGGCCATCGGCGCCGCCCACCTGGCCGGGCGGCGGGTCACAGACCTCTCCGGCGGCGAACGGCAGATGGTGGTGTTGGCCCGCGCCCTGGCGCAGGAGCCCCGCCTGCTGCTGCTCGACGAACCCTCCGCAGCGCTCGACCTGAAGCACCGCGCCGGACTGGTGCGCACCCTGGCGCGCCTGCGCGATGAACAGGGCCTCACCGCCATTCTGGTGACGCACGACCTGGGACTGCTAGGGTCCACGTTCGACCGCGTGCTGGCGCTGCGCCGCGGCGAAGTGGCGGCCGAGGACGCGCCCGGCAAAGTGCTCGAGACGGAGTTGCTGGCCCGCATCTACGATGAACCGAACGTGCGCGCCGGCCGTATCGACGGGCGGGCGGTGGTGTGGGTGGAAGCATGAGCGGCGGTCCCCCGAGCCTTCCGCCTCCGGTAACCGCCCGGCTGGCCCGTGCGCTGGCCGTGCTGGCCTTGCTTCTGGCGGGCGCGGTCGCGCTGGGCCTTTGGCTGGGGACGGAAAAACTCGACTTGACGAAAATCTTCTCCAACCCCATCGCGCGGGCCCTGTTTTTCGACCTTCGTTTGCCGCGGGTGCTCACAGGAGCGCTGATCGGCGCGGCCCTGGCCGCCACCGGCGCGGCGCTGCAGGCGCTGTTCCGCAATCCGCTGGCCGATCCTTACACGCTGGGCGTTTCGGGCGGCGGCGCGGTGGGCGCGAGCCTCGCCCTGGCGCTGGGCTGGAGCGCACCGGTGCTGGGCGTTCCCTTCATCTACGTGGCGGCGTTCGCCGGCGCCATGCTGGCCATGGCCGTGGTCCGAACCATCGCCCGCGCCGGCGTCATCACCCTGCCCGGAGCGCTGCTGCTGGCCGGCGTGGTGGTGAACCTCATCGCCTTCGCCGCCGTGCTTACCATTCAATACGTGGTGGACCCCAATAGCGCCCTGCGCATGCTGCGTTTCATGACCGGCAGCCTGGACGTGGTGGGCCTGGACGGTGTCTGGCGCATGGCCGCGATTCTGCTGCCCGCCTTCGCCGCGCTGGTCTGGTTCGCGCGCCCCCTGCACCTGATGGCCATCGACGAAGATACCGCCGCCACGTTGGGCGTGGATACCCACCGCACCGAACTGGCGGTGCACACGCTGTGCTCGCTGATAGTAGGCTTGGCGGTGGCCAATGGCGGCGCCATCGGGTTCGTGGGGCTGATTGTGCCCCACGGCGTGCGTGCCGTATTTGGCGAAGATGTGCGCGTGGTTCTCCCCGCCTCGCTGGTGGCGGGCGCCGCGTTCCTGGTGCTGGCCGATGCCTTGGCGCGAACCGTGCTGCCGGCAAACGAACTTCCGGTGGGCGCCATCACCGGCCTCTTGGGCGGCCCCATGTTTCTGTGGCTGCTGCGCCGCCGCCAGCGATACTCGGCGCTGTGAGGACCCCGATGCGGTCTCTGGCGGCGGCGATTGCGTTTCTTACCCGCATTCCGGTGGGCCGGTTGGTCGATTTCGGCCGCCAGGATGTCGCCCGTTCCGCCGCCTGGTTTCCGGTTGTCGGCGCGCTCGTGGGCGGAATCGAGTGCCTGGCGGCGTGGTTGCTTCGCCCCCATCTGCCGGCGGCGGTGACGGCGGTCTTATTGGTTGCGCTCGACGTGCTGCTCACCGGCGCGCTGCATTACGACGGGCTGGCGGATTCGGCCGATGGTTTTGGCGGCGGCAAGGACCGCGACGACATTCTGCGCATCATGCGCGACCATGCCATCGGCAGTTATGGCGGCGTGGCGCTGGTGCTGGCGGCCGGAACGAAGATCGCGGCACTGGCTACGCTTCTCACCGGCTCCGCCTGGCCGAAGGCTCTGGTGGCCGCTCCGCTACTGGGCCGCTGGGCGATTCTGGTGCTGAGCGCGGCCCTCCCCTACGCGCGCCCGACCGCGTCGGTGGTAGCGGGCATGGGCTGGAAGGCGCTCGCGTGGGGAAGCCTGCCGACCGCTCTGGCGCTGGCCGCCGGCCGCGATCCACGGCTCTGGATCGCCGCCGCCGCGGTTCTGCTGGTGGCCGCGATCCTGAGCCTCTATTGCCGGCGCAAGATCGGCGGCGTTACCGGCGACACCTTGGGCGCCGGCGCGGAACTTGGCGAAATTGCCGTGTTGCTGGTGTTCTTGTGGAGGGCCGGATGACATCGATACACGTGGTGGGGCGGACGCCCTCGTCCGCGCGCGACCCCCTGGTCGCGCATGGCCGGGGGCAAAAGCTGCATTCTTCGGGCGAAGAGCGGGTCCAGGGGGACCCGCGCAGACCGGGGGGTCTGCCCCACCAAAAACGAGTGGCATTGGGATGACCGCCCGGCTCTGGCTGCTCCGCCATGGCGAGCCGGATGAGAGCGCGCGGCGGCTGTGTTATGGATCGCTCGACGTGGGCCTGTCGGATGCCGGGCGGCGGCAGATGGCGCGCGCGGCCCGCGAGTTGGCGGGGGAGCCGATGGCGGCGATCTATTCGAGTCCCCGGCGGCGCGCCGTCGAGAGCGCCCGCATCCTATGCGGCGCTTTCGAACCGGCCCGCGAAGTCCGCGTGGTTCCCGATTTTCGCGAAATCGACTTCGGCGATTTCGAAGGCATGGCATACGACGACATCGCCGCCCGTTATCCCGACCTGTACCGCCAGTGGATGGAGGCATCCACTTCGGTTCAATTTCCGGGCGGCGAAAGCTTCGCCGCCATGCGGCTGCGCGTGCTGCGCGCCTTCGACGCCGTCTTGGCCGCGCACGCCGGTGAAACGGCGGTCGTGGTCAGCCATGGGGGACCCATTCGCGCCATCGTGGCGAAGGCGTTGGGCATGGCCGCGGAAGATATCTTTCACCTGGCCCAGGACCATGGCGCGCTTAACCGCATCGACCTGGTGGATGGCTTCGCCGTGGTCGGGCTGCTCAATCGCTGCCCGTGAGGGGGTGTCTGAAATGGGTCGCTTTCACCGGGTCGAAATAACGCTGTTCGAGCGGCACCGGCGCTTGCGGCACGAGATCATCGTTATTATGGGTGTCGATTCATGGTTTCATAGAAGCCGCGGACCAGCGCCACGGCCTGCGCCTGGGTGAAACCGCCGTCCAGGTACAGTTGGCGCGAGCCGGCGGCAATCGTAGGAGTGGAAAGCACGCGCCCATTCAGAACGATCGCGATACGGTTGCCGACATTCTTCAAGGTGACCTGCAACTCCCGCCTGGCGGCGTTCTGATGGAAGCTGAGGAAGACGACCGGCTGCCCGTTCGAGTTCTTGCGTGTTTCGGCGGATTCCACGTCTCTTTCGGTGAGGAACGGCCGCCCGGCGAGGCACAACGGCCCGCTGCCGCCTTTGACGGGGATAGGCTGACCGGTATGCGGCCCGGAGCAGGGGACCATCAGATCGACCGCCAGCGTAACCGCGGTTCGCGGCGCACTCTGGCAGAAGCCGCCCGCGCAGGCGCCGGCCAGCAGGAGAAATACCCGAGCCCTCATGAGTTCCAGCATAGTGCAGAAGCGGGACGGGCTTGATGGGTTGCGATTGGGGTGGTTTATTTCCCGACAGTCGCTGGGGCGCCTGAACGCCCTACCGTTCCACCGCCAGCGCCACCGAGTTGCCGCCGCCCAGGCACAGCGCGGCCACGCCGCGGTGCGCGTCGCGCCGCATCATCTCGTAAATCAAGGTCACCAGAATGCGGGCGCCGCTGGCCCCGATCGGGTGGCCGATCGCCACCGCGCCGCCGTTCACGTTCACCTTGTCCAGGCTGAGGCCCAGCTCGCGCACTACACCCAGCGCCTGCACCGCGAAGGCTTCGTTCAATTCGTACAGGTCCACATCGTCTTTGGTCCATCCCGCCTTGGCCCATAGCTTTTGCACGCCCGAAACCGGGGCCAGCATCACCCACTCCGGCGCTACGCCGCTGGTGGCCTGCGCTTGGATCCGCGCCAAGACAGGCAAGCCCAGTTGCCGCGCGCGGCTGGCGGAAGCGACCACCAGCGCGGCGGCGCCATCGTTAACCCCCGGCGCATTGCCCGCCGTCACCGTGCCGTCTTTGCGGAAGGCCGGTTTCAGCGCGCCCAGCGCTTCCATGCTGGTATCGGGGCGGACGGATTCATCGCGCGCGAAAATCTCGGGCGCCGCGCCTTTCTTGCTGGCGGGCACCTCCACCGGCAACACCTCCTCCGCGAAGCGGCCGCTCTCCCAGGCCGCGGCTGCTTTGCGGTGCGAGCTCACCGCGTAGGCATCCTGCTCCGCGCGCGTGATGGAATGTTTTTCGGCCACTTTCTCAGCGGTTTGACCCATATGGAAATCGTTGTACACGTCCCACAGGCCGTCCTGAATCATGGAGTCCACCGCCACCGAATTGCCCATGCGAAAACCGCCGCGGGCGTAGGGCAACAGGTAGGGCGCATTGCTCATCGATTCCATCCCGCCGGCCACCACGATCTCCGCATTGCCGGTCTGAATGGCCTGCGCCGCCAGCGCCACCGCTTTCAACCCGGAGCCGCAAACTTTGTTGATCGTCAGCGCCGCAACCTCGGCCGGCAATCCGCCGTAAAGCGCGGCCTGGCGCGCCGGGTTTTGCCCCAGCCCCGCCGGCAGCACGTTGCCCATGATGCATTCGTCCACCCGCTCCGGCCCGATCCCGGCGCGCCGCACCGCTTCGCGCACCACCAGCGCGCCCAGCCGCGTGGCTGAAATCCCGGCCAGAGAGCCCTGAAATTTGCCCACCCCGGTCCGAACGCCGGAAACGATTACCACGTCTTCCACGATGGTTTCCCCCATGCCGATCACATGGTAGCCGGAATCGGCGCCTTCGGGGTAGGTGGGTTCCGGCGGGATTCACGCAGCGCACGGTGCGGAGCGGCGGCGCGTTGCGCGTGCCGATCCTGGCGATGGGGGGTGCTTAACCGTTCTGGGGAGAGTGGGCGATCGACAACCGCTCCCAGGCGGTGGCGGCTCTGTAACAACATGCAAACACGTGGCGCCTGTAGCGGAGCCGCGACCGCCAGGGAGCGGTTGTCGGGTTGAATACGGGGGGATCCCCAAAACGGTTAAGCACCCGGTGTCGGCCACCGGCTCCCTAGGCGTGCCGGGCGTGGTATCCTGGCCTCGTCAGGAGGGAACTCATGCGCAACATTGGGATCGCGATTCTGCCGGTGTGTCTGGCCGGTTTTGGCCTGGGCGCGGCGGAAATGCCGCAAGCCGGCCAGGCTGCTCCAACCTTCGTCCTGCCTTCGCAGGACGGAACGCCGATCGATTTACATCAATTTCACGGCAAGTGGGTGGTGCTGTACTTCTACCCCAAAGATATGACGCAGGGCTGCACCATCGAAGCCCACAACTTCCAGCAGGACTTGCCCAAGTTCGATCGGCGAAACGCCGTAATCCTGGGTGTCAGCGTCGATTCCACCGCCAGCCATCAACAGTTCTGCACCAAGGACAGCCTGACGTTCCGGCTGCTGTCCGATACCGATAAGAAAGTCGTGGATATGTACGGGTCGCTCAACGCCCGCGGCATGGCCTCGCGCAATACCTTCCTGATCGATCCCTCGGGCAAGATCGTCAAGGTCTGGACCGGCGTCAACCCGGCGCATCACAGCGAGGAAGTTCTGGCCACGCTGGACAGCATGAAATAAGTTCAAGCCGGATTGCCGGGGTGCAGCCGGGCTGAGCGCGGCTTTGCAGGTCAACAGGCCGGCGCTACAAAATCCAACCTACTTTGTCAATTTCATCGCCCCGATCCGCTGCTTGACCTGCTCGCGCAGAGCGTCCGGCTCGAAATCGGCGTTGCGCCGGAAAATTTCCGGCAGCACTTCGTCGTAGGCTGGCGCCGGGGCTTCCACTTCCCGAAAACCCAGGCTGGAAGCCATGCGGCACGCGGCGCGGACCAGGTTCAACGGATCGCGCGGATTACCGGAGATCTCGTGGTGGTGTTCCAGCATCACGGTGCGCAGGGTTTCCGGGAAACCCCATTGCGCGGCCACTCGCGCACCCGCCTCGGTATGCTCGATCCCAAATTCGGCCAGCTCCACCACGTCCGCTTCCTCTTCGCTCTCGAACGGCTTGGCCATGTGCGCCGCATAGTCGGAGCCGAGACTGAGGAACAACGCCAGCCGGCCCAGGTCGTGCGTGAGCCCCGCCGTATAGACCGATGGCTGGCGGCACAGCTTGCCCATGAAGTCCGCGAGCACGGCCGTGGCCAGGCTGTGCTCCCATACCGAAGTCATGTACGGCGTACGCGGCACGTTGCGCACATAAAAGCTGAAGGCAATCGTGCAGCCGAGCGAGCGCACCCGCTCCAGCCCCAGAAACGTCAGGGCGTGGCGGATGGTTTCAATCCGGGCGCGCAGACCGAACTCGCAGGAGTTGGCCACTAGCAATAGATCGGCGGTTAAGGCCGGATCGCACTTAAACGCCTCTTCGAAGTCGGCAAACGCAGAGTCGCCTTCCACCGAGATGTTCATGAGCTTGAGCGCGCTGGCATGGAACGGCGCCAGGCGCGACAAACTGACGTAGACATCCAGGTGCTTGGCAGAGGGATCCTCGCGGCTGATGCTGGCGGCAGGCGCCCCAGAAGCAGCGGATGTTAGAGAATGCGCCGTCATCAGAATTCATATCGGCATTCTGACGGCGTGATTATAATTATTTCTGCTTTCAGGGAACGAAATAGGGGAAACACCTGTGTGGAGCAGGCCTTTTGGCCCGCACCGTCTTCGGCCGCGGGCCGCTAAGGTTAGTGGCCGGTCGTGCCGTCGTCCTTCTTTTCGCCGGGACGGTACAGGGTGGGCGGCTTGGGCTGATCCTGAACCGGCTGGGTCTTGGCATCCTCGGCCTTTTGGGCATCGGATTTATTAGACTGGATCTCCTTTTTCTCCTCTTTCCGACGCTGCTCCAGATCGAGGGCGCGGTCGCGGAGATCTTCGCGGTCCATGGCGATGCTGTCTTCGGTGCCCGAAATGGCGTCGCGGAGGACGAAATCGTAGCGGTCCAGGTCCTTAGGCTGGCTGGCCTGGATCTTGCGCAGCATGGTGGCCGCGGCGATTTCCTCGTTGGAAACGGCGTTGAGGCCGGACGAAACATCTCTCTTGTGCTCGAGTGCATCGTCCACCACGTTATCGATGGCGTCCAGGATGCCATTGTAGTCTTCGAGCGCATTATGGATCAGGATGGAGCGTCCGGGCTTATCGCGCGACAGCAGGTTCTTCACCAGGTCGACGCGGGCGCGGGCGAAGTGGGCGTAGAGCTCCAGACGGGCGTTGGGCTCCTGGGCGGCGCGGATCTGGTCGGCTTCGTCGGCGCTGAGGAAGTCGCGGGATTGCTGCCCAAACATCGCGGCGGCGGCCAGCGAGAAGAAAACAGCGAGGGTCTTCATTTCGGTTTACCCTCCATCAGGCCCTGGAGGAGATGGTCGTGCGCCTCCAGCACCGTCTCTTTCACTTTACCCAACAACGGGCGGTCCGTGGCGCTCATATCCAGGCTGAAGGTTTCCATGCGGCGGAGCAAGTCGCGGGTCTGGATCTCGGCATACTTGAACCAGCGCGGGCTCTTGCGCGGGTTCTTGCCGGTGGCCACCAGCGAGTCGTATGCCAGCGTGACCGATTCGCCGATTTCGGCGGCCAGCGCGCCTGTCTTTTGGATATCGCCGTCCTCGTAGGCGCGGCGAGCGGCGGTGAGAGCGGCCGAGGCATTTTCGAGCGCCAGCTTGGCGCGCCGTTCCAGGTTCGGTTCGGCGCGGGCGCGGGCGAGATCCGCCCATGCCGGAGCGGCGCACAATGCCGGCAGGATACAACCCAGGCAAACGCGCGTGGCCATGCGCCTCATTTCTTTTCCAGCTCCAGGCGGATGATGCGGGCGCGCTGGCGGGCCTGAAATTCCTGGTCGGGATTCTTGCCCTGACTCATGGAAAGAAAGCGGGTGTAGGCTTCCAGCGCGGGTTTCAACTGGCGCAGCTTGTCGAGAATGATGGCGCGCATGAAGCAAACGCCGGCGGTGTCCTCGCCCAACTGGCGCGCCTTGTCGAAATTCTCCAACGCGAGAGGAAGGTTGCCGGCCATGTAAAGCATATCCGCGAGGTCGCGCCAGGCGGCGGCGGCGGCCGGCTTGAGTTTCGTGGCTTCGGAAAACTGATTGGCGGCGGCCGGGAACCGGCGCGCGTCGCGCAGCGCGCGGGCATACATCATGCGGGTTTCGAAGTTGGAAGGGTCGGTCCGAACCGCCTGGTCCATGAAGGGAAGCGCCTTGGGAAGCTGGCCGGCGAACAGGTAGGCCATGGCCAGGGCGATACGGTTGGCCTGGCTGGCGTCGGCGGCGTAGGCGGCTTCCAGGCGCGGAATGGCATCGGTATACTGGCGGCTTTCGAGCATGAGCTGGCCGGCGTGCGCCTGCGCCTGGGGGTCTTCCGGAAACTCCCGGTAAATCGCCAGAGCCTGGCTCGGCTGGCGGCTGTTTTCGTAGAGCTCGGCGAGTTCCAGCAGCCATTCGCGGTCGCGCGCATCGATTTCGGCGGCATGGCGGTAATGGGGCTCGGCTTCCGCCAGCTTGCCTTGCCGCGCCAGGGCGCGTCCCAATCCCAGTTCCGCGCCGCCCGATTTGGGATTGACGGCCAGCGCGTCGCGGTATGAGGCTTCGGTCTTTTCCCAGGCGCCCAGAGCGAACTGCGCTTCGGCCAGGTAGTAATGCGGGCGGAATTCGGCCGGCTTCCGGCGAGCCGCGTCCTCCAGCATGGGGGCGGCGTCGGCGGGGTTCTTCTGCCGCAACAGCAGCATGCCGCAATTCAGCTCGGCCTCGTAGAGATTAGGTTTCAGGGCGAGGGTCGTCCGGTATTGCGCGATGGCCTCGGCATCGCGGTTGAGAAAGCCGTAGGCCAGGGCGAGATTGAAGTGGGCGCTGTAGTCGGCGGGATCGGCCGCAATGGCTTTCTCGAAAGCCGCGGCGGCATCGCCGTATCGGGCCGCATCGAGGGCTTTCAGACCGTCGCCATTCGGATCGGCTGCTTGCAGGAAAAGCAGCGCCGGCAGTAAGGCCCACATGCTCTCATCTTAAAGCACGGCGAAGAGTGGAGAGCGGGAGCGGGTGGGCAAGGGGGCTGGGCTGCTCCGCGCGCGTGTCAGCCGGCGAGATTGCGGGCCAATTCCGCGATATAGGCCGGGTAGTCGTCGCAGGTTTCCGGCGCCCGGGACGCCTGATAATGATAGCGGCCGGCGGTGGCGCGGGCGACGGCTTCCAGCGTTTCCGGGCGATCGTCGCCGTGGGTATCGATGCTCAGGGTGCAGTGGTAGAGCCGCGCCACGGCGGCCAGGGAGCGGAGTTGTTCGGGCTGGCGGGCGAGTTCGGCGGGCAGGGCCGGCGCGGCCAGGTGCGCCGCGCGCCCCGCCGATTTGAGCCATTCCAGGCAGAAGAGCAGCTCCGCCGGCGCGGTCGGCATGGGGCTGGAGGCCAGCGAGAATTCGAAATCGAAGGCGCGGCTGCCCGGAAGGGTGGCGCGGGCCTGGCGGGCAGTCTCGTGAAGCCGCTCGGCCGCCCGCAGAGCCGGTCCGAAGCGGGCTGCCAGGCGAGCCAGATCGGCGGCGGAGAATTCGATAATCGCTTCACCGGTGTCGAACCGGCGGGCGGCGGCTTCGGCTGGCGGGGCGGCGTGGTCCGCGGCGCCGGTGAAGGCGGCAACATCCACGGCGAAGCGGGTGAAGCGCGCTGCCGCGCGGATGCGCTCGTGGGCGGCATCGACATGCTCCGGCCCGGCTACGCGGAGCGCGATCCCCATGCCGTAGCCCTCCCGCCAGCCGCAGCGAATGGCGCCCCACAGGCTGGCGTAATAAAAAGGCGCGGGGGCGGAATCGCCGGCCAGACCCAACGCCGCCAGGTTCTTGGCGCGGGTTTTCCAAATGGTTTGAAAGCCGGCAAAGGCGGCTGGAGAGGCGGCGCGGATCTCGCTGCGGACGGCGCCCGGTTGGGGTAAGAATGCGGGGTCGAGGGCGCTCACGAACTTTTCGATATTTCCCTGGTCGCCGGGGCCGAACGGGACGCTGTTCACCACGATTTCCTCGCCGCCCCGCTGGTGCGAGCGGCCCACCAGGAGCGGCTTCCCAAAGACGCTGCTGGTAGGCGCGGAAGCCGGGGCGATGTGCAGCAGTTGCGGCGCGCCGTCGTCGCCGTCAACCGCCAGGTAGTAGCTGGAATGGTGCACCGGATCGCGCGCCAGCGAACCGAAGTGGGGGCGAATCCGCTCCAGCCGCAAAGCGCCGGCGCGCGCCGCGATACGGGCGCGCACGCCGGCATCGAGCTTCCTGCGCTCGGCTTGGGCAAGGATTAAATGGGCCAGCTCGGCGGCCTCGGCGGGCGCGAGCGGCGGCGTGAGCGGTACGGGTGTCAAGGGTTAGAGAAGCAGCGAATCGACCACCTGGGTGACCTTGGGATCGGTCCAATCGGCGCCTTCGGCGATCTTGAGCACCACCTTGCCTTTGGCGTCGATCACGTAAGTTTCCGGATACATGAACGTGCCGTACTGTTCGTGCAGCGAAAGGTCGCGGGCGGTGAGGAAGGTCGGCTTGTACTTGTCCAGGAAGGCGCGATAGGCGTTGGCATCGTGATCGACACTGACGGCCAGCACCACCACGCCGCGATTGGCGTACTCGCTGGCGAAGCGGCTGAGCGAAGCGGTTTCCTCCACGCAAGGAGGGCACCAGGAGGCCCAGAAATTCAAGACCAGCAACTTGCCGCCGAAATCGGGAACGGAGACGGTGCGGCCGTTGTCTACCGTGATACGGAAAGCCGGAGCTTGGTCCCCCTGGGCGACGACGCGCTCATGGATGCCCGCGTAAATGCTGTAAACAAAAGCGACCAGAAGCAGGACGATCCCCACCTGCAGCGACCGGTCGACGCCTCTCTTGCTCATGCCGAGTTTCTTCCGTCCTTAATTGTAGCGTGGCGCAGCCATTTCGGAACAACGACTGAGGCGTAACGCGCGGCCCTAAGGCGGTCCGGTTTCGGCCGGCCTTTCTGGGCCGCAAGCCAGGTCCTTCCTATTTTCGCGCTCAGAACATTTGCTTGATTTTGTGTTTTGCTTGTAGTGCTGTTGCTACAAGATGATCCCCGACCCAAGAGGCCCCCAGGCCGCTCGCTGGCGCCAGCGCAAGTTCGATCTGCAGCGTCACGTCCCCAACCCCTCCGACCTGCTCCCCGGCTCGCTGACCGTGAGTCGCACCCGCTGCGGTAAGCCCTCCTGTCACTGCGCCAAAGGCCCAGGTCATGAGGCTTGGACCTTCACCTTTATGTCTCACCGCAAACGCCGCGTCGAACGTATTCCCAAAGAGTGGATCGACGAGGTGCACCGACGCGTCCAGGCCGGACACCAGTTTCAGGACGCGGTGCGGGAGATCCTCACCGCCAACGCCGAATTGCTCATTTTGGCGCGCCAACAGCAACCCCGCGCCGCCCGTGAACTCGCTCTCCCCACGCACCTTGCGCCACTACGCGGAGAAGTGCCTCGGCCTGAAATCGTACCTGCACCAGCCAGGCGATGGGCGCCCACGCCCGCAACGGGCGGCCTGCACCCTGTTGTGGGCCATGTTGATGCTGCGTATCCTGCGTGAGTTCAGCTTTCTGGCCGTGGAGCAACTGGTGCGCTCGGCCTCCCAGGCATTCGGCATTCAGCAACCGTTCGGCGATGATGCTTTGGCCTGCTTTACCGAACGTCTGGACCCTGCCGTCACGCGGGCCGCCTTGGTCCATAGGGGCCTTTCACTCCCGTTCGATGCCGAGCGTGGTCGCTCGCCTGAAGAACAACCTGCCAGAGCTGGCGCAAGCGGTGGAGAGGCGCTTCGCTCCGCAGCCCCCCACAACACATACTTATCGCCGGGGTCGAGACCGTATTGAGATCTGGGACGCCGACGACTTCGCCCCCTGGGAAACCCTGCACTGGGACCGCGTGCGCGTGATTCGCTACCGGCAGCGCAAGCCGGACGGCACCCTGAGGCCGAGTGGTTGAGCAACTTCCCCTTCCGCAAACTCCATAGCCTCTCGCTGTATCGCATCTGCAAGAGCCGATGGAAAATCGAAAACCAGGGATTCAATGACGCCTCTGCTGGGATGGCTGACGACGTTCCTCGCGGTGATGATCGAAAGGCTCTATCGGCTCCGCTATCTGCACCGCGGTACAAACCCGCTCCCCTCCGCCGCGGAGTTATGTCGACTGCTTTGGCTTGGCCTATCTGCTCCTCGCCTCGCCAATACCAGTTGAAGCTTGCCCTGCCTGTCTCCTTAAATCTAAATCTCGAGCCTGCGGGTCGCGCGGAAATCCCCGCCTGAAAATGGCTGCCGCTCCCCAGATCGCGCTGAAATCGCCCCGCCCCGCAGTGGCTTGCCCCGCAGCCTTCGGCTATTCGAAGTTCCGAAACCGCTGGGCGTGGTTTTGCATCGAGAATCTTCTGGCCAATAACACTGCTCGCGGCCTAGAATGGGCGTAGTGCGCCTGGCGATCCAGATTTGCGGCTGGTTGGTCGGCATACCACTGGAGCTGCTGATTCTCGGGGCTTTGTTGCGGGGCGGTTATCGGCGATATCCGCTTGTATTCCTCTATGCGGTGGCCGAGTTCCTGGCGACTGTTGCGGAGATCCCCGCGAGTTGGGCGTATTTTCAGGGCGCGAAAAGCACCCTTGGCGCCGTCTGGTGGTTCGACCAGACGCTGCTGCAGTTGTTGGTGTACGCCACGGTGCTTAGCCTGCTCTACCGCGCGACCGACTCCCGGCCGGGGCGGCGCAGTTTACGAATCGCGATTATCCTCGGGGCTGCGATTTTTGCCGGCGGCTCGTTAGGCATTCACCTCCATACGGGTGATGGATCCTGGCACGCCGCCTGGAGCCGCGATCTGAACTTCACGGCCGTCATTGTCGACCTGATCTTGTGGACTTTCCTCATCGCCAAACGTAGCGCCGACAGCCAACTGCTCCTATTATCCAGCGGGCTCGGCGTTCAGTTCTGCGGGGGCGCCATCGGCGAAGCCCTGCGCCAGTTGGCGCTCCAGAATCGCTCGCGCGCGCTTTCGTTGGCTGGGGGATTGGTGATGCTGGTTTCCTACCTAATGTTCCTGTTTATCTGGTGGAGAGCGCTTCGTACCGCGGAAAATCCTGCCGTCCGCCGGGCAGCGCAAATTGCGGGCCAATAAAAGATGGGGAAGCGCTCGCCTGATGGGGCGGACACTTCCCCTGGACAGTTTAGGTGGGATTAACGCCAATCTGTTTTACTGCCGATCCTGGTCGGGCCGCAGCGAGGCTTGCGGTGGCGCGCCCTGCGTCGGCGGGGTGGCGGCCGCTTGGCCAGCCGTGAATACTTTCACTTCGACGCGGCGATTGCGTGTCCGCGCTTCCCGTGTATGGGCATCGTCCGCCGGGTTCAGTTCACCCAAGCCAACCATGTGGATGCGATAGATGGGAATGCCGTGCTTGGCCACCAGGTATTCCACCACCGAGTCGGCGCGTTTGCGGCTGAGCATCTGGTTGTAGTCGGCCGGGCCCGTACTATCGGTGAAACCTTCCACGGCAATGAAGAAACGCTTGTCGGCGCCGGTGTCGGTCACCAGCTTATCGAGCTTTTCCTTGGCATCGCCGGTCAGTTGGTACTGGTCGAATTGGAACAGAACCGTGGCCGAGTTCTGCAGTTTGTAGTCGTCGAGACTGGCGACCGAGTCGCGAACCGCCGCGATATCGCGCGCATCCTGGTCGGCCTTGTCACCGGCCTGGCCGGCGCGGCTCATGGCGTCGGTGGCGTGCTGGTCGGCTGCGTTAGCCTTGTCGTTCGCCGTGGAAGCTTTTTCCAGTGCCGCGCTGATGCCGTTCTGGGCCCGCTCGTCCACCTGCTTCACTTGTTGGTTGGTGTTCTGAATCTGTTGCGTGTTTTGAGCGGTCTGCTCGCCCACCTGATCGACTTTCGCCTGAATGGGGGCGGTGGTGTTCCTGACATATTTCTTGGTCGCGCACCCACCGGCGAGCAAAGCGCCCGTTAGAATGCAAGCCGTTCCGAAGAATGCTCTCATGGCTCAAACCTCGCCTTAGTTTATAGCAATCGCACAACCAATGTGCGAAATCCTTGATTACTAAGGAACTCGCAGCGTTGGCCTGGCTCGCGGCGTGAAAGCTTTACGTGGTCGCGGAGGGTCGGGCGGTCCGAATGTGCAGATTGTGCCGCCTCGAATGTCGGCGTACCCGCACCCCCGGCATATCCCAGGAGAGGTTCTCATACACCGGTCCTTCGGGATCCGGATCGAGAAACCAGAATTGTTGCTGATTCATAAGAAATCCTACAAGCGCCACAGGATGTGGCCGTAAGAACACTTTTAGGATAGCACATTCCGGCACAAGTCTGGTTACGCGTATGTAATTGAAATAAAGGATCTTATTTGGAAGTATCGGGAAGCATTTGGCGGTCGCGGCGCACAGCCTTGCGATCTGCCGATCTCTTACATCGAACCGGAAAGCTTCTGCGTCCAGTTGGTGAGCAATTCGATCGGCGCCACGGCCGACAACTCGAAAGGAACATTCAAAAGAAATCTCTGGCCGTCGCTCGAAACGTCATAGAGGTTCCACGGCGTACCCGGCAGAGGACGCGCGGAATGGAATAGCAATTGAGGGCGGCCCGCCTGAAAAGAGTCCCCACCCGCATCGACCGGCACAACCATCAAGTCGCCATCCGATGTCATGTAGTAGAGCTCACGGCCATCGCCGCGCCAGTGGGGTAAACCACCGCCATCGGTCGAAATCTGCCAACGCCGGCGCGTGCCCGTGCCAATCCCTTCGAAAGGCTCGACCCACACCTGGTTATGCCCGGTCTCGTCGGATTGGTACGCCATCCATCTGTCATCCGCCGAAAGCGTAGCGTAGCCTTCCTGATAGACGGTTTCGCGTACCGGACCGGCCTTCCGGCTGGCGAATTCATAAGCCCAGATATCGGAGCGAGTGCCCTCCCTCAGCGCCCCGAAGATCAGGAACTTGCCGTTGTGCGACCAATCGGTGGGGTATTTCGCCCACGGGGTGTGGAGCAATAACTCTTCCTTGCCCCCGCCCCGCACCGCTTTGGTGTAGATGTCGTAGGTCTGATCGCGCTCCTGCCAAAATGCCAGACGAGAGCCGTCCGGCGACCAGATGGGCTGGCCTTCGCTGGTGTCGGAAAAGGTGAACTGCGCCGGTTCCTCATTTTCCTCCAGCAGCCAGAGGTGGGCGTGGTTGCCGTCCGCGGTGAGTTTGCCGACCATGGCCGACTTGCCGTCCGGGGAGATGCGCGGCGGACCCCAGTCGCCCGGCTCGCCTACCGTGCTAATCTGGCGGCCGGCGCGATCCACCCAGCACAACCGGCGGTGCGCCGCACCCACGGATTGGTACGCCAGCACGCCATTGTTCGAAACCGAAAGCGGCGCCAGCGCCAGGCTCAGCACCGCGCCGATACCGGCCGCGATCACGCGCGGCTGGCCGATCACTCTCAGGTTGCCAAAGTCGAAAGCCTGGGCCTTGAGATCGGTATTCTGTACGAAGAGCAAATACCCCGATTTGGCGCCCGCGGGTGCATATACGGCGTTCGTCTCGGAAGCCATCACCTGCTCCGCCTGGCCCACCCCGAGCGACCCTACGTAAACGCCGGTAGTCTCGGTCATATCGTCCAGAACGAAGAACAGAAAGTGCTTGCCGTCGGGCAGAAACTGCGGCCAGCGGTAAGCGCGCTCCTGGCGCGACGGATCCGGTTTTAAGACTGGCTCGGGATTCCCCCCGTTGGCCCCGACCGTGTACAAGCCGTCGCTCAACCCCGGAGAAAACAGAATCACGCCACCCGGCGACCAGGTCCCGCCACCGGGCGGATCTTGGGCCGGGCATAAAGTCTGGATCGGCCCGTCGGGGGTGCCGCCGGTCATGTGCATGCGCCAGGTCTTGAGCGACTGTTTGGCGAAAAAACCGACCATCCGGCTGTCGGGCGACCAGAATGGCGCGGCCGCGCCGTCCGTACCCGGAATGATCTTCGGATGAATCTCATCGAGCGCGCGGAGCCACAGCATGCGCCGCCCGTCGGGACCGGCAGCCGAAGAGACCAGGTAACGGCCGTCCGGCGATACGGACGGCGAACCCGGGTACGACGAGTTGGCCGGAGGGCTGACCGTGAGCGCCACCGGTGTCGAAAGCTCGACCGGTCTGCGGCTCAGGTACAGTGCCGCCGGAAGCGCGATGACGAAAACAATCAGGAGGGCAATGCCGAAGAGCAAAGCACGGCGCCGCCAGGGATGTCCCGGCATAATTACCGGCGGCAAGGCGGAGGCCTCTCCCCGCCAACCCTTTCCCGCGCGCCCGGCTGCCACCCGTTTGCCCGCCGCCCTGGCGCCTCCGGATTGGGCCGCGATGGTTTCCGGCCGCGGCGTGCCGGTCGCCGCCATCACTCGCGGCAGCCAGCGGGCCGCCAACTTCAGCTCCGTTACCGCGTTCTGCAACCGTTGGCGCCGCCGCATGACGTCGGGGTCGAGGCAGGCCGCTATCACTCCCTCCATGCCAGCATGCACCGGCGACTTCGCCAGCAGGCTCGGAGGCCTCGCGGCAACGATCGCTTCGTCCAGTTGCCGCCCCTCGCCGGCGAACGCCCGGCGTCCGCAAACCATCTCGTACAAGACCGCCCCGTACGCAAAGACGTCCGTGCGCGAGTCGATTGGCTCCCCTCGCACCTGCTCCGGCGAGCGATATGCCGCCAGTTTCGCATCCCCCGCCAGCGGCGGTGTCAGGATCGCGATGCCTGCCGCGGTGATGGCGATGGTCTTGGGCGCGACGGCGCCGTGCACCAGACCGCGTAGATGCGCTTGATGCAGCGCCGTGCCGAGTTGGATCGCGTAATCGAGAGCCCTTTCCGCAGCCAGCGGTCCCTTCGCCAATTCAGCGGCGAGCAGCGTACCTTCCACCGGCTGATGGTTCAGAAAGTCCTGTCCGAGTATGGATCCTTCACTCAATTGCGGCCTTTGGCTGATTTGGATTGAGATTTTTCTACAGCCGTTCACTCCGGATTCTACTATTGCCATCACCCCGATCACAATGAGTGTAAGGTTAGGCCTGTACGTTAGATGAAGGTGTACAGAACTTATGGTACCCGGCTAACGTTTACAACGGTGTCTGAAAAAGGTCTGCCCCGTTCCGCGGCGCCGGGAATCCGGAGGGCGGTGTCTGCCCCACGGAGCAGCAGTGCCGCAGTCCAAAAAAACCGGCGACAAGATCGCTGGCGCAACATAGGGAAAACAACGCCGGCTCGAAAGCCGGCGCTGCAGGCCGGAGGCCCGCGCCACGAACATTTAGCGTCTCTCGTCTCCCGTGATCAGCCGCGCGCCGCGGTTGCGGGTGATGTAGCTATAGACCCACTTGACGAAAATCAGCAGGCGGTTTTCGAACTCCACAATATGCATCAGGTGGACGAAAACCCACAGGAACCACGCCGCGAAAGCGGCCACGTGGACGAAACCGAAATCGGCCACGGCTCGGTTGCGGCCGACCGTTGGCAGGTTGCCTTTATTGAAGTAGTGGAACGGCGCCACGCCGCGGCCGCGTAGCTTCCGGCGGATCAGGTTGGCCACGTAGCGGCCCTGCTCGATGGCCACCGGCGCCACGCCCGGCAACAGCTTGCCGCCCTGGGTGAAGCTGGCTAGGTCGCCGATTACGTGGATCTCGGGATGGCCGGGCAGGCTCAGGTCCGGTTCCACCACCACCCGCCCGGCACGGTCCACCCGCGGATTTCGGTGGCATCCTCCACGGTTTTCAAACCCGGCGCCAGCGGAAGCCATTCGTCATGGCCGAAATAATAGTGAGTGACGCCGGTGGCTACGATCAGGTCGTGGTACGGAACGGCGCCGTCCTTGAGGATCACGCGCCGGCCGGCGACATCGAAATCCACCACCTCAGCCAGCAGCACTTCGGTGTTGCGGTGGCGGTTGAGCACGGCGCGCAACGGCGAGGCGATTTCACCGGGAGAAAGCCCGCCCGTGGCCACCTGATACACCAAAGGCTAGAACAAGTGGAAATTCCGCCGGTCCACCAGCGTGAGTTCCACCGGCGCTTTGCCCAGCGCCTTGGCCGTGTACAGGCCGCCAAAGCCTCCGCCCACGATCACTACGCGATGTGCACTCACCTGACGTTTGGATGCGGCGGGCCATTCGCTGGATCCATTCCGTCGAGCGCGGCGCGCAGTTCGATGCCCAATGGGCAAGCGTCAAAAAAGGGGCGGCCGGAAAGTAGCGCGGACCGCCCTTTCGGTCGAGATTGGGAACTCCCGATCTCGCGAAATTCGGGTGAAGCAACGCCTGGGAACTGCGTAGCGAGGTCGGCAGTTCCGGGATTGAGCCGCTCCTCAGCTCTTGCTGGCGGGGTGCTCCACTGCCAGGTTATTCACTACCGTGCCAAAGCTCAGTGTCTGCGACGCCCGCATTCCGGCGATCTGCTTTTCCATGTCGGTGTTCACTACGCCCGCCAACGTCACGCGGCCATTGTCCACGATGATATGGATCGGCGACCATGCCATTCCGGCGTAACGGGAGAGCACCGGGTCCCGAAAAATAGCGTTGGCCACCTGCATCCGCAGGCGATCGTCGAAGTCCGACAGCGGCAGCACCTTGATGTTATCGGCGAAGCTGACGATACCTGGAACTCTCTTCACCAGGCGCTCGATGTCCCGTCTCTTGTAAGGCTGAGTCACGGCGCCGCCCAGTTCTACCTGGCCATTGGCAACCGTGAAATCGATTTCATCCCACAGCGTGTAATAAGGGTAGCCGGCAATTTCATGGCGAACGCTGCGCGCGATCGACGCATCGTCGGCCGCCCTCGCCACGCCCCCCGGCAGGGATACGCCCACGAACAGCATTCCCGCCGCCAACATGCGGCCTACGATTCCTAACTTCATGACTTTTCCTCTCCTACAATCTTAGAGAGCCGTCGCGCCGGCCAGGTTTCATCGGCCGACAATGCAGCTCTCAACGCCGGTTTCATCCGGGCACTTGCCATGAATACCGGCGTCCATGTACAGTAGTCATGCCCGCCGGTTCTGTCACCCGTTTTTTCAGCTTGACACGAAGCGAATAAAAAGCGAATATAGCGAAGGAGGTTCACCCTAACATGCCGATGTCCGAAGGTCTCTTGAAAGAGTTCGACAACGAAAGCAAAACCACCCGGCGCGTGCTGGAGCGCGTCCCCACCGATAAATTCGAATGGGCGCCGCATCCACGCTCCATGACCATGGGCAAGCTCGCTAACCACATCGCCGAAATGACGGCTTGGGTGCCGGACGCGCTGGGGAAGGACTTTTTCGACATGGCCGCGCAAGGAACACCGGAGCCGGCCCCCGCCACGACGGAAGAATTGCTGGCGTCGTTCGACAGGAAAGCGGTCGCCGCCCGGGCCGCGATCGCCGCCGCGCCCGATGAAATCATGATGAAACCCTGGTCGCTGAAAAGGGGCGAACAGGTGTTCTTTACCTTGCCCAAAGCGGCCGTGTTGCGGACCTTCGTGTTCAACCATGTCGTACACCACCGCGGCCAGCTCACCGTGTACCTGCGCCTGAACGAAATACCCGTGCCCTCGATTTACGGCCCCTCCGCCGACGAACAAACCTTCTGACGGTTCGCCTGCCCGTGCGATTTGCGCGCCGCCGGTTCCATCCGCGGCGCGCCTCCCACCCCTATACTGGGAAGTAGAGACATGCGGGCGAGTTCGGTGGTTGCCATGGCGCTGGGAGCGGGAATGATCGTTTGTACGGTCTTCGCGCAAAGGCCTTTTCGCGAGTACCCGGCGTGGGAGTACAACAACTTTCCCCTGGCCAAAGATTACAACGTGCCCGCCGAATGGACCTTTGCACGCCTGATGTATCCCACCTGGCACGGCTATATCGATTGGCAATCGGAAGCCAAGCGGGGCTTCGACTGGCACCAGGGCAACACCAACTGGACCATCGACTACCCGCGCTCGGACCGCCATCTGGCGCTGGCCATCCGCCGCCTCACGCGCATCGACGCCCGCTCCGCCGAGCAGCCCATCAACCTGGAAGAAGACGACGACGTATTCAACTACCCATGGCTTTATGCCGTGGAAGTGGGCCACTGGGAACTGACCGACCAGCAAATCGCCAAGTTCCGCGAGTTTCTGGCGCGCGGGGGCTTCTTCATGTGCGACGATTTCCACGGCACGGTGGAGTGGAACGTGTTTCGCCACAGCATGGACAAAGTGCTGCCCGGCCGCCCGATCGTCGACATCCCCGATAACGACCCCATTTTCCACACCGTCTTCGACCTCGAGCACCGCTACCAGGTGCCCGGCATGCAGTACACCCAGACCGGCAGCATCTGCGAAAAGTGCCCGACTTTTCCGCAATGGGGCTCGGGCGGCGACACCCCTCGCTGGCGCGGCATCTTCGACGACCAGGGGCGGCTGAACGTGGTCATCTGTCACAACATGGATCTGGGCGACTCCTGGGAAAACGCCGACGAACCGACCTACCCCACGCGTTTCTCCGACCTCGGCATTCGCATCGGAGTCAACTACCTGATCTACGCTTTCACCCATTAGAAGCAAGAAGACGGAAGACGGAAGTTGGAAGAAAACCGGAGCGACCCCGCATACAATGCTCAATATGGAATATAGACAGCTTGGCTATTCGGGCTTGAAGGTTTCCACCCTGAGTTTCGGCGCCGGCACTTTCGGCGGCCAGGGCGATTTCTTCCGCGCGTGGGGCCAGACCGACGTGGAGGAAGCGACAAGAATTGTCGACATCTGCCTGGATGCCGGTATCAATCTCTTCGACACCGCCGACATTTATTCCAATGGGGTCTCGGAAGAGATTCTGGGAAAGGCAATTTCCGGCAAACGTCAGCGGCTCTTGATTTCCACCAAAGCCACCTTCCGCTTTGGCGACGGACCGAACGACGTCGGCTCTTCGCGCCATCACTTGGCGACTTCCATCGACGACAGCCTGCGCCGCCTGGGCACCGACTACGTGGATATCTATCACATGCACGGCTTCGACGCCACCACGCCGGTGGAGGAAACCCTCTACACCCTGGACGGCCTGGTCAGGAGCGGCAAGGTGCGCTATATCGCGTGCTCGAATTTTTCCGGCTGGCACCTTATGAAATCGTTGGCCGTCTCGGACCGGTATGGCTGGGCGCGGTATGTGGGTCACCAGGTTTACTATTCCTTGATCGGCCGCGACTACGAATGGGAGCTGATGCCGCTGGGCCTCGACCAGAAAGTCGGCGCCCTGGTCTGGAGCCCGCTTGGTTGGGGCCGGCTCACCGGAAAGATTCGCCGCGGCCAGCCGCTGCCTGCCGTGAGCCGGTTGCCCAAAACCGCGCCGATCGGACCGCCTACGGACGACGAGCACCTGTACAAAGTAGTCGATGCGATCGACGCGGTAGCGAATGAAACCGGCAAGAGCGTGCCCCAGATTGCCTTGAACTGGCTGCTGCAACGGCCCACGGTAGCCACCGTGATCGTGGGTGCGCGCAACCAGGAGCAGCTCCGCCAGAACCTGGGCGCGGCCGGCTGGAACCTGGGCGCGGAACAGGTCGCCCGCCTGGACGGCGCCAGCAGGCTCACGCGTCCATACCCTTATTGGCACCAGGCACAATTCGTGGAGCGGAACCCGCCACCCGTTTCCGAAACATAGGCGCGACGCGAAGCCGGCGGCCCCCACGCCGCGCCGCTCCTCCACAATTCCCGGAACTTATTGCTTCCTTCCTCGTCTTACCTTTCCAGTACGGCTCACCGGGAGGAACCGCTCATGACGTCTTTCAACGGCTTGCGGCAGGTGTTTCGCAGGTTGCGGCGCGCACCCATGTTCACGGCTGTGACGTTGCTGACGCTGGGCGCGGGGGTGGGCGCCAACACGGCGATTTTCAGCGTTCTGGAAGGCGTGCTGCTGAAACCGCTGCCGTATCCGCAGGCCGATCGGCTGGTAGGAGTGTGGCACACCGCGCCGGGCGTCGGCGTCGCCGAACTGCAGATGGCGGCCTCCAACTATTTCATCTATCGCGAACAGAGCCGCGTTTTTGAAGATATCGGCCTATATACCGGCGATTCGGTGAGCCTCTCCGGCCAGGCCGAACCGGAACAGGTGCGCGCGCTGGTGGTGACCGACGGGGTGCTTCCAATACTGGGAGTGCAGGCTTTCATCGGCCGCCGATTCAGCCGGCAGGACGATTCGTCGGGCAGCCCGGAAACTGTCATGCTCGGCTACGGCTACTGGCGGCGCAAGTTCGGCGGTGACCGATCGATGGTTGGCCGCACGCTGCGGATCGACGGAAGGCCGCACGAAGTGATCGGCGTGCTGCCGGCCAGCTTCCACTTCATGGGCCATGAAGATCCGCCGCTGCTGCTGCCTTTCCAGTTCGACCGCAGCGAAGCGCACCTGGGCGGATTCAGCTACCAATCCCTGGCGCGGCTCCGGCCGGGCGCCACACTGGCGCAGGCCAGCGCCGACGTCGCCCGCATGCTTCCCATTGTGAACCGCAGTTTCCCCGTGCCCAAAGGCTTCAGCCTGAAACTGTTCGAACTGGCGCGCATCGCGCCCAACCTGCGGCCGCTGCGGCAGGACGTGGTGGGCGATGTGGGCAACAGCTTGTGGGTGGTGATGGGGACGCTGAGCATGGTGCTGCTGATCGCCTGCGCCAACGTGGCCAACCTGCTGCTGGTTCGGGCCGAGGGCCGCCAGCAGGAGCTGGCCATTCGCGCCGCGTTGGGCGCGGGTTGGCGCCGCATCGCCGGCGAACTGTGGCTGGAGAGCCTGACGCTGGGGATGGCCGGCGGCGCTCTGGGGCTGGGGCTGGCGTATCTCGGCATTCGGGCTTTCGTGGCGTCGGCGCCGCTTGGTTTGCCGCGCATGAATGAGATCGGGATCGACGTGCCGGTGTTTCTCTTCGCGTTGCTGATCTCGCTGGCAGCCGGGCTGCTGCTCGGCGCTATTCCGGTTTTCAAGTACGCAGGTGTGCGGCTGGGAGCCGGCCTGCGCGAGGGCGGCCGCACGCTCGGGCAGAGCCGGGAGCGGCATCGCGCCCGCGGCGTGCTGGTGGTGGTGCAGGTGGCGCTGGCGCTGGTGCTGCTGGTGAGCTCCGGCCTCATGCTGCGCACCTTTCACGCCCTGAACCAGGTGCAGCCCGGCTTTGCCAGGCCCGCCGAAGTTCAGACCTTGCACCTGGTGGTCACCGAAGCCGACGTGCCGGAGGCGGAACGAGTTGTTCGCCTTCAGGAGGCCATTGTGCACCAGATCGAGGCTATTCCCGGCGTCTCTTCGGTGGCGCTTTCGACAACCATCCCCATGGATGGCGACGGCAGCTTCGATCCCATTGTTGCCGAAGACCGCCGTTACGCGGAAGGACAGCTTGCGCCGGTTCGCCGCTTCAAGTTCGTGTCGCCGGGATTCTTCCAGACTCTGGGGACGCCGATCGTCGCCGGCCGCGATTTCACCTGGACCGACCTCTACCAGAGCATGCCGGTAACCATCGTGTCCGAGAGCCTGGCCCGCGAATACTGGCACGACGCCCGCGGCGCGCTGGGCAAGCGCATTCGGGTTGGGAACAACGAAGAATGGCGCCAGATCGTGGGTGTGGCTGGCGACCAGCGCGACGACGGCGTGAACAAGCCCGCCCCAACCTCGGTCTACTGGCCCATGATGATGCGCCATTTCTACAGCGACGAAACGTTTGTACGGCGCAGCATGGCCTTCGCCATCCGCAGCAGCCGCGCCGGATCGGAGAGTTTCCTGAAGGAAGTGCGGCAGCGGATCTGGTCGCTCGATCCCAATCTGCCGCTGGCCAGCGTCCGCACGCTGGACGATCTTTACCGCAAATCCATGGCGCGTACGGCATTCGTGCTGGTGATGCTGGCAGCCGCCGGCGGCATGGCCCTGCTGCTGGGCCTGATCGGCATTTATGGCGTCATCGCCTACTCGGTGTCGCAGCGGACGCGCGAAATCGGCATCCGAGTGGCGCTGGGCGCGCGGCAACAGGAAGTCACCGCAATGTTTGTGCGCCAGGGCGTCGTCCTTGCCGGCATCGGCATCGCCTGCGGCCTAGGCGCGGCCGCCGCCCTCATGCGCGTGCTCGCGCCCTTGCTGTTCGAGGTCCGGCCCGTCGACCCGCTCACCTACGCCGCCGTCTCCGTGGGCCTCATCGCGACCGCCTGCGCCGCCAGCTATCTCCCCTCCCGCCGTGCCTCGGCCATCGATCCGTCACAAGCCCTGCGGGCGGAATAGGCAGTCGGTCATAATCGTCGACATGGAGTGTATCGAGGCTTTGAAGACGCGGCGGTCGGTTCGCGCCTACACGGGCGAACCCGTCTCGCGGGAGGTGATCGAGGATATCGTCGACTGCGGCCGCCTGGCCGCCACGGCGGTCAACATCCAGCCCTGGGAGTTCGTAATTGTGACGGACGCGCAGATGCTCCGCGCCATCGCCGCGGCCACGGACTACGGGAGTTTTATCGCGCAGGCCGCGGCGTGCGTGGCGGTTTTGTGCCAGAACACGAAGTACTACCTGGAGGACGGCTGCAACGCCAGCCAGAACATGCTCGTGGCTGCCCGGGCTCACGGCCTCGGCGCCTGCTGGGTGGCCGGGGACAAGAAGCCTTACGCGGAAGAGATCCGCAAGATGGTGGGCGCCCCGCAAACCCACAAGCTGGTCAGCCTGCTCGCCATCGGCCACCCGGCCGAGGAACCGGAGAAGGAGAAGCGGCCGCTTTCCGAAGTCCTTCACTGGGAAAAGTACTGACCGCCGGCGCAGCCTCCGGGGTTAACCGATCTGGGGATTTCACAGTTCAGGCGCGGATTTCTCCAAGATTGGTTAAGCACCCCGTCCGCCTTTGGGCGACGCTGAATTCGAGACCGGGCGATAGAATGGAGATGGGACCGCGAGCATGACGCTGGCCGAACAGCTTGCCGGGCACACCCGCGAAGGCGATCTGTACGAATCGCTGGAGGGGAACCGAATCCGTTGCTATGCCTGCGGCCACTGTTGCCCGATCCCTTCCGGGTTTGCCGGCGTTTGCAAAGTCAGGTTCAATCGCGGCGGCAAGTTGCTGGTTCCTTACGGATACGTCAACGCCCTCAATTGCGATCCGATTGAAAAGAAGCCTTTCTTCCACGCCCTGCCGGGATCGCGCGCCCTCAGTTTCGGCATGTTGGGCTGCGACCTGCATTGCGGCTACTGCCAGAACTGGGTGACCTCGCAGGCTCTGCGCGACTTCCGCTCCTCGCTCGATTTCGGTGAGATCGAACCGGCCGAGATTGTCAGGCTGGCTCTGCGGTGGAATGCGTCGTCGATCGTCAGCACTTACAATGAGCCGCTGATCACGAGCGAATGGGCGGTGGCCGTCTTCCGCGAAGCCCGCCACGCCGGCCTGGCCACCGGATACGTCTCCAACGGGAACGCGACTCCCCAGGTGCTGGAGTATCTGCGCCCCTGGGTCGATCTTTACAAAGTGGATCTCAAGAGTTTCGACGACGGCCGCTATCACGAGTTGGGCGGGCGCCTCGGGCCGATCCTGGATTCCATCGCACGAATCCACGACATGGGATTCTGGCTGGAAGTGGTCACGCTCGTCGTGCCTGGTTTTAACGATTCGCGGAGGGAACTGGAAGCGCTTGCGGGCTTCCTGTCCGGTATCTCTCCCGATATTCCATGGCACGTCACCGCGTTCCATCCGAACTACAAGATGAACGGGCCGCGCAACACCACCGCGGCAATGCTGGAGCGTGCCGCCTCGATCGGGCGCGCGGCCGGACTGCGCTACGTTTACGCCGGGAACCTCCCGGGCGGCGTCGGAGAACTCGAAAACACGAACTGCCCGAATTGTGGAACCTTGCTGGTGGAGCGGCGAGGCTTCGAAGTCGTTCAAGACAGGCTTACCGTAGACGGCGCCTGCCCGCTTTGCCAATGGGCGATTCCGGGCTTTTGGCGGCCCGCCGCGCGGCGTGTTCGCGAAGACGGCGAAACGATCCATAAACGATGCGGTTGATCACATGGCTTCCCCACACCCAACACCATTTGCCGGCTCGTGGTATCCGGGACAGCGCGCTGAGTTAGAGGCGCTGCTGGACGAACTCTTCGAGTCCTCCCTGCGGAGGACCGGCCCCAGCCTGCTTCCGCGCCCGCTGGCGTTTGTCGTCCCTCATGCGGGCCTGGCTTACTCCGGCACCGTTGCCGCCGCCGCTTACCGGCACTTACAAACCGCGCAACCCAAACGAGTCTTCATCCTTGGATTCACTCATCGCGGGGGCAGACCGGGCGTGTCGATTCCCGACATCGGGGCGTTCCAGACCCCGTTGGGTGAGGTTGAAGTGGATCGGGCGATGGCGCGGGAACTGGTATCAGGCGGCCAGTTCAACATGATGGCCGAGAGCCGCGTCTGCGACCACTCGGTCGAGATCCAACTTCCACTGCTGCAGAAGGCCGTTGCCGGCGCGCCGGTGGTTCCGCTATATGTGGGTCATCTCAAGGACACGCAACGAGGCGAGGCTGCACGGGCCCTGGCGCAGTGTGTCCGGCCGGGCGACGTACTATTGGCGAGCTCCGACCTGACTCACTATGGCCGGGCTTTTGGCTACCAGCCGTTTCCCGCCGATTGGAACGCGCGCCGGAAGCTGGCACGGCTCGATTCCAGCGCGATCGACGCGGCAGGCAGTCTCGACCCGGCGCTGTTCCTCGACACACTGCGCGAACTCGACTCCACGGTTTGCGGCTACGAGCCGATCGCCCTGCTGCTCGATGCCCTCGGCTTTTTGGGCGGCGAAGAAGTGTTTCAGGAGACGTTGGACTACCAGACTTCCGCCGATATTACCGGCGATTTCGAGCACAGCGTCAGCTACGGATCTCTTGGCTACTTTCGCGTGGATTCCTTCCACCTGGATGCGGAGGCCCAGGACGCCCTGCTCGCCAGCGCGCGCGCGACCCTCCGCCATCTGTGTGCCACCGGCGAGCGGAAGGCGATTCCACCAACCGGGACCAGCCCATGGCTGACGCGGCGCGCGGCCGCCTTCGTCAGTCTGCACCAAGGCCGGGAGTTGTTCGGATGCGTGGGCACGCGGACCGCGGTACTGCCGCTGGCGGAAGCGGTACCGGAACTGACATTGGCCGCGGCGCTCGACGACCCGCGGTTCTCGCCGCGAGCCAGCGTGCCGGACGGGCTGGATATCGAGATCTCGGTGCTAACGCCCATGAAGCGAATCCGGGATTGGAGAACGTTCCGCGTTGGACGCGACGGTGCCTGCCTGGAGTACGACGCCCGCAGTGAACTGCTGCTGCCGCAGGTCGCCGCTGACGGCATCCACACCGGAACCGGCTTCCTGGAGGTCTTATCCCGAAAAGCCGGTCTTCGGCCTGGCGCGTACCGCGACCCACAGGCAAAGCTGTCGGTATTTCGAGCGCAAGTGCTGGCCTGAGCGGACGCGCGGGAAGATCCTGGCCAAGCGCACGGAAACCAGGAGCTGCCTGCCGGTGCGCGCAGTGTCCACCACATCCGCGTTGGCGGAAATGCACCCGGCTCCATCCCGAAAGCAGCTACCGTTCGACTATTCTATCTGTTATGAGAATTGGTTTCATCGGACTCGGCCGAATGGGTTCCTCGATGGCGCGCAACCTGCTTGGCGCCGGCCATGAAGTCGTCGTGTTCAACCGCAGCCGGGAAAAGGCGGAGGCTCTGGCCGCCGCCGGCGCCCGCGTATCCGATACGCCGGCCGCTGCCTGCAGCCTGTCTGAGGCGGTCATGACCATGCTCGCCGACGACCGCGCGGTCGAACAGGTCGTCTTCGGCGACGACGGCATCGCTTCCGCGCTCCCGGAGGCCGCCGTTCACGTTTCGTGCAGCACCATCAGCGTGGCACTGGCCAGGCATCTCGCCGCCGAACACGGCCGGCGCGGGCAGGGCTACTTGAGCGCTCCCGTTTTCGGCCGCCCGGAAGCCGCCGCAAGCAAGAATCTGCTTGTGGTTGCCGCGGGTCCGGCGGAACTCGTCGAGCGCTGCCGGCCCCTGTTCGACTCCATCGGACGGCAGACATTTTCCGTTGGGCCCGATCCCTCCCAGGCCAATGTCTTCAAGCTCTGTGGAAATTTCATGATCGCCGCCACGCTCGAAGCCTTCGGCGAGGCTTTCGCCACGCTTCGCAAGGCGGACGTCCCGCCACACACGTTCCTGGAAGCGATGAACATGCTTTTCGGGTCGCCGCTCTATGCGAACTACGGACGCCTGATTGCCGACCGTAAGTTCGAGCCGGCCGGTTTTGCCTTGCGGCTGGGGTTCAAGGACGTTCGCCTGCTGCTCGAAGCGGCCGGGGAGTTCGCCGCCCCGATGCCGCTCGCGAGCCTGATCCGCGACAACTTCCTATCGGCCATGGTGCACGGACAGGGCGATCAGGACTGGTCGAGCGTCGTCCGCGTTGCCGCGCGCAACGCCGGCATCGAATAAGCCAAGACGGGTGCCGGTAATCCGGGAGGATCTATTCGCGAAGGGCGCGCAAACCGCCGGATTCGGCCTCGACGGACGCCTTAACCGCGCAGCGGCGAGCCGCCGCTTGATCGGCCCGCGATCAGACTTTCGCGAATGTCCCGGTTGGCCGCCAGGTCGATGCACGTCCAGGCCATCGCCAGGGCGCCGTCCTCCAGCGCTTTGTCCGCATCCGGAGTAGCGCAGTGCGCGGTGAATTCCGGTTGATGATTTACCGCGGGCAGAGAATGGATGCCGATCATGGGATGGATTGCCGGCATAGCCAGCGAAACGTTGCCCATGTCGGTCGAACCCGTGGGCCGCGTTTCCCACTCGCCCAGGTCCGGGAAGGAACGCCCCAGCGCTTCGGAATTCCGCCGGTAAAGCGTGGCAATGGTTTCGTCGTGCCGCATCTCGGCGTAAGGCTTGTCGCCCCCGGCGATGGCGATTCCCGCGCCCGTGGCAAGGGCTCCCGCCTCGAAGCAGCGCCGAACCCGCGGGCGCAATTCACTTAACTGCTCCAGCGTCTCCGAGCGGATGATATATTTGGCCGAAGTATGGGCCGGAACGACGTTCGGGGCGCTGCCGCCATTGGTCACAATGCCGTGGATCCGATCCGTGGAGCGGATATGCTGGCGCAGCAGGCCCAGCGCGGTTTGCGAGATGGTAAGCGCATCCGCGGCGTTCACTCCCAGTTCCGGAAAAGCTGAAGCGTGGGACTCTTTTCCGGTATAACTCACCTCGAAAGTGGAGGCCGCTATGATCTTCGCGCGGAGCATATCGAAGGGCGCCGGGTGCACCATCATGGCGGCATGAATGCCCTGGAAGCCACCCCGCTCGAGCAGAAGAATCTTGCCGCTGGCGTTTCCCACTTCTTCGGCAGGCGTGCCGATAACGACCACGGTGAGGCCAACTTCATCCGCCACCTGGGCGGCGGCAAGCGCCGCTCCCACCGCCGAGGCGGCGATAATATTGTGACCGCAGGCATGGCCGATGCCGGGCAGAGCATCGTATTCCGCGCAAATGGCCACTTGCAACGGACCCGATCCGAAGCGGGCGCGGAAGGCCGTGGGAAGGTCGAAAATGCCCGGTTCCACCGCGAAACCGGCCTCCGCCAACGACTCGCAGAGCCAGCTAGAGGCTCGCTCCTCCTCAAAGCCCAGCTCCGGGTGGGAGTGGATTCGGCGACTCAGCTCGATCAGGCTGTCGCGGGCCGCCCCGAAACGTTCCCGCGCCGCGGATTTTGCATCCATTCGCACCAGTATAAGTCCGCGCCGCCCGCGCCGCATGTGCGTTCTTTTCCTCAAGGTGGCGGCCGGCCGCCGCTTCCCGGATCTGGAATTGGGGACGGCGACCTGGGTTTCCACATCCGACCAGGAGCGCTATGATGTGTGCAGAGAGGACGGGTCAAGGAGGAAGCGGCCATGCCTCAATACGTGTTTCTCTGTCAGGATTGCAACAAAGAGTTCACCCGGATTCTTCACTTCGCCGATCTCGAAAAGGGCGGCATAGTCTGCCCGCACTGCGGCGGTAAGCGCGTGATCCAGGAGGTAGCGGCGTTCTCCGCCGTTACGTCCAAGAAAAGCTAGGTTGCAAGCACCGCCCTGGGGAACCTTGGTGAGCCGGGCGGGACTCGAACCCGCGACCCTGTGCTTAAAAGGCACATGCTCTACCTACTGAGCTACCGGCCCTCAATTTGCCAACGTACTAATTTTAAACTACTTCCAACCATATCGCCAAATCCCTTCGCTTTCCCTTCGGCCAAACTGTATCAAAACTGTTCATTGTTTCTCATGTCAGGCCAAAGGCAACGTCCTCGATTTCGTCGCCGCCATGGAAAAATGCAGCGTCCGAGACGCTGCCCTGAAAATTCAAAGCTGGTTCCAAATCACCACCACCTCAGAATCTTCGGCGACGCCACAGAAGCCGGTGACTGGCTCTGAACCGGCTAAGGAAAAAGCAGGGGAGAGGGGAGAGCCAAACAAGCCGCTCGCCTTTAGGCTCAAGGGTATCGACCACTGTCATCCCTACCTGGCTCAGCGCGGGATTGATCCGGAGACCGCCGAATACTTCGGCGTTGGGTTCTTTTCCGGGAAGGGCAGCATGAGCGGGAGAATCGTCATCCCGATCGAGAACGAAGCAGGGGAGTTGGTGGCCTACGCCGGTCGCACCATCGACGGGAGCGAGCCGAAGTATAAGCTGCCGGCCGGGTTCAAGAAAAGCCAGGTTTTGTACAACCTGGCTCGGGCGTTGGAAGAGGGCTCGACCGCCGCTGTGGTGTTGGTTGAAGGCTTCTTCGACTGCATGAAAGTTGTTCAGGCGGGGCACGCCTGCGTGGCGCACATGGGATGCTCGATTTCAGCGGAGCAGGAGCAACGGCTAGTTCAACATTTTCGGCAGGTCGTCATCATGCTAGATGGCGACGAAGCAGGCCGGAGAGCGGCAACTGAGATCGCAGGGCGCCTGGCGAATAGCGTCTGGGTACACGTTGTAGACATGCCGGATGGGAAGCAGCCCGATCAACTGCCAGCCCAAGAAATCCAGGAACTCCTCGGGAAGGTGTAAACGAGTGACGGAGTCGTATTGCGGGTGGGTCGTATCGACCGGCCCGCTTTCTTGTTCCCTGGAGCTCTTTTTGAGTAGATGGCGATCCGGCCACCGCTAGGCGGAAGCGGCACTCTACGAAATGGACGTTAACCGTCCAGTTGACGTGAGCGGGAATTACCAGGACCGATCCGAAGAGTCTACTGCAACACCCATCGACTCAGTCAGTTGCGGGTGAAAGTGCCTCGCTGGTCCGCTGGAGTCGCTCATGATTGAAAATTAAACTAATTAAGAAGATATAGAAATCTGTTAGTCCTTATTTGGGCATATAATTGCTTAGGGCCGGGATGGCAAGACGGAAATCCTGGGAAATAGGGGGCACCGTGAACTCAAAGCTCCATATAGGGATGGCTCTCGAAAAGGATTCGTCTAAACACAATCTGACGGACCCATGTTCTGTAGGAACTAGGCCACTTCTCGGGCTCGAGATGCTGGCCGTTTTTTTTGTTTTCATGACGCATTGTCTGGCCGCCCAAACCACCGTCGTGTCGGCAGCAAGCTACCAGAGCACCGTTTCGCCCGGGTCGTTAGCAACCCTATTCGGCAGCAATCTAGCGCTGCAGACAGCCGCTGGCACCCCCGGCACCGACGGCTCGTATCCGAAACAGTTGAACGGAACGACCGTAACTGTCGGTGGCGCGGCGGCTGATCTGGTCTTCGTTTCGCCAACTCAAATCAGTTTTGTTGTTCCACTAATCGGCCAATACGGGGCGTTGAACGTTGTTGTGGCGTCGGGCGCTCAAACCATTACCACGTGCACGGCGACTGTCAAACCAACCGCCCCCGCAGTCTTTACGATGGACGCCACCGGAAGCGGATTTGGAGCGATCCTCAACGCGATTGATTTCACCCAGCCGCCCTTCAACCTCACGACCCAGACACAAGCCGGCGGTCCAACGACAACGATCGTGGCTGTCTATGGGACGGGCTTTCGGTTTGCGGGTGGCACTGCCGTATCTACGCAGTCTGGAGACGTTTCCAGCCACATCAGCGCGTCGGTCTCGAATGGCAGTGGAACGACTTGGGCGCTGCCGGTTCTGTATGCCGGTCCGGCCCCTGGGTTTGAGGGACTGGATCAGATCAACGTTCAACTCGCACCAGACATCGATACGACCAGCGATTTGACGTTAACCATCTTCGCCGACGCGATTCCTAGCAACCCTGTGTATTTGTGGCTGCGACGCTCGCCCGGCCCAACTATCACAGCAGTCTCTCCCAAGTCTGCCAGCCCCGGCGGTTCCATCACGATCAGTGGGAGCGGCTTCTTGGACGCGACCACTTTTCAGGCTTCTAAACGTCAGTCCGTGACGCTGCTTTTGAGCGACGGCACGCCCGTAGCTGCCGCGATCATTCAGGTGAGCAACCAGACCGTGGATGTTCTGGTACCGGCGTACGCAGGCGATGGTAAAGGTAATTACTATTACGGTTCTGCACAGGTCTGCATTGCTGTCGACTCCCTGCAGGCATGCTCGCCTGGGCAGTTCTCAATCATCGCGCCTCCTCCCACGGGACAACCAGTTGGAACTATGCTCATGGCATTCGCTCAGAACGTTGTAACTCAAGGCCTGAATGCCATGCCTTCGACGACCGATCCGACTATAGTGTCATCCGTGACGGTCACAGCCCAAGACAAATTGAACAATTTGCAACAGATGATCGCTGCGGCGATCAACGGAACACCTCAAACCGTTCAGATGCAAGCGCCGGATGGGAGCACGGTATCCGTGGTCATGGATGTGGCCGCAATTCAAAGCGTCGAGAACCTCCTAACGGCCGCCTCGGCGGCAGGCATGGCAGTTGCTCCGCAACTGGGGAGCGCCGCTCAGGTACTGGAGAGGATTCGAAAACTGAATGAGACCTCGCATGCGTCCACCGCGTCATCGTTCTGCGAGGTGCCTACGGAATATAGTCTGCACACTGCCAAGACCTATGACGACGCTTTTCAATTGGCCGAAAAAACCGTTTCATACACTGGTCTTGCTTTGTTCGTCGGTGCGGCGGCCGGTGGGTGCGCGGTGGGTTTGTCGGCGGGCGGCGTGGGCTGCCTCCCAGGCATGCTTGCTGCAACGGCGACGCTAGCCATCTTCGATCCGATTCTCAGTGTCACCGATTATGTTCTAGTGGGGACAGAGGTTGTACTGGAAGCGCAGCCCATCTTCTTGCAGTCACTTTCAGCCCTCTCGCCGGACGGCACTCCGCTAACACGGGCGACTCTGTCTTATCCGAGTTCCGAATCCGTTCAGTTTCAAGCGCAAGGGACAGTAGCTCCACAGACCGCAAGCGTTGGCGATTTGATTAATACCCTCGCCACTGACCTCAGCAGTCAGCTTGTTGACAGCCTCACAGGAGGCGACGAGTGTGTCCCCTGTGGACGGATTCCTCCAGGCGCGTTCAGTAGCTTCAAGGAATCGATAACCAGCTACGTTGCCAGTTTCATCGGAGGACATTTGTTGTCCAATCCTTCCGCATATGGGATACAAAACCTTACCATTTGCAGCCCAATGGCGGTCGGTCTGAGTTCTGCGTCGCTCTCGGTGGACACGTCGCAAGCTCCTGCCGTTTCAGTTGTCCTGGCACCGGTCGGAGGGTTGTCGTCGATCACGCTGAACGCGTCAACCACTGTCCCCGCCGAGTCCGTGATCTTTCGAGCCGACAAAGGGGACCTCCTACTCTTCGACCAGACTGTGGTGCCCACCGCGTCGTTGGGGATCTTTGTGAACAACGCGAGTCCCTCCATCACGACTGACAGATCGTCTTATGCACCGACAGATGTAGTTCGTGTTATGGGGACCGGTTTTGCCCCCAGCACAGGTCTGAACCTGTCGCTGCAGGGAAACGGTGTTAACACCACACTCGTCGCTTCGCTGACTGCTTTAGCCAATGGGAGTTTTCAACAGACTATAGTGTTCCCAATTGGCACCGCGCCAGGCTCTTACCAGATCGTGGCCCGCTCTTCGGACGACTCCCAGTCCGCTTCGGCGGGGATCACAATTCAAGTTTACCCGGTTGCTCAATTTGTGATTAGCTCTGGGGGGCAAAGCGCCAAGAGCGGTGGTGTGCTGAATCTTGGTGTCGCGCAAGGCGGAACCGTAGCCGTTGCCTTTGACGGAAGTTCAAGTTCTGGATCGATTGTAAAGTGGTCGTGGCAGAACAATGGTACGGCTCTCCCATGTGTGGGCTCAACGTGCTCTTATGCTTTTTCGTCCGGTACACCGAACAACACGATCAAGCTGGCCGTGACCAACAGCGCAGGCCAAACCGCTTCGGCAACAGGACAGGTGAATCTAAGCGTGCAATCCACCCCACCGGGGGCGTTCACGCTGACGGCCGAGGCGCCTGTGTGCAATCAGATGCCACCCGCAGGCCCAGCCGTGAGACTTGACTGGACCCTCTCGGCCAACGCGTCCGACTATGACGTTTACCGCAATGGTTCGCTATCTGACTCCGATGTGACGGGTCTTACGTTCAACAACGAAGTCGGGCTTGTAGCAGGACAGACGAACTCTTATTTCGTCCAGGCAAAGAACATTGCTGGCACTACCAATTCCAATACGACTACTGTCACAATACCGCCGAACATCTGTCAGGCAACACCAGCGCTGCAAGCCGTCACGATCACGCCGACAAGCATCGCCGCGGGATCGATCGCCACCATCACCATTACGTTGAATGCTTCGGCACCGTCGGGCGGGGCCAGCGTCGCCATCGCTTCGAACAACGCAGCTTTCCCAGTGCCGTCGAGTTATACGGTTCCTGCCGGCCAGACCAGCGTAAGCTTTTCGGCGCAGTCCAGCACAGTGATTACTTCGACCACAACCGTTACGGTAACCGCGACGTACAACGGTGGCAGCCAGACCGCGACGCTGTCGATTACCGTCGCCGCCGCCACCCCGACGCTTTCGATTACCACCACCTCGCTGGTCCCCGCAACCGCGACTGTCGGAACAGGGTACGCGGCACAACAGGCCGTGACCGCGACTGGCGGTACAACGCCTTATAGCTGGTCGGCTTCCGGCCTGCCCAATGGCATGGCAATTAATTCCTCCTCCGGGGCCGTCTTCGGTACCCCGACGGTCGCAGGCACGTTCAACTTCACCGTCACGGTCCAGGACAGCAGCAGCCCGAGGCAAACGGCCTCAAAGACGCTGTCGATTACCGTCGCCGCCCGCTGACTGGACTTTCGATCAGCCCGAGCATGGTGACGAGCGGGTCGAACGCCACGCTGCGTTCACGCTGAGCGGGCCTGCGCCCCCGGCCGGGTGGCGCCACGATTCGGCTTGTCGGCCAGGAATTCGCGCTTCCCTGTCGAGCTTGACTGTTCCTGCCGGCCAGAGCAGCACAAGCCAGTCGAGCGCTGTTTAGATATCTCTTCGGTCACACTGGCTATCAGGTGACGGACCCCCCCGCAGAGATCGAGCATGGGCCGTGCTACCTAACCTTCAAGGACCGATCAATCGAGGCTAGCCTCTCGTGAATACTGAACAAGAGGATGACCTGCTCGCAAATAAGCCGCCAAACGAGGTTGCCCACAGTTGCCAAAAGCAGCGCCGATAGGACCCTCAGCAGCTTGGCCGTATCTTCAGTTTCCTTGGTGCCAGCGAAAACCATGAAAATCGCCGCCACAATGATACCCACCATACCAATCACGTATACAACTTTGATGAGCGCCGGACTGATCATTTTCCGAAACGAAAAATACCCTTCCGTCAATCCGTCCGTTACTTCGCCTCGACCTAGAGTTGTGGCTGTTTTGTGGACTTCGTCCACCTTTCCGGTGGAAAAATCATAACCACAATCACACCACTGAGTGCTTTCAGGATTTTCGAGTTTGCACTTGGGGCACTGCACTGAATAAGCTCCTTTTTGCTGGCGGTCTCCGAGACCTCCCAAAAGTATCAATGCTGAGAACAAGGTGACCCCGCAGCTCTTGCGCCGTGCGGCTTCTCGCATTCCTCCCATTCAATCGGTTTCAATCGCTTCTATTTTGCCCTCCTCAGCAGAATCTGTGGGTTGATTCTGGTTCCGGGAGTCGGCCCAAGTTGTGATACAGGGCAATTTCCATCGCGTTATAGGTGCGGAAGCCGTAGGAACGTCTGGTGACCACTCGGATTTT
>JBKQVG010000177.1:0-3934 GCA_052325345.1 Bryobacteraceae bacterium
TCGCTTTTCACGGCCGCGCAAACAGTGGGGCTCAAGCTGGATGCGCGCAAGGCCCCGCTGGACGTATTGGTGATCGACCAGGCGCTAAAAACGCCAAGCGAGAATTGAAGCCGCCCGAGCGTTCAGCACTCAGCCATCAGCGGTCAGCCCTTTCCAAAGTGTCGAACAGCGGTTGGGCGGGCTTCAGCTCGGGGTTGGTTTCGGCTACGGAAACGGCCAGCACGCGGATTTTGTCGTTGTCCGGCAGGGTCAGGGTTTTGGCCCCGGCGGGCAGATCGATAGCGTAGGCGAACAGGTACGAATAGCGGTAGGGAACGTTGGCGCCTGCGGGGTCGTGGTGATGGGACGCGAACCAGGCGATGGCGGCGGGCTTGATGTAGCCGGGGGTGAGGCCGACCATTTCGTGGTACGGATCCTCCTCGGTTCGGCCCTGGCGGTCGGTAGTCTGGCCGCTCTTCCAAACCCGGTTGTCCCACTGGCCGACAAAGCCGCCCCAATTCTCCACGGTCACTTCGCCGCTGCGGCCGCCGGCGCGAAAGGCGGCTTTTTGATCGCCATCGGCCGAGGCGGCGAGCACGTACACGCGGCTGAATGCGCCGGCGGGCAGCGCCAAGGTCTGGCCCTTGGCGACGACGGCGTTGGGCGATCCGGCTTTGGCCCGCGGCAGCTTGAACTCGACGCCATCGAAGGTCAATGTGGCGGGGAGCATTTCGGCGGGATACGAGTCGCCGTGGCCGTCGAAGCCGGTGGTTGACTTGGCGCCGTCCTCGGTAGCGGTGGCGAGATCGTAGGCGAGATCGACGGGCCGCGAGCGGACAGCCGGGACCTTCGACGCCGCGCGTCCGAGTTTCAGGGCGAAGGTGCGCGGCTGGAAGGCGGTAAACGAAGTTACCAGAACGCCGCTCGACACATTGGCCTCGCCGGCGGGCTGCTCCTGGCCGTTGACTTCGCGCGCGGCCACGATCGGGGCGGCCATCGACAGGCGCACGTTTTCGGCGGGACGCCCGTCGAGCTCCACCATGCGCACGACGATTTCGTCGCTGGCCTCGGCCTTCTTCACCGCGAGCACGCGGATGCGGGAGTTGGAGACTTTGAGCAGCGAGAACTGCTTCCCAAGAGCGCCGGCGTGTTTGGCGGACTCAAAGGCGATCAGCGGCTGGTTCAGGCGCCATGCCTGCCAGTCGGTGGCGGCGTGAATGCGGTCGCCGGCGTGGCCGGCAATTCCGTAGACGAATTCGTGATGGCCGATATCCTGCGTGCCCTGATCGTGATAGCCGCCGCGGGTGCCGGGGGTGCGCAGCAGGGTGAGGCGGATCACGTTGTCGCGGGGCTTGTCGGAGCCGTTCTTGCAATCGGTCAGGATGGTGGCGCCGAAAGTACCGGACGCGTCGGTGAGGTCGATCCACTGGTGCGAAGGCACTTCGAACTTCTTCGGCTCGGCGGTGGGACGCCGGATGGCGCCGATGTCCCAGTTGTAAGTGGCCACGCGGTTGTAAGCGGTCAGGGGGAAGGCCGCTTTGAGGTTGGCCTCGCGGGTGTTCCAGTCGATTACGTTGCCGATCTCGACGCGATTGCCGGGGTCGCCGGCCGAGAGACTGACGGTCTGAACGAACTTCGAGCCCTCGGTTTCGCGGGCGATCTCGACCGAGACCCGGACGGGGCCGCTCTCGGTGACTTTAATGGTAGCTGGGCCGCTGACGTAGGCGCGGGGCGGGGCCTGTTCCTGATCCCAATCCATATTCCAGGCGGGCCACTGGGCGGGATTGTCGTAGGAAATCGCCAGGCGCGCCGGCGCGGACAAGAGTTCCTTTTGGATCGACTTGTCGAAAATGCCGCCGATGTCGCCGCTAGGATCGATGCGGACGCGGTAGCGGGCGTTTTCGAGAGTGGATTCGGAGACGTGGAGGGCGGAGCTCGAAGCCGCACTGGCAGCCGGTTCCACATCGTACACGGCATACCCGACCGACGGCACTTTGGCCAGGAACAAGACGCGGCCGCCGGAAAGCTGCGCCGGCACGGCGAGCCCATCCGGCCCGACCACTCGAACCGCTTTGGCGCCGGCCGGCAGATCGACTTTGGCTTCCACCAGGTCTTCGCGGGCGACGTTGAGCGGGTTATAGACGACCAGCGCGAGGCCGCGGGTCTGGGTGTCGAGACCGGCGGCAACCGCTTCGCTGGCATCGGCCATGACACCGGCAAACTGGTTCATGGCGACGACGTCGTCGTTCCAGGCGAACTCATAGGATTTGGGCGTGGCGGTGCCGGCGGCGATGTCGTGAAAGTGGCCGCCCATGGCGAGGGTCCAGGCATCGTTCAAGCGCTCGCGGGGATAGGGGCGGGCGCCCAGCCATTCGGCCGCGAGGGATGCTTTTTCGGCGGCATCGGCGAGCAATTCTTCTTTACGAATCCAGCGTTTCTGATAGGCCTGGGAAGTGAGCGAGCCGGCCGAATGGTTGGTCAGCTCCATCTCGCCGGTGTAACGCGGCAGGTTGGCGGCTTCGGCGGGGGTGATATCGAGGAACATCTGGTCGGCTTTGGAGGAGAGGACATGGACAGGGCCTTCGCCAACGCGCACTTCGGGACCGGAACCGATTTGCGCCATACCCTTGGTGACGATGGCCTCGAGCAGCTTGACGGAGGGCTCGCGCGGGGAGCCGCCGATATCGCCGGTGCCGTAGTAGTGATAGTCGGTGAAGACGCCGGTGAATTTGCCGTTGTTCTCGACACGCGCGGCCCAGTCGCCCTGAAAGCGATGAAGGGCCTGCTCGGGAGTGAGTTTTGCGGCCGGCGGGGGGAGCGGCTGGCTGAGGTCGGTGGTGAGGTCGGCGCTATAGTCGCCGGGGTTGAGGCCGGCCAGCACGCTCTTGCCATCGGGGCCGACCCAGACGCCCATATCGAAGGGCGTGCCGACGGGGGTCTTTTCCATGGATTCGACGCCGCCGCCATCGGCGGAGGAGCCCCACACGAGCTTCTGGGTGGAGAAGCCTTTGACGCCGGCGTGGGCCAGAATGCTGGGCAGGGAGGCGGGAAAGCCGAAGCAATCGGGCAGCATGTACTCGGCGCTGGCCGTACCCAATTCCTTGCGGAACCAATTGTTGCCGTAAAGAATCTGGCGAATGATGCTTTCGGCGCTGGGCGCGTTGACGTCGCCTTCCTCGACCGAGGAACCGGCGGGGAACCAGCGGCCGGAATCCACGTACCGCTTGAGCCTGGCAAAGTCGGCGGGGAAGTATTCCTTCATGAAGCGATAGCGGTTGGAACCGCTGAAATTGAAAATGTAGTGCGGGTACTTTTCGAATAGCGCGAAATTATCGCGCATGGTGTGGAGGATGTATTCGTCGATGACTTGCGGATACTCCCAACGCCACTCCGTATCGAGGTGAGCGTAGCCGACCACATACAAGGTGGGTTGGCGGGTGAGATCCGGCGCGGGATCCGCGGCACCGGCCTGAACAGGCCAGAATGTGAAAGCCGCGAGGCAGAGGGGAAGCCAGAAACGTGTCTGTTTTGCCATGGGTCAGTTTCCTGCAACCTCTTATCATAAGGCGGCGACAGCGGGGAAACAGCAGCGATCAGGTTGCAGCGATCAGTTTTCAACAAAGACACGTGGCGGGTAGGAAGGTTGAGGTTGTTCCGGATTGTGGCTGGTTTGCTCGATATCAGGTGGCTTTTAGCGGCCGGCGGTCAGCCTTCCGCTTTCGGCTCGGGAGGGCCGGGAACGCGATGGGGCTCCCTGGAGCTTGCCGATTCGTTGATAACTGGTTTTGTTTCAGTTGGTTGAGGGGAGTTGGGTTCGTTTCGTAAATGCCCATTGGGTTGGCTTGGCCGGTTGGGGTGGGGGAACTCGAAGGGGTTCAGCTCGAAGGGGGTGCAGAGCGGCGAGGGCTGGGCCGGCGGTTGCTCGCAGAGGGATTGCTCCACCGCCAGCTCGTCG
>JBKQVG010000178.1:0-24212 GCA_052325345.1 Bryobacteraceae bacterium
ATCCCACGTAGCACCTTGGGGATATGTTTTTCCAGGAAGAATGATGCGCGACATGTCTCGCCTCTACAGTAACAGTGGATGGGACGGTTTCATGGGGAAAAACGGGCCGGGCGCCGGGCGGAAGTGCGCGTCCGATTCAGAACGGCAGGTCGGGCACCGCTCCGGAAACGTGCCTTTGGAGCGCGCGCGAAACCGCGACGGCTTGGGCCGCGGCTTGCGGCTGGGCCAACGCGCGGTAGCTGCGTTCCGCCTCGCCGGCGATGGCGGACCAGGAAAATCGCCGTTCCGCGGTTTGGCGGGCGGCCGCCGCCAAGCGTTCGCGCAGAGAGGGGGAAGCCAGCACCTGGCACAACGCGGCTGCGAATTCGGCGTTTCCGGCGCGAATCAGTGCTTCCCGCTCGTCGCCAAGACCCAAGCCGGCGCAGCCCACCGGAGTGGTAACGATGGCTTTACCACAGGCCATGGCTTCCAGCACCTTGATATTGGTGCCGGCCGAAACCGCCAGCGGAATCGCGGCCGCGGCGGCGCCGGCGTAGAGCGGACGCAAGTCGGAAACGAAACCGTGGACCAGAATCCGCGGGTCGAGATCGGCTAAAGTCCCGGCCCGGGCAAAGCAATTCCAGAAGCTTTCGTGGCCGGGACCCGCCACCACGCGCAAGCGGGTTTCGGGGAAGCGCCGCCAGACCAGGGGCATCACCTCGCGGCGCAAGTTTTCGAAGCCCAGGATGTTGGGCAGGTGGCGGAACGAACCGACGTAGAGGATTTCGGGCGCGGCGTGTCGGGGCAAGGCGGCCGGCTCCTGTTGCGGCACGAAGCGGTGGATGTCCACGCCGTTGGGAACCGCGAACACGCCGGCCGGACGAGCGCCCTCGGCAATGGCGGCCTGGCGGTCGTCTTCCGATACCGTCCAGACGCCGTCGAAGCTCCGCAGCCAGCGGCTCTCATAGGCGTGCCACCGCTGATATTCGCGGCGGGCCTCGCGGCCGGGTTGGCTTTCGAGCAACTGGCGATAGAGATGGAACGTGATGTCGTGCTCCACCAGCAGGGCGGGCACGCCGGGAGCGGCGTCGCGGAAGTGGGCCAGGTGGGTATATTCGATCTGCAGCAGGTCGGGTTGAATGGTATCGGCCAGATGGGCGATCAGGGCGCGCAGGCTGCGCGACTGGTGGTGGCGGACCTGGCGCGGCAGGCCGCGGCCGCCGGAAGCCGCTTCGTCCATGTCGACCACGTGTACCTGCCGGAAGATTTCGTGCAGCTTCGGGTAGTCGACGAACTCGCCGTGCTCGCGGATGGCAGCCAGCACGAAATCCACGCGGCCGGCAAGCTCGCGGCACAGATTATAAATCCGCACCGCGCCGCCGTGCGCCAACGGGTAGGGTAGGAACGGCGTGACCAGGAGCACCTTGGGACGGCCATGGAGGGGCGCGGCGCGGCGCTGCATATTGTGGGCGGTGGCAATCGTGCCGCGCGTCAGACCGGCGTCGCGCGGGCCCAGCCGCCGCAGATGGCGGCTCGCCAGAATGCCCGCGGCGCAAGCGGTTTCCTCCATGGGAAGATCGGGCTGCTGGGCGGAGTCGCCAGCGTGACCGAGGCTATAAGAGGACCAGCCCGCCGCGGCCGCCTTCCAGAACAAGGTGAGCCAGGTAGTCCCGGCAAGGCCGCAGCGGGGGATGCCGAGCGCCAGCAGTTTGTGCCGATCCACCAGCATGGTTGAGGAGAGCGGCGCCAGCACGCGCGAGCTTTCGCCCGCCTGCAGGGTGCGAAAGGGAGCCATGGGCAGCAGGGAGGGTTTCCACCCGCGATGGTGCGTCTGCAGGGAGACCGCAAAAGTGCGCGGGTCGCGAGCGAGCGGCAGCATGGCGTCGCAGGCCGGCGCAGCTTGCCTGTCCTGCCGCGTATCCTGCAGCCAGAGCAGCCAGCGCCCGGTCGAAGCGCGCACGAACCGCTCGAAGCAGGCGGCGTTCCAATCCGCCGGTACCCGAAACACGTCTACGCCTTCGCCGCCTTCGGAAGCGCCGCTTGGTGGAACTTCGAGGTGCAACGAGCCGCGGCCGTCAAGCAGCCGGAAAATAGGGCGCTGCGGATAGCCGCACCATTTCAGCACCGATGAAGCGGCTCGCAGCGCGGCCGCGCCGGCCACGTCCTTGATGCGGGTGACGGGCGCGGAGCGCCAGGCGTGAACGGTCGCCAAAGCCCAGTAGTCCATGATTCGTTGCCAGCCGGAATGAAGCACCTCTCGTAAGCGGTGCCGCACGTAGCGGGCTATGCCGGCGGGTGAAGCGGGAAAGAAATCTCCCTGACGGTTGAGAAGCACGCCGCGGAACGGCGGGACGAGCAGCGGAGCCAGCTTGACGGGCCATTGGCCGCGCGGGCCGTTCCAGGCGCCGGCATTCAGAGCGACCCAGCAGGTCCATAGTTGGCGCTGGGCTTCGAGCAACAGCGCCAGCGAACCACGCTCCACAAACACCCGTTCGCACAGCGCGCAGGTTTCGCCGCTTGGGACCGCGGTAGTGAACAGCCAGATGGGAATGCCGCCGCTACCCCGCCGGACGTGCTGGACCAGAGAATGACAACTTGCCGCGTCGGGCCCGAAAATGGCGACCACTTTTCGATCGCCCTTACCGCTAAGCCTGACCAGCTTCTTGAGCCCGCTTTTCAGCTGAGGAATGAGCACAAAAACCCGTGTTAGGTCCTCACACACCGCGCTTTCCACCGTTTTCCGCCCGAAATCGGATGTGAGGACGAAATATAATAACAGCGTTTGCGTATTGAATCGCACCAATTTTGTCCTAGTACTTATAGGCGAGGATCCTGTTCCGGCGACCCCGAAGCGGGAACCTGTTACGCTGGCTTTTGATGATGCCGCTACGCCGCGTTGCCGTGCTGGGCGCTGGAACAATGGGGTCGCGCATTGCGGCCCACTTCGCCAATGCCGGGTATCCGGTGGAACTGCTGGACGTCTCCGACTCGGCCTCCCGGCAGGGGCTCGATGCCGCCGCGAAGGCCAGGCCGGGCGCATTTTTTACCACGTCGGCCGCCGGCTTGATTCGTACCGGAAACTTCGACGAGCACCTGGGACGAGCGGCCGAGTGCGATTGGATTGTCGAAGCCGTGGTCGAGGACCTTGCGGCCAAGCGCGCTCTCGCGGCACGCGTCCACCAGTTTCGCCGGCCCGGCTCGATTCTTTCCACCAACACCAGCGGGATCCCCCTGGCTCGCATCTCCGAAGGCTGGCCGGCCGAGCTGCGCGCGCATTTTCTGGGCACCCACTTCTTCAATCCGCCCCGCTACCTGCACCTGGTCGAAATTATCCCCGGCGCGGACACCTTGCCGGAAACGGTCGCCTGGGTTTCCGACTTCTGCGACCGGTGTTTGGGCAAGGGCGTGGTGCCGTGCAAGGATACGCCCAACTTCATCGCCAACCGCGTGGGCAGTTTTTTCGGCGCCACCGCGCACCGGCTTGCGGTAGAGGGTGATTACACCGTGGAAGAGGCCGATCTGCTCACCGGCCCATTGATCGGCCTTCCCAAGAGCGCCACCTTCCGGCTGGTGGATATCGTGGGTCTCGACGTTTGGGCACACGTGTTGAACAATGTTGTCGCGCTCGCTGCCGGCGATCCGGCGCGAGAGCGCTTTGCCGTGCCCGAATTCATGGCGCGCATGATGGAGCGCGGCTGGCTCGGCGACAAACGCGGCCAGGGCTTCTATAAGCGGGTCGGCAAAGACAAGGAAATCCACGCCATCGATTGGAAGACGCTGGAATACCACCCGGCGCAAAAGCCGCGGCTGGACGCGGTGGAGGCTGCCAGGCGGATTTCCGATTTGCCCGCCCGGCTGCGCGCCTTGGTTGCCGCCGAAGATCGCGCCGGCCGATTCCTCTGGCCGCTCTTCCGCGACTTCTTCCGTTACGCCGCCCAAGTGGCGCCGGAAATCTCCCACAGCATCGTGGATATCGACCGCGCCATTCGCTGGGGCTTCGCTTTCGAGCTCGGGCCGTTCGAACTGTGGGACGCGCTGGGAGTGGAGGAGACCACCGCGCGCATGGCGCGCAGCGGCATACCGGTTCCGGCCTCGGTGGAGCGGATGCTGGCTTCCGGCGCGCGTTCCTTCTATGCCGCCGCCGATCGCGATGGGCAGCCGGGTACGCGCTACTTCGACCTTGCCGCCGAAGCCTGGCGCGAAGTGAAACCGCGGCCCGGCGTGCTGTCGCTGGCCGCCATCAAGCGCGCCCGCGGCGTGCTTGAGACCAACACGGGCGCGTCGCTGATCGACCTCGGCGACGGCGTACTATGCGTGGAGTTTCACAGCCGGACGAACGCGCTGGACGAAGATACGCTTTCGATGGTCGAGGCGGGGCTGGAGGAAACCGCGCGCAACTTCCTGGCCCTGGCCGTGGCCAAACAGGGCGAAAACTTCAGCGCCGGCTTAAGCCTTGCGCCCATCCTGCGCGCCGCCGAGGAGGGCGACTGGGACCGGATCGACCGCGCCCTGCGCCGCTTGCAGCACATCCATATGGCCATCAAGTACGCACTCCGGCCAGTGGTGGCCGCGCCTTTCGGCAACACGCTCGGGGCCGGCTGCGAACTGGTGCTGCACGCGGCGCACGTCCAGGCATCGGCGGAAACCTACATGGGTCTGGCGGAAATTGGCGCGGGCCTCATCCCGGCCGGCGGCGGCGCGAAAGAGATGGCGCTGCGGCTGGGCGATCCCCAACGCGTGCTCGAACTGATGGTTTCCGCCAAAGTCTCTTCCAGCGCCGAAAACGCGCGCGAGCTGGGCTTATTGCGCTCGCGGGATGGAATCTCGATGAATCCCGAACGCCTGCCGGCGGACGCCAAAGCCGCCGCCCTGGCGCTGGCCGGCCCCTACGCGCCAGCGGCTCCGAAGGTCGGAATTCCGGTGGAGGGTGTAGCCGGTTTCGAACGCCTCAAGGACGCCCTGGCCTTATGGGGCGAAGCCGGGCGCATTTCAGGTTACGATTTCGTGGTGGCCGAGAAGCTGGCGTGGGTGTTGAGCGGTGGCCCCGTGGCGGCCGGGCAAACGGTTTCCGAACAGGATCTGCTGGATCTGGAGCGTGAAGGGTTTCTGGGCCTCTGCGGACAGGAGAAGACCCGGCAGCGCATGGCGCACCTGCTCGAAACCGGAAAAGCGCTGCGCAATTGAGATTTGTGGGAAGCGGCCAGGAGGTAGCGCGGGCGACCTTGTCGCCGGTTTTTTCTTGCAATTACGATTCCTCCCAGCGAAACCGCGCCACAGCCAGCAGGCCAAACACCAGGGCACAGAAGGTCAACACGGCAATCGGCCCGGCGGCGGCTGAAAATCCAAGCCCCCGCCATGTCATTGCGTCCAGACCGTCCATCGCCCAGCGCGTGGGCATGACGAGCGTGGCTTTCTGCAGCCATTGTGGAAAGATAAACGCGGGTACCCAGGCGCCGCCCAGCATCACCATCAGCAGGGTTACGAATATGGCCAGCCCGCGGGTGGCTTCCGGCGTTTTGCCGAGCGCGGCGATCAGCAAACCGAACGCCGCCGTCATCAGCGAGAATGCGGCGCAGATGCCGAGGAACCCCGCCATACTGCCTTCGATGCGCACGCCGAACACCACGCGCGCAAAGCCGAAGAGCACCATCAGCACGAACATCGAAGTGATGGCGGCGCTGGTGGCGCGGCTGCCCAGCAGTGTGCCGCGCGAGAGAGGCGCGGCGCGGTAACGCTTCCACAAGCCGCGTTGCCGCAGCAGCAGAACGCCAATGCCTACGTCGATTCCGACGAACAGGATAAACTGAATACCCATGCCGCCGAACGAGTGCGCATAACCGTTGTAGTGTACTCCCGAGCCGGAGGTGATGGCCTCCTCGCGCGTCTCGTAAGGGACCGTCAGGCCGCCGGCGGAATTCTGCCCGGAACTGGCGGTGTTCTGCTCGTTCCAGCTTCGTACGCCGCGCAACAGGCCGATCAGCGCCTGTTTCCGGGGGGACGGCGGCGAACTCGTCCCCTCAAGGCGTTTCAGCGCCTCGTCCACCGTCGCGCGGCCGGTCTGGCCGCTGAAGGTTTCTTTGCTCACCGCCTCCATCACTTCGCCGGTCAGGATGCCTTCCACCATGGCCTGTTCCGCCCCGTGGGAGGGATCGTAGAGCATCTCCATCTTCGGTTTGTCGCCGCCGAAAAAAGCCTTGCTCGCATCGGCGCCGAATCCCTGGGGAATGTCGATGGCGACCATGGCCTTGCCCTTGCGCACCGCCGCGCGCGCAGCGTCGAGCGTGGATGGGGTAACCTCCAGTTCCTTGCTGGCGGCCAGCTTCGCCGCGATCTCCTTGGAAATGGCGCTCTTGTCCAGGTCCGCCACCAGCACGGGAATCTTGCTGTGCTCCGCATTGCCGCCGCCGCCCAGCGCATAGCCGAAGAACGAGGCGATCGCGATGGGGGCGGCGATACTCATGAGCAACGCGCGCCGGTTGTGGAAAAACAGCCGCAGATCTTTGCGGATCAGAGCATTCCAGGCGGTGATCATCAGTCGCGCAATTTCCTTCCCGTGAGCGTGAGAAATACCGTTTCCAGGTCCGCCCTCTCGCTGGAAATGTGGTGGTAGGAATGCCCACGCTCCGCCAGCCAGGCGAGAATCCGCGGCGCGCCGGCGGCGAGATCGCGCACCCCGATCTTGAGTACGCCGCCATCGAGCTCCGCCGATTCCACTTCCGCCAGCCGCCGCAGATCCTGCAGCGCCAGGCCATCGCCATCGCCATCCAGCTCGATGTTCAACAGGTTGGTGACCGGCGCCAGCCGGTGCAAGCCGCGCAGCGTGTCGTCGGCGATTACCTTGCCGTGATCGACGATTACCAGCCGGTCGCAGAGGCGCTCGGCCTCTTCCATGTAGTGGGTGGTGTACACCAGCGTCTTGCCGCGCTTCTTGAAGATCTCCAGGTTTTCGAAGATGGCGTTGCGGCTTTGCGGGTCGACCCCCACGGTGGGCTCGTCAAGCAGGATGATGGCGGGATCGTGCAGCATGGCCGCGACGATGTTCAGACGCCGCTTCATGCCGCCGCTGAAGGCGCCGACATTGTCTTTAGCGCGGTCGGAAAGGCCGGCCAGATCGAGCGCCTCGGCAATGGTGCGCTTCAGCGGCGCACCGCTGAGATTGTAAAGGGCGCCGAACAGGGCGAGGTTCTCCGCCGCCGGCAGCTCATCGTAGAGCGCGATATCCTGCGGCACGAGGCCGATCCGGCGCTTGAGCGGGTCGGTATCGCCGCCCATCGGCCGGCCTTCGATCAGCACCTCGCCGGAATCCGGCCGCAGCAGTCCGGCGATGATGGAAACGACAGTGGTCTTGCCCGCTCCGTTCGGCCCCAGCAGGCCGACCGTCTCGCCTTTGCTCGCGCACAGGCTGACACCGTCCACGGCCCTTACATTTCCAAACGCCTTTTTCAGCGCCTTCGCTTCCAGCATGTTCTCCGGGCAGTCAGCCCAATCATACGCGACAGAGCTTCCGGAAGTTCCCCGAAAACGGGGCAGCCTGACGCCCCTGGCCTTTCAGGCGGCTCTTTCCGAACGCATCGGCCAGTTCTTGGCTAGAATGATCGTTCTGTTTTGCCATGCGAGGTGAGAAGCCAAGTCGAACCGCCGAGTACATGGCTCTGTTTCGCGCCGTGGAAAACGCCGAACACCCCGATCGGCGTCTCTTCGAAGACCCCTACGCCATTCCGCTGCTTTCGGGAACGCTCAAGGCGCTTGCCGCGGCTGCCCGTTGGCCCATCATCGGCCGGCTGGTCCCTGCATTTCTCGACTTTGGATGGCCATACACCAGAAGCTCGGCCGTAGTGCGGACGCGAATGATCGACGATCTTGTTGGCGAAGCCATTCGCGCCGGCGCCCGGCAATTGGTTCTGCTGGGCGCCGGGTTCGACAGTCGCGCCTATCGCCTGCGCGAAACGAACGGCATCGCGGCCTTCGAGGTCGACCATCCCGCCACCCAAAGAGCGAAGCGCCAGCGGCTCAAGCCGCGGTTTGGACGAGTGATCGAGACGGTTCGCTTCGTCGAGGTCGACTTCGAGAAAGACGACCTGGAACGCGCGTTGGTAACAGCGGGCTTCAAGGCGGAGATACCCGCGGTTGTGGTCTGGGAAGGCGTCGTGAGCTACCTGACCGGAGCCGCCGTGAACGGCAATTTGGGAGTTCTGGTCAACGTCACCAACGGACGAAACAGGTTTCGCCGTCAACCACGCGACGCACGTATGGGTGTCCACGATGACCGTAACCAATACCAGCGCCACGCCAATCGCCGGACCGGTTCAGGTGGCGTTGACGAGCCTCACGGCCGGGGTCGCGATGACGAACTCCACCGGCTCCCCAAACGGTAGCCCGTACATTACGGTAACCGCCGGAACCCTCGCGCCGGGCGAATCCGCCAGCGTCTCGATCCAATTCACGAATCCGTCGAGCGTGTTAATCAGCTTCGCACCGGCGACTTATTCGGGAACTCTCTGAAGGGCCGCCGACCGATCGCCGGCCTTCCCCCCTATCGCCCCACTTCCGCCACATGGCCGGCCAGCGGCACGCACAGTTCGGCCACGGTGATCTCCGGTGCGATGTTCAGGCGCAGGCTGGCGGCCGAGCCATAGCAGATTTGCAGCCGCCGCTCCACGTTCTTCAGTCCAACCCCGGCGCCCGCGCTTTCGGGCGGTCCTTCGCTGGCGCTGTTTTCCACGCGAATGCGCAGGCCTTCGCCGTCGCGCGTCGCCCGGATGCGTACGTACCCGGGCCCGGTGCTGCGCGCCACGCCGTGCTTGATGGCGTTTTCCACCAGGGGCTGCACGCTCAGCACGGGGATAGGCAGGGCGCGGGCGGCGCCGTCGATTTCGAACTCCACCCGCAGGCGGTCTCCCAGCCGCAACTGTTCCACCTCCAAGTACGCGCGGACGATCTCGAGTTCGTGATCGAGCGGCACCAGCACCTTGTCGGTTTGCAGAAAGTAGCGGAAGATTTCGGCCAGGTTCAGCACCATGCGGCGCGCGGTGGAGGCTTCGCGGGGAATGGTGCCGTAGAGCGTATTGAGGGCGTTGAACAGGAAGTGCGGGTGAATCTGCGATTGCAGGGCGCGCAACTCGGCCTGGTTGACCAGGCGGTGCATTTCCCGTTGCCGTAGCGCTTCCACTTTTTCGGCGATCTCGGCGGCGGCGCGGCGGAGCGCGTCCAGGTCCTCGCCCAGGTAACGCTGGCCGCCTTGCCGGCGGCCCAGCACGAAGAGTTTCACGCCGGCTTGGCCGAGGCGCAGGGGCACCACCGCTTCGGCCCAGACCGGCAGCCCCGGAACACCGGCGGTGCGGGTGGTAACGGGGACCCGCAGGCCGGAGGCGCCTTCCACTTCGGCGCCGTTCAGGACCGCGTAGTCGCGGGTGCGCACGGCCTCCGCCGTGGCGCCGGCGGCCCAGTGCAGGTACTGCTCCTCGCTGGCGGCCGCGGAGCTATCGCGCAGCCGCGCCGGCAAGTGCTCCAAAGCCCGGCGCCGGAATACGAAATCCGTAAGCCATTGCTGTACCCGGCCGCGCAGCCACGCGAACAGCAACAGAAACAGGCAGACGCAAATCAGCAGCAACGCCTGGTCGAGCGGCTCGCGGATCAGGCGTTCGGCCGGCGCCAGGCGCAGGGCGGCGGCGATCATCGCCGCTCCCACCAGCGCCGCCAACACGGCGTTGGCCAGGAAGCGGACAAAAGCGTCCAGCAGAACCAGGCGGTCGTCCTGCAACAGCACCAGCAAGGCCAGAGGAATGCCGGCGTGGTGTACCACCAGTTCGCTGGACCAGGGTTGGCCGGGGTGGCCGCCGGCGAAATGCACGAACGAGGTGGCGAACAGCGCCAGGCACATGGCGGCCAGAATTTGCATGCCGCGCATGCCGCCGGGCCGGCGGTGAAACACCGCGCCGCTTGTCAGAATCAGGAAACCGAAGGTGATCACGAGCAGCGCCGCCTGGTGCAACCTGGGTCCGTTGCCGCGGATCTCGACAAAATGCATGATCACCGCGAAGCCGCTCAGTACGTACCCGGCAACCATCACGCCCAGGTCCGCGCCGCGCAAAGGAGTGTCGCGCAACGAAGCCTCGCGCAGCCAGATATGCAGCAGCACGGCCGGCAGCACGCTCAGTACGGAGAAGCTGATGGCTACCACCAGGTTTAGCAGTCCGGCCGGCATTTTGGGCCAGGCCAGAACGGCCAGGGATCCCAGGTTCCACACGAGCGATAGCACTGCCACCAGGGCGGACCGGTACCGGCCACGCCAGGCCGGCCGCCCGCGCCCGCTATAGAGCAAGGCCAGAAAGATGGCGAAAATCAGCGCGCCGGCCGCGTGCCCCAGAATGTTGATGAAGACGGGTTGGCTGATGTCCGGCAAGGGCAAGCAGTTCTCTCTTTTACTGTACTGCGGTCCGGATGTTCAGCCGCCAGCAGCGCGCAAGCTCCGTTGCCGCGCTCCTCAATGCCCGAATGAGGTATTCACTTGAGGTATTGCTTTCATTTTACTGAAATTGGGCCAGTTGTAACCGTAGAATGCCACAAAGGCAAAGCACAACATGGGCACGATGAAGCCGCGCGACATATCGAACTTGTCGGCCACGTAACCCATCACCTTAGGCAGAATCGCGCCTCCCGTAATCGCCATCACGATGAACGCCGAGGCTTTCTTCGCCCGCGCACCCAGGCCAAAGATTCCCAACGCGAAAATGGTCGGGTACATGATCGACATGAAGAAGTAACTCAGAAACACGCAGACCACTGAAACCCAGCCCAACTTCAGGAAGATCACCAGCGTGGCGGCCACGTTCATCAACCCGTAAAGGCCCAGAATCTTGTGGGCCGCAAATCTCTTCAGCAGTCCTGCGCCGCTAAGCCGGCCCGCCAGGAAACAGATCAGCCCCAGCGACGCCAGGTTGGAAGCTCCCTTGTCGCTCAGCGCCAGCGCGCCGTTCCGCCCGGTCTCAAACCACCCTTGCAGCCAATCCTGAAGAAAGCCGGCCTGGCTCGAAACATGCGTCATGCCGGATGCCCACGCGGCCGGGATGGCCGGCAATTCCGACGTCATGTAGTTGATGAAGAAACTGAAGATACCCGCCTGTGCCGCCACGTAAAAAAATTGCGCCGCCACCGCCATCACGAAATGCGGATGCGTCCAGATGGAGTGCGAAATCCCCTCCGCCGAATCGTCCAGGTGGTAGTCGTCTTCGGTCTTGATGTCGGGAAGATCGGCGAAGAAGAAAATCGCCGCGATCACCAGCACCACCAGGGCCACGCCCACGTACGGGATGTACAGCGTCTGGCTGCCGGTGCTCTGGCCGGCGGCGTTCTTCGAGTAGAAATAGATGCTGCCTATAACCGGTCCGCAGATCCATCCGATACCGTTCAAGGATTGTGCCAGGTTGATGCGCGTGGCGGCAAAGCGCGCATCTCCCAGCACCGTGGTATAGGGATTGGCGATAGTTTCCAGGAACGTCAGCCCAGCGGCGATCGCGCACACCCCAGCCAGGAACGCCACAAACGCCGTAGTGGGCGATACCGCCCCGGCGTGAACCATAGCATTGATATGGGTGGCCGGAATGAACCAGAAGCCCCCCGCCGCCACGATCAGCAGCCCCGCGATAATGCCGCCCTTGTAGCCCAGCTTGGTAGCCAGCCAGCCCGCCGGCATCGACATGAGAAAGTAGCCGAGATAATGCGCGAATTGCACCCAGGCCGATTGCGCCTTGTTCAGGCTCAGCTCCTCCTGAAAGTGCTTGTCCATCACGTCGATCATGCCGTTGCAGACTCCCCAGAGGAGGAACAACGAGGTCACGAGAATGAACGGGAACAGGAAATTCGTCCCGTCGCTACCGATAAAGATGCTCTTTTTTTCGCTGCTCATGGCGATCAGACGATTCTAACAGGGCGGCACGGCCTTACAAAGATCCACAGACTAGAGTCTGTGCCAACCGCGGCTTTCCACCTCCTACAATAAAGCTGTGGCCGCTCTCGCCTTCGACCAAGCCCGGCAAATCGTGCTCGATCGGGTTCGCTCACATCTTCCCGAGCCGCGCTGGGAGCGCATCGCCCTGGCGGACACGCCGGGCCGGGTGCTGGCCGAGGATCTCGCGGCCGACCGCGATGCGCCGCCGTTCGATCGTTCCATGCGCGATGGCTACGCGGTTCGCGCGGCCGATTTGCCGGGTACGCTTTCGGTGATCGGCGAGGTCCGCGCCGGATCGCTTTTCCACGATTGGGTGGGCGCGCATGAGGCGGTCGAGATTATGACCGGCGCGCCGGTTCCGGGCGGGGCCGACGCGGTTGTCATGGTGGAGCACTCGCGGCGGCGGAACGGCTCGGTCGAAATCGAGCGAGACGCCCAAGCCGGGCAAAACATCGCCCTGCAAGGCTCGGAAGCCCGCGCCGGAGACGTCGTGCTGCGCGCCGGCGTGCGCATCGACTACAGCCACGCCGCGCTGGCCGCGTCCATCGGCCGCACTCGCCTCAAGGTTTTCCAGCGTCCGGAGGTCGCCATTGTCTCCACCGGCGATGAAATCGTGCCCGTCGAATCCGTTCCCGAGCCTTTCCAGATTCGCAACTCGAACGCCTGTTCGCTGGCCTCCCAGGTCGCCCGCGCCGGCGGCGTGCCCCGCCGCCTTCCGATCGTGCGCGATACCCTGGATTCCACCCGCCAGGCTCTGGAGTGGGCCTTCGAATCCGAGCTCGTGCTGATTTCCGGCGGCGTCTCCATGGGCAAGTACGACGTGGTGGAACCCGCCCTGGCGAGCCTGGGAGCGGAATTCTTCTTCGACCGCGTGGCCATTCAACCCGGCCAGCCGCTGGTGTTCGGCCGCGCCCGCGGCAAGTTCTTTTTCGGCCTTCCCGGCAACCCCGCCTCCACCATGGTGACCTTCGAAGTGTTGGCGCGCGCCGCCCTGGAACTGCTGGCCGGGCACGCCGCGCCGCTTCTCCCCATTTGCCATGCCAGGCTCGCGCGCGATTTTGGCCAGAAACCCGGCCTCACGCGTTTCCTTCCCGCCACGCTTCTCGATGGCGAAGTCACGCCCATCGGCTGGAGCGGATCGGGCGACATCAACGCCCTGGCCCGCGCCAACGTCTTTCTGGTCACCGATCCCGGCCGCGCCGAATATGCCGCCGGAGACTCGATCCGGATCCTCCCTAAATGAAAAAACTGTCGCATTACGATGCCGCCGGCCAAGCCCGCATGGTAGATGTTGGATCGAAGACCGCCACCGTGCGCACCGCCCGCGCCCAGGCCTTTGTGCGGATCGCGCCCAAAGTGCTGAAGAAATTACCTGAGAATCCCAAGGGCAACCCGCTGGAAATAGCCCGCTTGGCCGGCATCATGGCCGCCAAGCGCACCTCCGAGCTGATTCCGCTCTGCCATCCTCTGCCGCTGGCTTTTGCCGACGTCGAGGCGACCGTCGAAGGGTGCGGCGTGCGCATTGTTGCCACTGCCAGGACAACCGCCCAGACAGGCGTGGAAATGGAGGCACTCACCGCCGCCGCCGTGGCCGCTCTGACGATCTACGACATGACCAAAGCGTTGGACAAATCCATCGAGATTCAAGATATCTATCTACTGGAAAAAACAGGCGGTAAAAGTGGAAATTTCAAGAGGAACATGAAGTGAAAATCGCGGCCGTGCTTACCATCAGCGACTCGGCGGCCCAGGGCGCTCGCGCCGACCGCGGCGGTCCCGCCGTGCGCGCCCGCCTGGAGGAGCTCGGTTGGAGCGTCCCCGTGATGGATGTATTGCCCGACGAAGTGGACCTCATCGGCGAGCGCCTGCGCGACCTGGCCGATGGCGGCCAGGTGGGCGCAATTTTCACCACCGGCGGCACCGGCGTCGCCCGGCGCGATGTGACTCCGGAAGCCACCCGCACCGCCATCGAACGCGAAATACCGGGCATGGCCGAACTGATGCGCGCTCGCGGCCTCGAAAAGACGCCTCGCGCCGTGCTCTCGCGCGCCGTGGTCGGCACCCGCGGAGTTGTACTGATTATTAACCTTCCCGGATCGCCCAAAGGCGCGCTGGAATCCTTGGATGCTATCGTGGAGTTGGTGCCGCACGTGCTGGATCTGTTGCAAGGCCGCACGGAACATGAAAGTGAGGGTCGGGAATAATATGCGTCGCGTCATGGTCGTGATCTCGATTTGCACGATTGTCATGTGGGTTGGCGCGCTTCTAATTGCCCAGCAGCAGCAGCCGGTCCTTACGCAGTTGCCGAATGAGCCCCAGGACCAGGATCAGAGCCAAAAGCCGGAAAAAAAGGTAAAAAAGGAAAAGAAGCCGAAGAAGGAAAAGAAGCCGGAGCCGGAAAAGAAGCCGGAGCCGGTCCAGAGCCGGGACGCAAATCAGCCGGTCCTTACACAGATTCCAGACACTCCCAAGAAGCCGGAGCCCGCCCAAAACCAGCAACCCGGTCAGAAACTGGAGCTCGATCAGAAGCGGGAACAAAATGCCGGCGACGCCCTCGACATGGACCTGCCCAAAATCACCGTCACCACGTTCAACGTGGTGGCGCCGGTGCTGGCGATAGGCTACGACGGCAACCCCGTCAGCGGCCTCAGGCCCGATCAGTTTCACATCTTCGATAACGGCGTGGAGCAGCAGGCCCGCGTGGACGTGAGCTTCCAGCCGATTTCGCTGGTGATCGGCATCCAGGCGAACGCCGCCGTGGAGCACATCCTGCCGGAGGTAAACAAGATCGGAAACCTGATCACCCCGCTGCTCATGGGCGGCCAAGGCGAGGCTGCGGTGATCGCCTACGATTCGCGTATCCGCACACTGCAAGACTTCACTTCCGACCCCGACAAGATCACCAAGGCGATAAAGAGTATCTACCCCGGCAGTACCTCCGTCCGCCTGGTGGATTCGGTCGAAGCCGGCATGCGCATGCTGGCCCACCAGCCCAAGAACCGCCGCCGCATCATGCTTTGGGTCGGCGAAACGCGAGACATGGGCAGCGAGGCGCGCGGGCGCGAAACCATGATCGACCTGCAGCTTTACAACATCATGTTTTTCCAGGTGGACATGTCGCGCTTTATCGAGACCTTTACCGGGCCCCCCAAAGAACCCGATCGCCGCGCGCTCGCCCAACCGCCCGCCGCATATCCGATGCCCATGAACCAGGTAGCCACGCCCACCACCGTCAGCGAGGCCTACGGACCGGAGAACGAGGCTCAGTTCATGCCCCTGATGGTGGAAATCTACAAAGACGCCAAGGCCGTGCTCAAGGCCAACCCGACACAGTTGTTTACCCGGGCGACGGGCGGAAGGCAATTTACCTTCTTCCGGGGCAGAGGCTTGGAGGAGTCGATCGAAAAAATCGGCGAGCAGTTGCACTCCGAATACCTGCTCAGCTACAACCCCAACAAGGAAGTGATGGTGGGCCAGGGCGGATTCCACCAGATTAAGGTTGAGATATCTTCTCCGCTGGTCAAGAAGGTGCAGACCAGGCCTGGCTACTGGGCCGCCGCCCTGGCCCAATAAACCGAGCCGGTAGGGCAGGGGAGAGGGAGACTCGGAAATCGCGACCCGCTCTCCCCTGGTCATAGTCGCGCAAGTTTGCGTCCCCTACCGCCCCGCCACCTCGATAATCTCCGCGTCGGGACCTGCCCAGGCTGCGGCGCCCTCGTGAGTCAGCTTGCGGCGCGCATCGTCCCAGTGGAGGCGCGTCACCCTGCCGCCGCCCTTTTCGTAGGCGTAGGTCCGGCCATCGTCGTCGTAGAGAGTGAAGTCGGAATCCGTCCCGGGGTAGACGCGCAATTTCTCCAACTTCTGCGTCTGGCTGGTGCTTAGGATGGGCTCGCCAAACGGAATGATCGAACCCGCGCGGACAAACAGCGGCAACCTGTCGATGGGGGCATCGACCGTGATCCGTTGCCCGCCGTGGACGCGTTCGTCGGTCCAGTAGTTGTACCAGTCCGCGCCCGCGGGCAGATAGACCGAGCGGCTCGTGGCGCCCTGGTCGGTGACCGGCGCAACCAGAAATGCCGGCCCGAACATGTACTCGTCGCCCAGCTCCGCCGCCTGCGGGTCGTTCGGAAAATCCATAAACAGGGCGCGCATGAATGGCGCCCCGGTTCTGTAGGCGCGATATCCGAGCGAATAAATGTAGGGCATAAGCCGGTAACGCAGTTTCAGGTACTGCTCCAGGATCGGCTCCGCCTGCTTGCCGTACGACCAGACCTCGTTGTAGAGGCGGCTGCCATGGGCCCGGAAGATGGGGAGAAACGTAGCGTACTCGAACCAGCGCGTGTACAGCTCGGGGTAATCGTCGTAGCCGCCCACGTTGTCGCGGGCGTCGGAAGGGTCGAGCAGCGGAGAGTGCGCCGGGTGATGCTCCGCCGGCAGATACTGCCAGCCGCCGGTATCGTTGCTCCAGTAGGCGAAGCCGGAGGCGGCAAAATCGAGGCCGGTGGGAATCTGCCGCTTCAGCGTGTCCCAGGTCGGGTAGATGTCCGACGACCAGAAGATGGCGCCATTGCGCTGCGCTCCGAGGTAGGCGTCGCGGGAGAGAATGAGCGCACGACGATCGACGTCGCGGCGGAAGCCGTCGTAGATGGCGGCGGTGTGAAACAGGGGGTAGACATCGAAATAGCGCGTGCCCGGGCCGATATGGAAGTAGCTGCCGTTGGGCGGCAGATCGGGTTCGGTTTCATCGGCCCAGAAAGAGTCGAATCCCTTGCTTACCAGATTGTCGCGGATCAGATTCCAATACCAGCGGGCCGCCTCGGGATTGGTGGTGTCGATGTCGGAGCCGGCGCGGTCGTAGGGCAGTCCGTTGGTGGGCGTGCCGTCGGCGAGATGTTCCAGCCAGCCTTTCCGCAGCAGGAAATCGTAGTAACGGGAGCCGGGCGTGAAGCGGGGCCACACGCTGATCATGGTCTGAAAGCCCATGTCATGGAGCCGGCGGTTCATCGCCGCCGGGTCGGGCCACTTGGCGGGATCCATGTCGAACTGGCCCATCTTCGTGTAATAGAACCAGTCCACCACCATCACATCGGCCGGCAGGCGACGATCGCGATAGCCCTTCGCGACGGCCATCACTTCGTCCTGCGAACTGTAGCGCTGCTTGCACTGGATGTAGCCGTAGGCGGCTTTGGGAAGCATGGGGGTGGCCCCGGTGAGTTGGGCGTACCCCGCATAGATCTCGTCGGTGTTTTTGCCGGCGATCACGAAGAAGGACACCCGGTTGCCCACCTGCGAGATCCATTTTGTCTGTTCGTTGAAGCCGGGCTCGATGGTGGTCTTCGAGGGATTGTCCCAAATCATCCCATAGCCGCGATTGGTGACGACGAACGGAATGCCGATGCTGGGACCGCCGGTCGCGGTGTAGTCGTGCCAGCAGTTGACGGTGTGCCCGCGATGGTCGAGGTAGCCTTCCTGATTCTGGCCCAGGCCGTAGTAGTGTTCGTTGGCGGGCGAAACGAACGTCGCGCCCACCTGGTAGAACGGTGTGTCGTCCGGGCGCTCGTCATAGAGCACATCGGCGGTCCCGTCCTTGTGATTGGGTACGGCCATGGACCAGCCTGTCATTTCCAGCAACTTCATGCCGTCGGACGTGCTGACGGTGATGTGCGCGCCGGGAGTTGAGCCGTTGAAGAACTTTGCGATATCCAGTTGGGTGGCCATCGGTTTGTGTGGATGGCTGGCCTCGACGGCGACCGTCAGCCGGGGCGAGCTGTAGCCGTCGCCGTCCCGATCGTGCCGGTAGGCCCAACCCGCGGTGGACGGGGACGCGACAAACCCGTAGCCAGGGGCGGCGGTAGCCTGATCCTTGTCCAGGCTCAGCGTTACTCGAATGATATTGGGAGCGTAAGGCTCGAGAACAATGGTGCTGCCGTCCCGGGCCAGCACGATCTGTCGCTCTTGGGCGCCGGCACTGGCGGCCGACAGCAGCGCGAGTGGCAGGATGAGCGACGGAAACTGGTTGCGATTCATGATAAAGGCCGTCTTCCGTAGTGTAGCCGTGTAGGCGTGCGCACGGGCGCCGCCCAACGCTCAGCTATCCAGGCTGTCGGTAATCGCCGCAAAGCTGAGCGCGAGAACACCCAGTTTGGTTGATTTAACCCATTGAATTGGGTACTTTCACGCTATGCAGATCTCATTATCTGAATATCGCGGTAGGCCGTTATCATAATTGTGGCTCGGCGCAACAACCGCCGCACTTGGCCCTTCGGGTGCTCACGCATCGCCGCGGCAGACTGCGCGCGAGAGTCTGATCTGGCTGAGGAGGTGCGGGTAATGAAACGGTCCGAACGTCCGAGGTCGACCTATGACGTGCTCCGGGCGCACGGTGTCGATCGAAGGGATTTCCTCAGGTTCTGCACCGCGACCGCGGCAGCCATGGGCCTGGAAGCCGCCCTGGTCCCGCGGGTAGTCTCCGCCATGGAAAATCAGCCCCGAATCCCCGTCATCTGGCTGCACGGCCTGGAATGCACCTGTTGCAGCGAATCGTTCATTCGTTCGTCGCATCCGCTGGTCCAGGATATCGTGCTCAACATGATCTCGCTCGACTACGACGACACGCTTCAAGCGGCCGCGGGATTCCAGGTGGAGGAGATCCGCAGGAAGCTGATTACCGAGCACCCCGGCGAATATCTTCTGGCGGTGGAGGGCAACGCGCCCACGGCCGATGGCGGCGTCTACTGCACCGTGGGCGGCGATACCTTCCTGAATGTCCTGCTGGAGACGGCCGAACATGCCAAGGCGATCGTCGCCTGGGGTTCCTGCGCCTCCAACGGATGCGTGCAAGCCGCCAAGCCCAATCCTACCGGAGCCAAGCCGGTCCACGAGCTCTTGCCGGGCCGCGCCGTGATCAACGTCCCCGGCTGCCCGCCCATCGCCGAAGTCATGACCGGCGTGCTTACCTATATCCTTACCTTCGGCGCGCTGCCGGAACTGGACCTTCTGGGCCGCCCTAAGATGTTCTACGGTCAACGTATCCATGAGAAGTGCGCCCGGCGGGCGTCTTTCGACGCCGGCCACTTCGTGGAAACCTGGGACGACGAAGGCGCGCGCAGCGGCTGGTGCCTCTACAAGATGGGCTGCCGCGGTCCGGTGACGCACAATTCCTGCGCCACCACGAAGTGGAACGGCGGTGTCTCGTTTCCCATCGGCTCCGGCCATGGGTGTCTGGGGTGCAGCGAGGCCAATTACTGGGACGACGGTCCGCTTTACAAACGTCTCTCGCTTTCGCGGCTTCAGGAAAGCGTCGGCCCTCTGCCTGCAATCTTGCAAAGCCCGGGGAACGGGGGGAACCAATAGGCCATGGCAAGAAGAGTCGTTGTAGATCCCGTCACGCGCATTGAGGGCCATCTGCGGATTGAAGCTCTGCTCGACGACCGGGGGGTCATCCACGATGCCATGTCCTCCGGGACCATGTGGCGCGGTCTCGAGGTCATCCTGCGGGGACGCGACCCGCGCGAGGCATGGGCCTTTTGCGAGCGCATTTGCGGCGTCTGCACCACCGTACACGCGCTGGCATCCGTCCGTTCGGTGGAGAACGCCCTGAAAATCCAGGTGCCGCCCAACGCCGAGCGTATCCGCAACATGATGGCGCTGACCCAGATGGTGCAGGACCATGTGATCCACTTCTATCACCTGCACGCGCTCGACTGGGTGGATGTATTGTCGGCGCTCAAAGCCGAACCGGCCGCCACCGCCGCGCTGGCGCAGAAGGTTTCGCCCGATTGGCCCACCTCTTCGCCCGGCTATTTTCGCGAAATTCAGGCAACCGTCAAGAAATTCGTGGATTCCGGCCAACTGGGCATCTTCGCCAATGCTTATTGGGGCCATCCCGCCTACAAGCTGCCGCCGGAAGCCAACTTGATGGCCGTGGCCCATTACCTCGAAGCTTTGCAGTGGCAGAAGGAGATCGTCAAGATCCACACCGTCTTCGGCGGCAAGAATCCGCACCCCAATTACCTGGTGGGCGGCATGGCGTGCGCCATCTCGATGCAAGGCGATCAGGCCATCGATATCGAGCGTCTCAACCTGGTACGCGACCTCATTACGCAGGCGCGCCGGGTAGTGGAAGGTCTCTATGTTCCGGACCTGATGGCGGTGGCTTCTTTCTATCCGGAGTGGACGAAGATCGGCGGCGGACTGGGAAACTACATGTCCTACGGCGATGTCCCCCGGAACGGCATCGACGATGTGGCGCATTACCGGTTCCCAAGAGGGGTCCTGGTGGGGCGCGACCTGACACGGATTCTGCCGGTCGATCCCGCCGATTCAGGGCAAGTACGCGAAGAGGTGGCCCACTCGTGGTACGACTACCCCGAAGGGAAGGATGCTTTGCATCCATGGGAGGGCGTGACCAAGGCGCACTATACCGGCCCCAAACCGCCATACCGGCAACTGGATGAAAACGCGAAATATTCCTGGCTCAAGGCGCCGCGCTGGAAGGGTCTTCCGATGGAAGTCGGGCCGCTGGCGCGCGTGTTGGTGGGATATGCCAGCGGGCGCGCCGATTTCAAGGATGTCGTGTCGGAGGCGCTAGGCCGCCTGAAGCTTCCCGCGAGTGCGCTGTTTTCAACCCTGGGCAGGACGGCCGCTCGCGGCCTCGAGACCCGCCTTGCCGTCCAGTGGCTGAGCGACGAATATGACGGCCTGTTGGCCAACATCAAGGCGGGAGACACGGCGACGGCAAACACCAGGCTCTGGGATCCGCAGACCTGGCCCGCGGAGGCCAAAGGCTGCGGCTTCAGCGAAGCGCCGCGGGGGGCGCTGGGGCACTGGGTCCACATCGCGGCGGGTAAGATTGAGAATTACCAGATCGTGGTCCCTTCCACCTGGAACGCTTCGCCCAAAGACGGCAAGGGCCAGCATGGCGCCTATGAGGCGGCCCTGCTCGATACACCCATGGCCGATCCGCAGCGGCCCATCGAGATTCTCCGGACCATTCACTCGTTCGATCCCTGCCTGGCATGTGCCTCGCACGTCATAGGGCCGGACGGCCGCCAACTGTCCGAGGTGGTGGTGCGCTAACGGAGCGAAGCGAACCGCCGGAAAGGAGGGCGATTTTGATCGCACGCGGCAAACCGCCGGTTCTGGCGCTGGGCGTGGGCAACGTGCTGCTCCGCGACGACGGCGCCGGGTTGCGCCTGCTTTCGCGCTTGCGTTCGGACTTGTCACGGGAAGGGCGCTCCTGGGACGGGGAGGTCGAATTTATGGATGGAGGCACCCAGGGAATGGCGCTGCTCGACCGGATCGCCGGCCGCCGCGCCCTCCTGATACTGGATGCCGTAAAGCTCGGCGCCGCCCCCGGCGCGGTCCACGTGCTGCGCGGCAGGCGGATCGGCGCCACGCGGTCTTCCACCGCTCATGAAAGCAACGTGTCGGAATTGCTCGCCGTTTCCACCCTGCTCGGCGAGTGCCCGGAACGGTTGGCTATTGTCGGAATCGAGCCGGGCCGGATCGCCACGGGAATGGAGCTGTCGGAAATGGTGGCGCGGGCCGTGCCCGCCGCGGTAGAGGCGGCGCGCGAACTGCTTTTGGAGTTCGTCGCGGCGGCTGCGCCGCAAGTCGAAAGAGAGCCAAAGCCCGTTGACAGCATTGGTCAAATGGTCATACCATCGTTTGAATAACAGATAAACGGATTTATAAGGCTTAAATAGAAGGCGGACCCGATGAAAAATACCCCCGAGAGCATGGAGCATAGGGAAGAAGCGGGCGCGCAACCGCGCAGCCGTGCCGTGTCAACGTCTGATTGGCTAAGGGAAGATACCCCAGCCGATCGCGCCGGCTTCAACCGGCGAAATCTCTTCAAGGCATCGACGCTTCTCGGCGGTGGGGGCTTGCTTGCCCAAGTCGCGGCTCCGCCAGCCTCGGCGCAACCGCCGGCCCAAGCCGGTGCGCCCGGCGCCGCCAGGCCGGGCCGCCTCAGCGAGAGGGACATTCTGGTCAAAGCTCGCGAGCGTCTGTATCCCACGTGCCGGGTCTGCCCGGTTTGTGACGGCGTGGCCTGCTCCGGAGACGGCGGGGGAATCGCCGGCAGCGGTACGGGCATGTCGTTCCAGAACAACTTCACGGCGCTGCAACACGTGAAGCTTATGATGCGCAACGTGCACGACGTGACGCACGCCGATACTTCCACCACGATTTTCGGCCATAGGATCTCCTTGCCGGCCGTGAGCGCGCCCATGGGACCCGCGGCCACCAAGTTTGGCAAGGGGATGACGCAAGAGGAATGGTTCGACTCGCTTGTGGGCGGATGCGTTGCCGCCGGCACACTGGGCGCCGTGGGCGATATGCTGACGTACCCGATCGAGGACGTGAAGAGGAACCTGAAGGTGGTGGAACGCTTTCACGGCAGGGCGCTCTACAACAGCAAGCCGATTCCCAACGAAATCATCCTGAAATGGCAGCCGCAAATCGATGCCACCGGCGCCGCCTGGCTTTCGGTCGATGTGGATTCCGGACCCAAAAGTCCGGCGCAACTGAGCGAGCTGGTGCGGGCTTTCAAGATGCCCGTGGTGGTAAAGGGTATCATGCGGCTCGACGACGCTTTGCGGTGCGTGGACGCCGGGGTCGCGGGAATCGCGGTGTCGAATCATGGCGGGCGCCGGCAGGATCACACCGCGGGAATCGCGGAAGTGCTGCCGGCCATTGCCTCCAAACTGAAAGGCAAGGTCCCGATTCTTACCGACGGCTGCGTGGCGACCGGCACCGATGTGCTGAAGTACCTGGCGTTGGGAGCCGACGTGGTGATGGTGGGCCGCCACATACTGCGCGGCGCGTATGGAGGCGGCGCCGACGGAGTCGCGCTCTTCATGAACAGGATTCGGGCCGAGTTGCAGAGTGCCATGGTGCTGACGGGCGTTCCATCCGTGTCGAAAATCGACGCCAGCATCCTCTACGTGTAAGAGGCGAGTCATGAGTGTCCAGACAGGCATCCGGGTGGCGCTGCTTTTGGGGCTGTGGCTCTGTGTGCAGCCGGGATCGGTCGATGCCGGTGGCCGCCTTCCGGCTTTGAGCTATCGCGGCGGCGGATATGGGAAGGTAATCTTCGACCACCAACTGCACGCATCGCTCGGCTTTCGCTGCAACGATTGCCATACCGATTTCGCCGGGACGGGAAAGATACTTTTTACGACACGGAAACAGGGATTGATCGATTTCAAGGACCACACAACCGGCGCAAAGTGCTTTGCCTGTCACAATGCCAACGTAGAAACGGTGCGGGGCGGCTTCGGCCTGCCCGACGATGGCAAGGGCCCCTTCTACAATGGCAAGGGCGCCTTCGACGACTGCGCCGGTTGCCACCGGAAGATCGGCGGCTTCTAGGGTGGCTGCCATCGCGCCTTGGGCACGCCGCGAGGCTATCGCCAGCGGGCCGTAAGAACAATCGGCCGGCAAAGCCCCCGAGAGAGCGCGCTCTCGATAGGGGTGTACCACCACGAGGAGAGAATCATGAAGCGACTTTCCAATATCATAGGACTATTAGCTGTAGGCTGTCTCAGCCTGGGGGCATTGCGGGCCCAGGCCCCGAATACCCTCACCAAAGAAGAAATCGCCACTGGATGGAGGCTGTTGTTCGACGGTTCCACACTGAAGGGCTGGGAGGCTCACCCGGCTTCGGCGACCGAACCCGCGGCAACTGCCTGGGGCGTGGCCGATGGCGCGATCTTCTGCGACGGCGACCGCCGGGGATGGCTGGGCACGGCCGATACGTTCAGTAACTTCAACCTGAAAATTCAGTTCCGGGTCGGGGCGCGAACCAATAGCGGCGTCTTTCTCCGCTCGCAGAAAGAGGGAGGCATCCCCGCCGTGACGGGTTATGAATTGCAGATCTGGGACTTTCGGCCGACTTACAAGACCGGAGCCCTGGTGAATGCGATCGAAGCGGAACCAACCAAGATTTTGGCGGACCAATGGAACAGCTACGATGTCACCGCGGACGGGGACCACTTCGTCGTCATTCTGAACGGGAAGAAAGTCCTGGACGGGCACGACTCCAAGCACGCTTCCGGCGTGATCGGCCTGCAGTACAATACCGGCGGCGGCAAGGTTGAGTTTCGCAATATAAAGATCAAGGCGATCAAGAAGTCAATCTGATCGAGCCTGGCGCGGCAGGAGGGGCGGAGGGCACCCCGCCTGCCCGCTGTGGTGGGTTGTTTATCACCGGAGTGCAACGAATCTCCGTGCAGGAGGGGTGAACATGGGACAACGCGAACGCGCACTGTCTACTTACGAC
>JBKQVG010000179.1:0-6646 GCA_052325345.1 Bryobacteraceae bacterium
TTTCTGATGGCGGCGGCGGCGCTGGGCGGCGCGGCCATCTTCGGGCGGTGGGTTTTTGCGGGCGTCGTTCCCGTAATGGAGGACGCCGAAGACGGCGCGGCCGAGTTGTGCCTGGCGGGAGAAACCCGGTGCGCGGGAGCGGACTCATGAAGACGGCGTGGCTGACGATGCTGCTGGCTAACTTGGCGATTGCGGTCGCGTGGCGCCCTGGAAGCCGGGCCAAAGGCCTATTCCACCGGCCCCACCTATCCGCGCACCACGGTGATCCGCGCGAATCCTTCCGCTTCGGTGGGAGGCGTCAGGCGCTCCGACATGCGCCGCAACACGTCGTCCGGCACTACCCGCGAGCGGCGCCGATTGCGCTTGCGGCACACCTCGAGCGGCACGTCGAAGAATATCGCCTCGGCCGTGCAGCCGCGCTTACGCGCAATCTCCAGATAGGGGCGGCGCTCGCGCGGCGTCAGGTTGGTAGCGTCGATATAGGTGACCGGGCGGCCGATCGCCAGGCGTTGCCGCAATAAATAGCGCAGCGTCTGAAAAATCCGCCTCTGAACGCTCTGATCGGTCTCGTCGTCAGCCAGCCACAGGCGAATCCGATCGCTCGCGAGGCCGGCCGTACCCAGTTTCTTCAGGTAAGTCGACTTACCCGAGCCCGGCAGGCCAATCAGTACAATGATCCGCATCGGCATGGATTGTCGCCCGGCATTCGAGCGGTTCTTCCCGGGAGAATGCCACTCACGAAGCCTCGGCAGGGCGTGGCCACAGGGCGGATGCCTTGCGCCACAGCCAAACTTCCGCTAGGCGGCACACCAAAACGTCCGCGCCGTTCCCCTATTTTGCGGCCGCCTTGGCTTTCCGCCGGCGATGCTCCGCCCAACGCTTTTTCTGCGCCATTGCAATCCGGCGGCGCGCCGCAAGACTGAGAACGCGTTTCGGAGCCTCGGCCGCTTTTTCCCCTCCGGCCGGCGCCGCCGAGACTGCTCCGCCTTTGAGTTGGTCCTGGATCTCGCGAATTTTATCGTCTATCTTCTGCCGTTCGATCCGATAACCAATCAGCGCCATTTGCAGCGTGGTTGTGTCGTGTATAGCGGTAAAACGTGCCATTGGAACTCTCCCCGGACACTATAACATGGAGCGACAAAGGATGTTACAAAATAGAAGGCAGGTATTTATCGGTGGAAAGGTCTTAACATGAGATTGCTGATTCAGCGGGTAAGCGAAGCGAGCGTCTCGGTTGAAAATACTACCGTAGCGCGTATAGGTACGGGATTACTAGTATTGATTGGAATAAAGAAGGACGACAGCCGGGCCGAAGCGGATTTCCTGCTGGAAAAAGCCACCCACCTCCGTATTTTCCCGGATGAGAGCGGAAAAATGAATCGCAACCTGATCGAGGCCGGAGGAGCGATGTTAATCGTGTCGCAGTTTACTTTGTACGGAAACTGCCGCAAAGGACGCCGGCCCAGCTTCGACCTCGCCGCGCCTCCCGAACTGGCCCGCCATCTCTATGATTACTTTGTGGCCGCCGCTCGCCGTGGCCCCGTGCCGGTGGAATGCGGAGTGTTTCAAGCTTCCATGCAGGTGCGCCTGGTGAACGACGGTCCAGTGACTTTATGGCTGGATTCCGACGAGTTCCAGAAGCCCCAACGCGCCGCCGACTAACAGATTCAAGCCGCCGATGAACGCGAATCAACACCGATAACTCAATCAATCTCTTTATAGGCGTTCCTCGGCGGCCGCATTTTCTTCACGAAAACTTCCAGTACTGCAAGTAAGTCATGGGCGTGCCAGGTACTTTTCGTACAGGCGAGTCTGCTTGTTGGTCAGATCCACGTCCTGGCCCTTGATGAACACGTGTTTCACCTGGGTTTGAATTTCCAGGATGTCGCCGGTGGTCACCACCAGGTCGGCGACCTTGCCTTTCTCGATGGAGCCCACCTGGTCGCTTACGCCCCAAATCTCGGCGGGATTGATGGTGATCGCCTTCAAAGCTTGCTCTTGCGGAAGGCCGAAGGCCACGGCGGTGGCGGCCTGATATGGAAGGTCGCGTACAAACTGGTTCTCAAACGCGCCAAAGGCGAATTTCACTCCGGCCTTGTAGCATTCGAGCGGCAGCGTGAACGCCTGATCGTAGGGATCGTCTTCGCCGTGCGGCAGAGCCAGCACTTTACCCAGGATCACGGGGATATTCCTGGCCTTTAACTCGGCGGCGGCGTTGCCTAACTCCCTAGGCTGCAGGAGAACCACTTTAACGTGTTGCCGATCGGCGAAAGCGATCGCATCGTGAATCGTCTTCGGTGTCGATACCGAAATGGCCAAGGGAGTCTTGCCTTCGAGCACGGGGATCAGAGCTTCATACTTCAGGTCGCGCGTCAATCCGGGCTCGTTGGCGGCCTTGGCTTTCTGGTAGCGGCGCGCCTGGTCGAAGAAATCGGTCAGCTTACCCAGTTCCTCGCGGTAAGTGCGCAGGGTTTGGGCATAGGCGCCGGCCGCGCCGGCTTCGCCAAACAGCGCCGGAAAGTCGGGATTGCCGCCGCCCCGGCCTCCGCGGCCGCCCAAGCTGGGAAACTGCACCGCAATCGCGGCCGACGGCAGCACGGCCATCTGTTCCCAGGTCCAGCCGTCGGTGTGAATCAACGCCGCCTGCCCGGAGATCACCTGGCGCGCAGCCGCGCCACGGCCGCCTCCGCCGCCGCCCGACGGAAACGTCATCGCCGTGGTGATGCCGTTCACACGCACCACCGGAAAATGTTCACTGCCCGGGTTGACGGAGGCCAGCGCGCGCAGTTGCGGCATGAACTCGCCCAGTTCACCGGTGTCCACAGTCTCGCGAATCGACTCTATCTCGGAAAGCCCCAACTGGGTGGCGGAGTCGATCATGCCGGGATACACGCGCAGACCCTTGCCTTCGATGACCCGCGCGCCTTTGGGCGCCGCGATCCTGGCGCCGACGCCGGCGATCTTGCCGTTTTCCACCAGCACCGAAACGCTCTTCATGACCGGGCCGGTGACCGGGTACACATCGATGCCGCGAATCAACACCGGAACATCGGCGGCCGACCAAGCCGGCACGCCGCTCAACGATAACGCCGCCAACAGGCCGCCAAAAAACAATCCGATCTTTTTCATCCGTTGGGTCTCCTGGCCGGCTGTTGCCGGGGCTGGCTCTGCTTGATTTTTTCCAGCAACTTCCGTTTCTCCGCCGCGGCCGCCTTGGCGGCGCTTACCGCCTTATCGCGGTCGAAATAGACCGTTCCGTCGATCAACACCTTTTCCACTTTGGCGTAATCGGAAAGCGGGTACTTATCGTAAATCACCAGGTCGGCGTCTTTACCCACCTCGATCGACCCCACCCGATTGTCGATACCCAACTGCTTGGCCGGATTGATGGTGACCATGGCCAGCGCATCGTTCTCGCTCACGCCGCCGTACTTCATGGCCTTGGCGGCTTCGGTATTGAGGTGGCGCATCAGCTCGGCGTCGTCGCTATTAAGACTGACCACAATGCCCTTCTTCTGCATCAGGGCCGCGTTATAAGGAATGGCGTCGATGGCCTCCATCTTATAAGCCCACCAATCGGAGAACGTGCTGGCGCCGGCCCCGTGAGCCAGAATCTCGGGGGCCACTTTGTATCCTTCGAGCACGTGCTGCAGGGTGCGGATCTTGAAACCGTAATCGTCCGCCACGCGCAGCAGCATCAGAATCTCGTCGGACCGGTAGCAGTGGGCGTGCACGTAGCGCTTGCCTTCCAGAACTTCCTTCAGGGCCTCCAGTTTCAGGTCCCGGCGCGGCGGAAGGGGGTGTTCGCCGTGGGCCATCCTGGCGTCGTAGGCGTCCCATTCAGCCTTGTAGGCCTTGGCCTGGTTGAAGGCCTCGCGAATGGTATCTTCGACGCCCATGCGGGTGGCCGGATAGCGCGCAAACACGGCCGCCGCGCCGGCGCCGCGCCCGCCTTGCGGATTGCCGGCGCGCTTCGGATTCTCTCCCAACGCGAACTTGATTCCCGGCAGCGCGCCAGCGAAGATCATGCCTTGCGCATCCTTGCCCCAACGCATTTTCAGCACGATGGTTCTGCCGCCGATGGCATTCGCCGATCCGTGCAGGATGTTGGCGGTGGTGACACCACCGGCGAGCGCGCGATAAATCGCAATATCCTCGGGATTGACGACATCCTTGATATCGACCATGGAGGAAACCGACACGCTCCCCTCGTTCACGCCGCCATCCACGGCAATGTGCGAGTGGCAATCGATAATGCCCGGAATCAAGTATTGGCCGCCGGCATCGATAATGGCGGCGCCCTGCGGCACCATCACTTTTTCGCCGACTTCGGTGATTTTGCCGTCCTTCATCACCACCGATCCCTTGAGCGTGCCCTTGGTCACGGTCATGATGGTGGCATTCTCAATCACGATGGTTTGCGCGGCCACCGGCGCCAGCGCCGTCAGCGCGATCAGCAGGAGCTTTCTCATCGGATTTCCCCCGGTCCCTCGGTCATCTGGCCGCGGCCGCCCTGCGGCGTTTCCGGCGCCGGCTTATACGCCTTGCCATCCACAAACACCGTCTCGATGCGCGTGTTGGCGTCGAAGATCTCTCCTTTGGTCAGCACCAGGTTGGCGATCTTGCCTTTCTCGATACTGCCCAGACGGTCGGAGACGCCGTAGATTTCGGCCGGCGACAAGGTGAACGCACGCAAAGCGTCTTCCCGCGACAATCCGGCGTCGATGGCTTTCTTCACCGCGCGCACGAGGTCGCGCGGCGCATCGATGCCGTCGGTATAGAAGGCGAAAGGCACGCCGGCTTTCTCGAGCATCGCGGGAGCGGCCGGGCCCTGGTCGATGTTGAGCAGCGAGCGCAGCGTCTGATCGGCTTCGGGATCGGGATCGCGCGGCTCTTCGGCCCACTTCAGGCTGACCAGCACCGGACTGCCGAATTTCTTAAGAATCGGCGCGGCTTCGGGACGGTAGGCTTCGCGCATTCCGTAAAGAATCACGGGCTGCTTCAAATCCGCCGCCAGGCGCAGCATGCGATCCATCTCGACCACGCGGTTGGCGGGCAACAGAATGCGTTTCGATTCGAGCACGCCTTCGAGCGCGCGGTCATACTGCGGGCGCTCCATGCCGCGCGGGTCCTTGGCGTAAGCCTCCTTCACCAGCTTGTAGTGATCGGCATCGAGATAGATCTGGCGGATATAGGCGATGTAGCCCATGAGCGCGCTAGGAAACCCCGAGCCGAATCCCCCGAAGCCGCCGCCGCTGCGAGTCACCGAAATATACTGGCCGAGCGAAGGAAGCACAACCATTCCGCCGGCCTTCTCGGCGGCGGCCAGATCGATCAGCGAACCCTGGCCGGCAAAGATGCCGCGCGTCGGATAAGTGGCCGCGGTGGTGATGCCGCCGGAACGAACGGTTTCGATGCGGCGATCGGAGGGAGAAATCTCGTCCGCCGCCAGCAGCCAACTGGTGGTCTGCGGGCGGTCTTCGGGTCCCATGGAACGCGGAGCGGCGGCCGCGGTGGTGGCGGGAGTCGTGGTCTGGCCGCCCCCGCCTCCCCGGCCGGCGGTTGCCGCGGCCGAAGCCGCGCCCGGCATACCCACCGTGCTCAAGGCGTCGATCAGGCCGGGATAAACCGTCATGCCTTCGCCATCGATCACCCAGGCGCCGGCCGGAATGGCGGCGTTTTCGCCCACCGCCTCGATCAATCCGTCGTGAATCACGACCGTGCCTTTGGCAATCACCGGACCGCTCACGGTGACGATTCTGGCGTTGCGGATCGCGGTTACCGGCGGACCTGCCGCCACGGCGAGTCCGCACAGCAAGAGAAAAGCTGCTAGGAGTTTAGACATAGTTGTGCTGTAAAGGGGACAAGGGCGTTCGGGCCGCTGATTTGGTTACAAGGCGAAACGCTACCGGTCGATCTGGCAGAGTTTTGCCGGAAACCTGCGGTCCTCCAGGTTTTGCCCCGGCGGCGGGTGTCCCCGGTTTTGTTGGGTGATAACACATCTAGTTTCAACTTGTTACATAATCGCCCGCGGAATTACATCCCACCCCACTTGGCCAGGACGGCGGCCCCTGCCAGTTCAACCGGGCGTTGCTCGGCTACCGGCACAAGCAGTGTAATTTCTTTGTGGCTGAGGTACCTGCCCGAGGCCGATACGGCGATCCTCAGGCGATCGGCGGCGCCGGTCATGGCGATACGCCATGCGCCGCACTCCTTCTCGCGGTAAGCTTCGGTTTCGCCGTCGTCCTCATAACTCTCTCCAAAGCCGTTGCCTTCCGCCAGTGGAAACAGAAGGAAGCCGCGCAGGTCGCGGCCGGAGGTTGGAGGCTCGGACAGGTTCAGCGGGATCACGCTGCCGGCGCGGGCCAAGAGCACGGGGCGATCCCAGGGCGCCGGCAAATCGATGGTCTGGCCACCGGGAAATCTCTCGCCGGTCCAGAAGTTGCACCAGTCGGCTCCTTGCGGCAGGTACACGCTGCGCGTAGTCGCTCCGGGTTCCACTACGGGCGCCACCAGTAGCGACGGACCGAGCATCATTTCGTCGTTTTCACGGTAGCATTGCGGGTCGGTCGGGAAGTCGTAGAACGTAGGCCGGATCACCGGTTCGTAATCGGAGCGGTAGCGCGCGAGCAGGAAATAAAGATAG
>JBKQVG010000180.1:0-7605 GCA_052325345.1 Bryobacteraceae bacterium
GTGGCAGACTGAGAGTCCGCTCCACGAAGAGGGGCCAGCCTGAGAAAATCTTCCTCGCCGGAAAAGAAATCGAGGAGGTGTTCACCATGCGCGACAAATTGTTAGGACCCGACATTAGATGCTCCGGCCGACCGCGGGCGCGATCTGGCGCAACTGCGCGGTCAGCTCTTCGAACTGGCGCGGGCCCAGCGATTGCGCTCCTTCGCTGAGGGCGTGGTCGGGATCGGGATGCACTTCCAGGATCAACCCGTCGGCGCCGGCGGCCACGGCGGCGCGGGCCATGGGCGGCACCTTGTCGCGCCGGCCGGTGGCCTGGCAGGGATCGGCCAGGATGGGCAGGTGCGAGAGCTTTTTCACCACGGGAATGGCGGAAAGATCAAGGGTGTACCGGGTGTAGGTTTCGAACGTGCGAATGCCGCCCTCGCTCAGGATGACGTCATAATTGCCGCCCGCCAGGATATGCTCGGCCGAGAGCAGCAGGTCCTCGACCGTGGCGGCAATGCCGCGCTTTAAGAGGACCGGCTTGGACTGCTTGCCGAGCTCATCCAGCAAGTGGAAGTTCTGCATATTGCGCGAGCCCACTTCGAGAATGTCGGCATAACGCGCGATCAGGGGAATCTCGGTGTGGTCGTGGACCTCGCTGACCACCAGCAGACCGCGGCGCTCGGCCGCCTGGCGCAGCAGGATGAGGCCTTTTTCACCGGGACCTTCAGCGCCGTAAGGCGAACCGCCGCGCAGATACACGCCCGCGCGAAGGGCGCAAGCTCCCGCCTGGGCCACCAGGTCCGCCGAGCGTTCCAACTGGTCGCGGCTTTCCACTCTGGCGGGACCGGCTAACAGCGCCACGCGCCGGCCGCCGATCTCGACAGGCCCGGCGCGCACCACCGTGCCCTGGGGGCGAAAGCTGCGGCTGGCCAGCTTGTAAGGCGATGCGATGCGATGCGCTTCCTTCACGCCATCCATCACTTCGAAGACCGAAAGATCGGATTCGGCCTTGCCGCCTACTCCCCCGAGCACGGTATGGACCACGCCGGTGGAGCGATGTACGTCGAACCCCATTTCCACCATGCGGTCGATGACGGCCTCGATCTGTTCGTCGGTGGCGCCGGCTTGCATTACGATTACCATCTATTTGGCTCCGTCCGATTCCATGCGGATGCGCTGAATGCGGCGCATTTCGTCGATGACGCGCTCGAAGATGCCGCGCAATTGGGCGTTGGTGAGCGGCCCCTGGTTGGCCGAATTCACATTGGCGAAAACCAACTCCTCACGCTTCGGCTCGTAGATCGGCAACTGGGCTTCGCGCTTCACCCTGCCGATGTCTTCCACCACGCGGGTCCGTTGGTTGAGCAGCTCGACGATCTGGCGGTCGACTTCGTCGATGTGCTCGCGCAGTTGGTCCAGTTCGCGGCGCGCTTGTTCTTCGGTCATGCCTTGACCCTCGCGGCGGGAGATTCGAAGCCAGCCTTGAGCTGTCGCGCGAAATCCTCCAAACGCGCCGCCAGACTCGGGTCCTTCCCATAGCGTTCGATGACGCGGACGATGGCGCTGCCCACCACCACGCCTTCCACCTGCCTGCCCAATTCGGCCACGTGTTCGGGCTTGGAAACGCCGAAGCCCACCGCCAGCGGCAGCTTGGTGAACTGGCGCATGGCCCGGACCAGCGGCGCAACCGAACTCGCAATGGAATCGCGTTCGCCGGTAACGCCGGTGCGCGAAACCAGGTAGACGAAACCGGTGGAGTAGCGCGCCACCAATTCCAGGCGGCGCGGCGTAGAGGTTGGCGCGGCCAGAAATACGGTATCGAGCCCCGCTCCATGCATGGCGCCGACATAGTCGTGAGCCTCTTCCACGGAGGCGTCGGTGAGCAGGCAGCCATCGATGCCGGCCGCCGCGGCGTCACGAGCCAGGCGCTCGAGGCCGTAGCGCAAAACCGGGTTCAGATAGGTGAACAGCAGCAACGGCACTTGGGACCGCTCACGGATGCGGCGCGCCGCCTCCAGCACGCCGGCCAACGTGGCGCCGGCGCGCAAGGCGCGTTCTCCGGCCCGCTGAATGACCGGGCCATCGGCGACCGGGTCGGAGAAAGGCACGCCCAACTCGATCAGGTCGGCGCCGCCGCGCACCAGCGCGTCCACCAAGCCGGGCGTCGCGGCAAGCGACGGATCGCCGGCAGTCAGATAAGCGATCAGGGCTTTGCCGCCGTCGCGCGCCAGATTTTCGAAAAGGTTGCCGATTCGGGTCTGCATGTTACATTCCGCCGGTTGACTTCCGGGCTGCAACGGGCTGGACCGATTGATTATCGGTCCGCAGGTTGAACAACCTGCCCCACGGAGAGGCGGAACCGCAACCAAACGAGGGCCGTCTCCGCGTTCGCGGCGAGCATCTCAAGTCATGCGGGACAAGCGCCGGGAGGAGTCCCGGCGTGGCAGACTGAGAGTCCGCTCCACCGACTTCTGTCTTCTGACTTCCGACTTCGCGTATCCTCATGCCTGGTCCAGTTCCTTCAGGTTTTCGCGGTAGATGTCGATATCCTTGTCGCCGCGGCCGGAGAGGTTGACGAGGAAGATTTGGCCGGCCGCTTGGGGCGCGCGCCGGAAAGCTTCGGCCAGGGCGTGCGCCGATTCCAAGGCCGGGATGATGCCCTCGACGCGGGAGAGTTTCGTGGCTGCTTCCAAGGCTTCGGAATCGGACGCCGCCACGTATTCGGCACGGCGCCGATCGTGCAGCAGGGCGTGCTCGGGACCGATCATGGCGTAATCCAGGCCGGCCGAAATCGAATGCGTCAGCGAAACCTGCCCGTCGCCATCCTGCAGCAGGTAGCTGTAGGCGCCCTGCAGCACGCCCGGCGATCCGCCGCGAAAACGGGCGGCGTGGAGGCCCAGTTCCTGTCCGCTGCCGCCGGCTTCAATGCCGACTAGAGCTACCTCATGGTCCGGCACGAAGGCGTGGAAAATGCCGATGGCGTTCGAGCCGCCGCCGACGCAGGCGAAAACGGTATCGGGCAGGCGGCCTTCGGCTTCGAGGATCTGCCGCCTTGCCTCTTCGCCGATGATCTTCTGGAAATCGCGCACCATCATGGGGTAGGGATGCGCCCCCAGGGCCGAGCCCAGCAGGTAATACGTGTCGGCGACGTTGGCGACCCAGTCGCGCATGGCCTCGCTGATGGCGTCTTTGAGCGTTCGGCTGCCGGTGGAAACGCTCACCACCTTGGCGCCCAGCAGGCGCATGCGGAAGACGTTAAGCCGCTGCCGGCGCATATCTTCCTCGCCCATATAGACGACGCACTCAAAACCGAGCAGCGCACACACCGTGGCCGTAGCCACGCCGTGCTGCCCGGCGCCGGTTTCGGCGATAATGCGGCGTTTGCCCATGCGGCGCGCCAGCAGCGCCTGCCCCAGGGCATTATTGATCTTGTGAGCGCCGGTGTGGAGCAGGTCTTCGCGCTTGAGCCAGATGCGCGCTCCGCCTTGGGCGCCCCCTAACGAATCGCTCAGCCGCCGCGCGTAGTAGAGCGGCGTGGGCCGGCCCGCATAGGTGGCGAGCAATTGGGCGAGCTCGGCCTGAAACGCCGGATCCCGGCGCGCTTCCAGGTAGGCTTTTTCCAGTTCCTCGATGGGCGCCATCAGGACTTCCGGGACAAACCGCCCCCCATAAGGTCCGAAGTGCCCGCCGGCATCGGGCTGCGCGGTCACGAGCGGAGCGCCGCCCCGGCCGCCTGCAGAAACTCTCTCATCTTTCTATGATCCTTTTTGCCCGGCTCGCTTTCGATGCGCGAGCAGGCGTCCACACCCCAAGGATGCGCCAGTTCGACGGCGCGCGCCACATTGGAAGCATCCAGGCCGCCGGCTATGATGATTGCCTTGGGCGACTCCGCCGCCCGGCTCCAATCGAATGCCTTGCCAGCGCCGCCGAAAAGTTCGCCGGCCGGCCCATCCAACAGGAGGGCCTCGGCGGGGGTGTCGCGGTAAAGGGCGAAGCTGAAGTCCGCCGTCACCCGCGCGGCTTTCCATACGGCGATCGCGTGCGGATAGCGGGCGGCGGTTTCGTCGCCGTGCAGTTGCGCTACGTCCAGCGCCGCGATGCGCGCGATCTCCTCCACCCGCGCCGGCGCCTCGTTGACAAACACACCCACGCGGCGCACGCCCGGAGGAGATTCAATGCCGGCGGCCCTTTCCGGGGTGAGATGGCGCGGGCTGGCGGGATAAAAGTTGAAGCCGATAGCGTTGGCGCCGGCATCGATGGCGGCGGAAGCATCCTCCTGATTGGTGATGCCGCAAATCTTGAGAATGGGGCCGCCTTTAGCTAACACTTGTTAGACCTCGGCAGCATGGATGAGAAATCGGTGGGACAGACGATCGTTTCTTGTCGTCTGTCAAGCGTTTGCGGGGTGGCGAACTCCTGACAGACCACGAAAAACGATGGTCTGTCCCACCCCCGGATCGCCGAAGTGTGCCCCAGCCCAACTTCTCCGGCATCAGGAGTCGTCGCACTCATGCCGCCACCAACTTGGCTAGCTCGGCGGCAGGGTCGCCGGCCTTCATGAGGTGCTCGCCCACCAGAAAGGCGTGATAACCGGCGGCGCGCAAGCGGGCGATGTGGCCGGCGTTGTGAATGCCGCTCTCGCTCACCAGAACGGCGCCAGCCGGCATGAATTCAGCCAAGCGCAGCGAAGTCTCCAGCGTGACTTCAAAAGTCGACAGGTCGCGGTTGTTGACGCCGATGATGTCGGCGCCCGCGGCCACGGCGGCGTCCAATTCGCGGCGGTTATGAACCTCGACGAGGGCAGCCATGCGGTAGCGAATGGCAGCTTCGCGAAAGTCGCGGATCTCGCGCTCGGTGAGGATGGCGGCGATCAGCAGAACGGCATCGGCGCCGTGAGCGGCGGCCTGGAGAACGTGCTCAGGCGCGATAGTGAAGTCCTTGCGCAGCACGGGCACGCGCACCGCCGCGCGGGCGGATTCCAGGTCAGCCAGGCTGCCTTGAAAAAAGGTTTCGTCGGTGAGTACGGAAATCGCCGCCGCGCCGCCCGATTCGTAAGCCGCGGCGATCCGCGACGGGACGAAATCGGCCGCCAGCAAGCCCTTGCTGGGCGAGGCTTTTTTCACCTCGGCGATGATGGCCGGCGCGTGCCCGAGGAGGGAGACGCGAAAATCGCGGCGCGTGCCGGCGTGGGTCTGAGCTCGGCGTTCCCATTCTTCTGACGGGAATACGCCCGCGGCTAACTCGGCGCGCTTATGGGCGACAATGCGGGCCAGAATGTCGGGAACGGTGTCGGTCAAGGCTTTTCATTTCATGGTATCAAACCGGTTTCGGTGTTCCATGGATGGAGGCCCGGTGGGCAGGGTTTCCGGACACAACACCCGCGCGCTGCCCCAACCGGCGGCGCGAAATTTCTCGGGCGACACGGTGAATACCAACTGGTAGCTGGCGGGCTCGAACGGGGGCTCGGGCGGCTGCTCGCCGCGCGGATAAACCAGGGCGAGATACTTAAGGATGCCGAAAATGTCCGTGTCTTCGGGCTGGCGCAACCGGTAGCCGTTGGAACGGAAATGGATGGCGGTGCCTTGCCCGGAAAGCCGCCATGCCAGAAACGCGCAACAGGCGATGGCTTGTTCGAACCAGGCGTCCAGATCGTGGGGCAGTTCGCGGTCCAGGAATAATTCCACGGTGGGCTCCTGTTCGCGCGCGAATTCGCGAACCTGCAGGGTGCCTACGTGGGCGGACGCCTTCCAATCCACGTGCCGCGCGCTCTCGAACGCCTCGTAGGGACGGATGCGATAGAAGTCGCGGCCCAGCCCGCGGTAGTGGCTTTCGATTTCGCCGTTAATGCCGGCGAGCAGGTCTTCGAAGCCGGGCTGTGGGTCGATCCGCGGATAGACCAGGGTTTCGCGCTGCAGGGTTACGCTGGCGGATCGGTCGAGGAAGCCAAACGGGAACGCTGTGGAGACGGCGAAGCCGTTGGTACGGTAGAGACCGCGGCGCGGGAAGCGGGCTTCCACGGTCTGCTCCAGGGTGGCGCCGATCGGCAGCAGGGGGAAGAACACCGGCTGGCGGAGCGTGGGGCGATCAGCCGCGGGGATACCCTCCACGCGAATGGCAAACGACGGCATCAGCAGCTTCTGATTGCGCACGCTCATGCGCCCGGGCACGAACTGGCCGGCGGCGACGTGCTCCGGCACCACGTAATCCACCTCCAGGCCAGCCAGGCATAACCGGCTGACCAGGCCGGATACCAGCAGCGTCGACATGAGGGCGCAGGCCAGCAGAAGAAGCAGGTTATTGGCGGTGAGAATGGCCGCCACGGTAACGGCCAGGGTCGCCAGGGTAAAGAGGCTCCCGGCGAGCGTCATCCGGTAGCGGATGGAACGCCGCAGCGTGCGGGACAAAGCTTGCCAGACTGCGCGAACGCGTGGCATGGTGACGATGTTTCCGACTGAACCAACTACAGCATGAAGCGCACGCGGAACTCAAGCGGGGCAAGCGGGGTTGAAGCCGCCGCCGGTCGGTCGTCGGCACCCCTCACGCGCCCCGGCCCGGCTATGCACAAGTTCACTGACTGGATGCGTAGGCGACCGCTCCCTCACGGTCGCCCTCAGACTCGACATTCCGGCCGGGCGTCTATGCCGCCTGCCCGCGTGTTTTGACCTGCCGCGCGATCAGCTTGCCCGCTTTCTGCTGCGCCATGCGGAGATCGTATTCCAGTTGCAGGCCCAACCAGAATTCGGCCGAGGTGCCGAAGTAGCGAGCCAGGCGCAAGGCCGTGTCGGCAGTGATCCCGCGTTCGCCGCGCACAATTTCATTGAGGCGTGCAGGCCCGATGGCAAGTTGTTTGGCAAGCGCATTGACGCTCATGCCGAGCGGTACGAGGTAGTCTTCCTTAATGGTCTCGCCGGGGTGAGGTGGCTCAATCATAGCGACGTTTGTAGCATTACTATTATTTCACGGCTCCCTTTTGAAGGCCGTAAAAGAATATGGCCGCCGATGAACACCAATGAACGCAGATAAAGCAATAAAAGGATTTATCGGCGTTCATCTGTGTTCACCGGCGGCTTAAATTTGATTTTTCACCGCGCCTTTTGGCTGCGGCTCACTTACTTCCAGATCTCTTCCAGCTTTGCCAGCGCGTCTTCCAGGCGTTGGGGCTTGTGGAGCACGCCGGCGAACAGGTCGCCTATTTCGGCGAAGCGCTGGCGCGCATTCTTCAGATGGAATTGCAAGGGATGGAGGCCGCGTTTGACCTCTTTCCATTCGAGCGGCGTTGCCACCGGAGCACCGGGGTAGGCGCGCAGCACGTAGGGCGCGGCGATCGTCTTCGAACTCGCGTTCTGCAGGTAATCGAAATACACGCGGTCTTTTTGGCGCTTCGAAACCGTGCGCGGCGCGGTAAACAGCTTCGGCTCCACGTGCGCGGCCAGGCGGGAGATCAGGTCGGCGAAGTTGCGCGTCTCCTCGAAGCTGTAAATCGGCTCCACGGGCACGTAGATGTGCATGCCGTCGCCGATTTACAGCTTCGAGGAGACGCGCAACTTCGCCGACCTGATCTCCCGCCTGGCCGCGCACGTGGAGCCGAAGCTGTTTACCGCGCCGCGCACGGTTTCGAAG
>JBKQVG010000181.1:0-11171 GCA_052325345.1 Bryobacteraceae bacterium
GAGGCCTGCCAGGCCGTCTGCCCGGTCGAGTGCTGCATCCCCGATCCCAACCACCGCGAGGAAGAGCAGATGCTGCTCGAGCGCGCGGTCAAGCTCCACCCCGACGACGCCGACCTGCAGAAGCGCGTCGCCGCGAACTCGTTCCCTTCCCGCTTCCGCAAGTGAAGCGAGCGGCCGGGCTCGCGGCAGGCCTGGCCCTACTGGCGCTGCTCTCCGCGTGCGGCGGGGGGCTGCCTCTGCTTCACCCGGCGCGGACGCTGCCCCAGGGCGACGTGCGCGCCTCGGCGGGCTTCAGCGGCAACATCGCCGTGGGCGACCTGTCGAACGCCGTCGCGCAGGCGCAGGCCGAGCAGACCCCCAACCAGGCCGCCCCCACCGACGTCACGTACGCCAAGGGCGCCCTGGTCCTGGCCTCGGTCGCTCCGGGGCTCGCGCCGGTCGCGGGCGCGCGCGTCGGCATCGGCTGGCAGTCCGAGGTCTGCTGGCAGACCGTTTGGGGGACGGCTAACTGGTCGCGCAGGGAGATGAGGTGGAGGAGGTCTTCTTTGGCGCGGCGGTAGTTGCGTTCGGCCTGGGCCTGGTAGCGGAGGAAGACGCGCACGGTGTCGGCGCGCTGGGTGAAACGGTGGAAGCCTTCGCCGAGGCCGTAGTTGCGGTTCTGGGCGCGGGTGATGGCGCGGCGCTCGACGTTGCTGTACTCGTCGGTGGAGGCGATCATGTCGGGCACCATGGTGACGAGGACGCGGTCGGAGCGGCGGTCGAAGGCTTCGTTGAGGCAGGCGGTGAAGATGCCGGACTCCAGGCGGGCGGCGCGGCGCAGGGACTGCTGGGCGATGGCGATGGACTCGATGGCGAAGAGTTCCTGGGAGTTGACGGGCTGGTAGGTGGCGACGAGGTCGGCTTTGAACTTGTCGATTTCGCCGGGGTCTTCGAGACGGGCGACGGCGAAGTGGCTGCCGGCGAAACCGTGCTGGCAGGCGTTCATGGCGGAACGGGCCTTACCCGCGGGTGTGCGCGGCCCGGTACTCTTCCGCGCGTTGGCGCGATTGGCGGCGAGGCGCGCTTCGGACAGGGGAAGCTTGGATCGTTGAGACATGCTAGGGCTCCTATAGGTGAAGAAAAGAATTGAGGCACCGATGAACAGCGATGAACGCGGATGAAAACCAATTGGCTTTTCACCCGGGTCGAAGCGGCGGCCGGAAGGATTGAGCTTCGGTTCCGGCAGCCTGATTCAGAAGTAGCACGGGAGGGGGCTGGGGTTGCGGGTGGGAGGGCGGCAAGTTAGTGGTGGGAAGGGAGATAGGAATTTTGAAAGTTTGTGACCGAAGAAGGGTTGCTCCGATTCGCGGCGCCGAAAGCCCGGAAAAGATGCGTCGCCCGAGCGCTGCGGAAGTGTGTAAACCGCGCGGTGAACTAAACCGCGGCGTGAGCCCGGTTCTTTAATGGGTTTTGCTTTCGAGGTAAGATGGCGCGCGTCGTGGTTTTGCCGAAATTGGCTTGGATTTCCGGTCGCCGCGAACCTGTATGCACTGTTTTTTCCGAGGGCAGCTCGCGCTGACCGCGTCCCGGCCGGGTCAGCACATGCGCGCGGGGCTGATTCTGCGTGTTGGCGTCGGCTGCTGGACATACCTCGCCGCGACACGGCCCTGCGGGGCAGGTTGAAAGCCAGCGGCTCGGAAGAATGGCGTGGAAAACACGTTCGCTAACGGATTCAACGGTATCAATTGGTCTAATATCTAGGCTATAATGATACCAATGCTGGAGCCAATCCATATCGGAGAAGTCCTGGGTGGAGACCGCGTTTTGGGTAAGCCCATGACGTCTGTCCTGGAACTGAATGACGCGGTCGAGCACGGCCTACCCAAAGCAACCCTTCGCAACGTGGCGCGGCGCGTTTTTTCGGACGCGGCGGAACAGCGCGCCATGATGCACCGGATCGTTCCCGAGGCGACCTATAAACGCCGGCGCGAACGGCTCAGTCCGGCGGAAAGCGAGCGCACCGAGCGCCTGGCGCGGGTGGTCGCCACCGCCGAAGATGTCTGGCAGGATCGCGAGGCGGCGCGGCGTTTTCTGACGACCCCCCATCCGGAGATCGGCGGCAAAACGCCCCTCGATGCGGCGCTGACGGAGTTGGGCGCGCGGCAGGCCGAAGAGGTCATGGCCCGCATCGTTTATGGCCTTCCGGCGTAGCGGCCCGCTGTGGGCGTTTCGCATCGCCGATATGCGGCATGCCATCTTCGACGGCACCGGCGCCATGCTGCATGGGGCACGCTGGAATTCTCCCGGCCGGCGCGTGATCTATGCCGCCGAAACCTATGCGGGCGCCTTATTGGAAATCCTGGCGCACGCTTCCGGCAGCGTGCCGCCGAGCCAAGGGTATGTCGAGATCCGGATTCCGGCCGGTCTGTCCATCGAAGAAATCACCGCGGAGGATGTGCCTCATTGGGATGCACCTTCCTTCAAAGCCGCTCGGACATTCGGCGACCGGTGGTATGACGAGCGGCGCACGCCGGTGCTGATGGTTCTTTCGGTGGTAACGCTGATAGAGCGCAACGTCCTCATTAACCGGGAACATCCCGATTTCAGCCGCATCCGGGCCAGCCGGCCCGTGCCGGTGCGGTGGGATACGCGACTCTGGCGGTAGCGGCTCGAAGCTCCTTGATTTGCTGTTGCGTGCTACATTGTCCTTCGGAGCCTTAATGCCTCTCACGCGCGAAAAATTGCAGTTGATGAGCGCTTCGGAAATAGACCGGACGCTGGTCCGGCTGGCCCACGAGATCCTGGAAAAAACCGCCGACCTCGATCAGCTCGCGTTTATCGGCATCCGCCGCCGCGGCGTTCCGCTGGCCCAGCGCCTCGCCAAGAAGATCGAAGCCCTTGAAAATCGCAAGGTGCCCGTCGGCATCCTCGATATCAATCTGTATCGCGACGATCTCACCACCGTGGATGTGAAACCCGTGGTCAGCGCCACCGATATCCAGTTCTCGGTGCAGGGCAAGGACATCGTGCTGATGGACGATGTGCTCTACACCGGCCGCACCATCCGCGCCGCCCTTGACGCCCTGTTCGATCACGGCCGCCCGTCTCGCGTGCGGCTGCTCGTGCTGATCGACCGCGGCCACCGCGAGTTGCCCATCGAAGCGCAGTTCGTGGGCCGGGTGGTGCAAACCAGTTCCGTCGAAATCATCGAAGTGAAGTTCCAGGAGATCGACGCCATGGAAAAAGTGCTGTTGGTGGAAAGGGCCGCCGCCGGGCAGGCCTGAAGCGAAAAAAATGCCTGCCGGACTGTTGGGAATCGAAGAGCTGGACCGCGCCGCCATCGAAGCCTTGCTGACGCGGGCCAAGGACTTTCAGCCGTTGCAGAGCCAGTCCCTGAAAAAGCTGGATACGCTGCGCGGCAAGATGATCGTCAACCTGTTTTTCGAGGCTTCCACCCGCACCCGTACCAGCTTCGAGATCGCCGCCAAGCGCCTTGGCGCGGACGCCGTTTCGATCACCGCCGCGGGCTCCAGCGTGAGCAAGGGCGAATCCCTGGTGGATACCCTGAATACCCTGGCGGCGATGCGCCCGGACGCCATCGTGATGCGCCACTCCGCCTCCGGCGCTCCCCATTTTCTGGCGCGCCATCTGCCCACGCCGATCATCAACGCGGGCGACGGCACGCACGAACATCCCACTCAGGCGCTGCTCGACGCGCGCACGATTCTCGATCGCCTCGGCCGCCTGGAAGGGTTGCGGGTGGCCATCATCGGCGATATCGCGCACAGCCGCGTGGCTCGTTCCAACGTGCACCTGCTCTCCCGCTTCGGCGCGGAAATCGTGCTCTGCGGCCCCGCTTCCCTGCTGCCGGCCGAACTGGCGTACCTCGCGCCGGGCGTGCGTCTCACCGGCGACATCCGCGACGCCATCCGCGATGCCGACGTGATCATGATGCTGCGCGTGCAGCTCGAGCGGCAGCACGAAGCGTCGTTTCCGGCCAGCGAGTATTTCACCTTCTATGGCCTGCGCCTGGAACACCTGGACCTGGCCAAGCCGGATGCCATCGTCATGCATCCCGGCCCCATCAACCGCGGCCGCGAGCTGTCGAGCGAAGTGGCCGATTTCCAGCGCTCGGTAATCCTCAACCAGGTGGAAAACGGCGTCGCCGTGCGCATGGCGGTGCTCGAAAAGGTGATCGGCTAGCCATGTCCATCGTGGTCAAAAACGGAAGGGTGATCGACCCGGCCTCGGGCGCCGACCGCGTCGCGGATGTGCTCATCGTGGACGGCCGCATCGCCGGCGTGGCGCCCAACCTCTCCTCGCCGAAGGCGGAAATTTTCGATGCCACCGGCCTGGTGGTGGCGCCCGGCTTCATCGACATGCACGTGCACCTGCGCCAGCCCGGCTTCGAGCACGCCGAGACCATCGAGAGCGGCGCGCGCGCGGCCGCCGCCGGAGGCTTCACCTCCATCTGCGCCATGCCCAATACCAAGCCGGTAAACGATTCCGCCACCGTCACCAGCTATATCGTGGAGCACGCCCGCCGGCACGCCGTGGTCAACGTGCACCCCATCGGCGCCATCACCAAGGATAGCGGCGGTACGGAACTGGCCGCCATCGGCGCCATGAAAGCCGCCGGCGCCGTGGCCATATCCGACGATGGCCTGCCGGTGATGAACGCCCGCGTGATGCGCCGCGCCATGGAGTTCGCCCGCTCCTACGGCCTGCCCGTCATCGAGCACTGCGAAGATCTGAACCTGAGCGCCGGCGGCGACGTGAACGAAGGTGCGCGCTCCGTGCGCTGGGGCCTGCGCGGCATTCCCCCCGCCGCCGAAGACGTGATGGTGGCGCGCGACCTGCTGCTGGCCGAACTCACCGGCGCCCGCTTCCACGTGGCCCACATCTCCACCCGCCACGCCGTGGCCATGGTCGCCCAGGCGCGCCAGCGCGGCTTGCCCGTCACCGCCGAAGCTACTCCCCACCATTTCGCCCTGGCCGACGAAGACATGGCGCCCTACGACAGCAATTACAAAATGAAGCCGCCGCTGCGCTCCACCGGCGACCGCGAGGCGGTCATCGAAGGCATCGTTTCCGGAGCCGTCAGCGCCATCGCCACCGACCACGCCCCGCACCCCGGCAGCGAAAAAATGCAGGAGTTCGAGCGCTGCCCCTTCGGCATCATCGGTCTCGAAACCGCCGTCGCGCTCTCGCTCGAACACCTGGTCCACCCCGGCCGGATTTCGCTCATGCGCATGGTGGAGCTGTTTACCACCGGTCCCGAATCGGTGGTTCGGCTGGGCCGCGGCACGCTCGAACCCGGCGCCCCCGCCGACGTGACCATTCTCAGCACCGAGCTCGAATGGACCTACGACGTGAACCAGTCCTTCTCGCGCAGCCGCAATTCCCCTTTCCATCAATGCACCTTCCGCGGCGGCCCGGTAGCCACCATCGTCAACGGCGAGTTCGTCTGGAAGCGGTGAAACCCTGGGGCAGACCATCGTTTTTCTTGGTCTGCCAGGCCAACCGATCGACAGACGACATAACGCGATCGTCTGTCCCACCGGCTGGGGCCGATCTTGTGGCGCGGGTCGTCAGGCCTGCAGAGCCAAGAGTCCTCCCGGCTTTTCTTGGATTTCTTGCCGCAAATTCCCAGGCTGCGCAAGCCCGGGGAACTATTGCAGTTGCCCATCGCGCTCATATAGCTGGCCGGCTCGGGTGATGAAAGATACGCGCTTCGACCCGTAGCGTAGCCGGCACTCGCCCCCCAGGACAGAGCGGACAACGACCCGCTCCAGTGCCCCATTGCGCCAATCCATGCCGACCACGAATCCGCCTCGCGCCCGCAGCCCTTCCACATGCCCGGCCGGCCAATCGCGCGGTAGCGCGGGGAGCAGCCGCAGCTCACCCTCGTGGCTCTGGAGCAGCATTTCCGCTACCCCGGCCGTAACCCCCTGAATGCCCTGGTTGCCCTCCAGGGAAGGGACGCGGTTGCTGTCTTCCTTCGCCGGATGCAGGCTGACCTCCACCAGCATCCGGTTGAGAACCTCTTCCGCGTGTTCCCCGTTTCCCAGGCGGGCATAAAGGTTGATCTTCCAGGCGCCGGACCAGCCGAGATTCTTGTCGGTGCGGCGTGCCAGTGTGACTTCCGCCGCGTGCAGCAGGTCCGGGGTTGCCGCGGTGATCTGGTTCGAAGGAAACAGGCCATACAGCGGCGAAAGGTGCCGGTGAGTGACTTCGGGCTCGTCGAAATCCTGGAGCCATTCCTCGATCTGTCCGTGTTTCCCGATGCGGTCCGGCGGCAGCCGCCTGCGAGCATTTTCGACCTGGGAGCGAAGCTCGCTATCGACGCCCAGAAGGCGGGATGCCTGGGCGGTATGGTCGAAGAGATCGCGGAGCAGTTGGTTATCCAGGGTTGGTCCCATACAGACTTGGGTGGGTTGGCCCTCGGGAGTAAAGAAGGAGTTCTCCGGCGAGACCGAAGGAGCGGTCACCAGCCAGTGGTGCGTAGGTTCTTCGACCAGGAAGTCGAGGAAGAACTCCGAAGCGCCCCGAAGCAGCGGATACAGGCGCTTGAGGTACTGCGGATCGGGCTGGAAGAGATAATGCTCCCACAGGTTTTGGAGCAGCCATGGGCCCGCGGTGGGCCAGATTCCCGGGCCGGTGCTGTCGGTGGGGGCGGTGTTCATCCAAAGATCCGTTCCATGGTGGGCCACCCAGCCGCGGCAGCCGTAGAGTTCGCGGGCGGTCCGGGCGCCCGCTTCGGCGAGTTGCTCCACGAATCCCAGTAGGGCATGGTTGGTTTGCGGGAGGCCGGCGTTTTCCGCGGGCCAGTAGCATTCCTCCAGGTTGATGTTGAGAGTCCAGCGCCCCGCCCAGCGGCCCTCCATATTGTCGAGCCAGACGTTGTGATTATTGAACGCAAGCGTTCCGGGGCGGGAAACGGCGAGCAGAAGATAGCGGCCGTATTGCGCATATTGAGCCGTAAACAGGGGGTCCTTTGCGCCGCGGCGGAGAAGATCGAGCCGCGTTGTGGTGTCCTGGCCGGCCGCTTCGTCACCGCCAAGATCCAAACGAAACGCGCGGAATTGCGGTTGCCAATCGCGCAGGTGGCGATCGAGCAGGGTGCGATAGGGCTTGTCCGCCGCTCTCATGCGTGCCGCCACGAGGGACTCGGGATCGGCCGTAATGTCGTTCCACCTGACGTAGTTGGTGGCGGCCGCGAGAACCAGAGTCACGGCGTTGGCATGGGTCACCGAGGTACATGCCGCTGTCTCTTCGTCTTCGGCGATACGGCAAGTGCCCGTCGATCCGCCCTCCCGAATAATTCGAACTTGCGACTCCCAACGCATTCTGGCGGGAATGACCGGATTGGCGGAGCGGCCTTCGGTCACCGTTTCGGCCGTGCCGGTCATGGTGATCGCGCCGTCCCGTTCTAGCCTGCTTCTAGCGCTCGGCTGGATGCTCGCCAGCCGGACCGCCAGGGAAATGCGGCCGGGTTTGTCGGCCGTAATCCGAACCACCAACACCTGGTCCGGGAAACTGGCGAAGATCTCCCGCGTGTAGCGCGTGTCGCCGATTCGATAGGTCACGCGAGCTAAGGCTGAATCCATATCCAGCTCGCGGCGGTAGCCGGCGCCCTCGGCCGGCCCGTCGAAGCGAATACGCAGCTCTCCCAGCGGCTGATAGTGCTGAACGGAGAGCGGCACGCTCAGTAGTTTCGAACAGAGCGCCTGCGCCTCGCGGTATCTACCGGCGAAAAGGAGTTTGCGAATTTCCGGCAGGGCGGCGCGGCCGGCGGGATTATTGGGATCGTAAGGCGCCCCGCTCCAGAGGGTTTCATCGTTGAGCGGAATCACTTCGTCCCGCACCCTGCCGTAGACCATGGCGGCCAGGCGTCCGTTCGCCAGGGGCAGGCCTTCCCAATAGCGGCCGGCCGGTTCGCGGTACCACCAGGCCGCATCGGAGGCGGCATGCGCGCCAACGGCGGCCAGCAGCGCGAGGGCCGTCAACGTCGAGGCTTGACTGAATCTCACATCCTCACTATAGGTGTTGATGCACGTCTCCGAAGACCTGTCCGGCAACCGCTCCCTCAGATGCTGTGAAAAATTCAATTTATAGCCACAGATGAACACCGATGAACGCCGATAAATTCTCTGTTTTCTTTATCGGCGTTTATCGGTGTTCATCCGCGGCTATATTTCTTAAAGGCTACCTCAGGCTCGCGGCTCCGCCAGTTCCGAGTTGCAGTCCGTTCAGCCAACTCGGTTGCGAGATCCCCAGTCCGAGCCGCGACCAAAGGGAGCGGTTGCCGGAACCAATTCCTGTGTCTCCTGTTTGGTTCCGGCTCCGAGTAATCAGTTCCCGGAGAGATCTCCCAATTCCACGCGATTGTTGCGCAGGGTGATCTCGGGACCGCCGCCGCTCATCTCCACGGTCACCGTACCTCCGTGCCAATCGGCGCCGGCGGGCAATGCCAGAGCCGCCTCCGCGGTCTTCGGCATCAGGTCGGACGGCGCTTTCAATGGCGGCACGTCGGCCGTCGCGAGCACATGGCCTTCGCGGTCGCGTAGAACCACGCGCGACGCCGGTGCATCCACCGCGCCCAGGCTGTGTACCTTGACCGTCATCCGGCTGCCCTCGACTTGAACGTCCCCGGGGTCGATTCCCAGGTCCGGCCGGGACCAGTACGGCACGCCTTTCGAGACCAGTTTCAGCTCGATCGCGGTGGTCGTACGCGGCTCGAAAGTAACCTCGACGCTCTGGCTGCGTTCGAAGTCGATGGTGCGGGTGCTGGGGTTGCGCACGGTGGTTTCGTCGTTGCCTTGCGTGCCCTGCGTCATCTCCCATTTTCCAGGGTCGATTTCCCAGCCGGTCATCAGCGCCTTCACCGGCGATTGATCGAGGTTGTAGGCGATCAGTTTAATGTGATCGGGCGTGCCTTCGGAAACCGCCACGGCGACGCTCTGCTCGCTGGCGGGCGCCAGGAACTTCCAGCTCAGCACGTGTCCCGGATACGGGTAGTTGCGGACGAGCGCGACTCCGCCCAGCCGCGCGCGCTGCAACTCGGCGCTGTCCACGCCGACGCGGTCGATCCACAGGCTGCCCTCGGTGTTGATGTACTCCCGTACCGCGGCGGCTTCGATCTGGTCGGCGTAAAGCTGCTCCAGGTAACGCGGATCGCCGCTCATCTGCCAGGCAAAGTGGCGGCTGGCGGCCTCGGCGGAGCTAGGCGTCGTGGAAGTGAGAAGGCGCTTGCCCCAGGTGTCGCGCACATGCAGCAGGTCGAGACCGTCGGCGGTGATGCTCCTCAAAATAGCCGGCCCCTCGTCCTGAAGCGGCTGCAGGTATTTTGCGTCGCCGGTCCATTTGTAGGCGGCCCAGAACACGTACCAGTCGATGCCCAGCGGGCTCGCCATATCCTCGTCGGTCTTGAAATTGATGACGTTGTGGATCGAGTATCGGCCGTTGGCATCCTGCTTGCGATGCGCCAGCAGGCCGTCCGCCAACTCCAGAATCAGCTTGCGGGTGGGCGGCGCGCCGTTGAACTGCACCAGCAGCGCTCCCGGCTGGAAAACCAGGAACGAATATGCCTTCTGCCATCCCCAGACGCCTTCTTCGGACATTTTGAGCCCATTGAAATAGTTGGTCTTGATATGCCGGTGCCCGGCCTGGTTCACACCCGTGAGCCACTCCAGCCGGCGCGATGTTTCCATGGCGCGCTCGAGCTGTTTGGGGCTGCCGAAATCCAGGATGAGCGCCTCGCCCATGGTGGAAATGCCTTCCTCATAGCTGTGCAGCTCGTCGGCCTGAATGGTGGAGAGACCGTTGGTGAAGGTGTGGTTGGCGTAAAAGGCGTCGAGCACTCTGAGCAGCGACTTCTGAATTTTGTCGGGCGTCGCGCCCATGAGCGCCGGTCCGGGCCAGGAGTTGGTGAGGTCGCCATCGTCGGACAATCCGCCGCCCAGCTCGCCGTCCCAGACCTGCCGGTGGTCGATGTACCAGTTGACGAAGCGCTTCACGTAGTCCAGGTCCCTCACCTGGCGGAAGGCCCACACGGGCACGCCGGCGGGAGCGACGGGCTGCGTAAATGGCGGCTTGGCCTGTTCTTTGTTGAAGTCGTACCAGTAGTACAAGCCGAGAAGATGATTGGGATTGACCCGCAGCAGATCGGTAAGATCGGCGTCGAGCCGCTTGAAATTGTTCAGCCGCATGACATTGGTGTGCTCCTCGACGATGTTGGAGTAGTTGTCGCGCACCTGCGTGAAGCGGTCGATTTCGTGTTCGGGGGCGGCGTCCTTCCAGGGCTTGAAAATGAGCCGCACTTCGGCGCCTTCGAGCAGCGCCGGAGTGAAGTCGGCGCCCGCGCCGGCGATGGTCAGATAGATGCTCTTGCCGTTGGGGAGAATGCGGTCGCGGGTGTCGAGCCACAGCGTGTGCGGTTCTCCGGGCTTGACGGAAAAGGTGAAGTCCAGCATATCGCGCATGGGCCAGAGCGGATCTTTCACCTGGATGTTGAGCGGGAAATACTCGCCGTGGGTGGGCTTGACGCGCAGGGCCGGCAGATCGATGGCGATTCCGTCCAGGCCGGCGTGCATGTTCTCCCAGCCGTAAGAATACGCGTGGTTGTTGGGCACCTCGCGAAAGCCCGCCGGAATCAGGATGTGCAGCAGGGGCAGGCCGGTTTCGGCTGTCTTGCGCGGCGTCCGCGGCGCGCCGGCGGGAAGCGCCACCATGGTCATGCGCTCGTCGGGCGGGTAGCGGCCATCGATGAACTGCGTCAGCGGGTTCAAACTGGGATTGTCCGGCTCCACGGCGGCGGTCAGCCGGTATCGGAGTTGGGCGATGCCGGCGGGCTCCGTGCCGGGATGCACGTAATAGGCGGAAAGCTCTCCAATGGGCGTCTCCTGCTCCACGTTGGTGAAGCGGATTTTCTGGCCGGTAATGGGCGCTTCCAGACGGTTGAAGGTCTTTTCCTGCCCCTTGGGACGCTCGAAGAGGCTCTTTTCGACGGTCGCCGCCTTCTCCTTGTCGTAGCGCAGCAGGGTCATGTCCCCCCACGCGCCGCCCGAAATTTCCAGGTGGTTCCAGGGTTCGTCCGGCATGAAAAAGGTGATGACTTTGCCGGAAAGCGCGTAGCAATCCCAGTCCGGGAGCTGGAAATAGTCGTTGCGCCCGGGCAGGCGGGAGCGATT
>JBKQVG010000182.1:0-5203 GCA_052325345.1 Bryobacteraceae bacterium
GCATTTCCCCTCCACCATCGATCCGCGCATCTACCACGTCAAGCTCATCCACCAGCACCTGGCGCCCCTGGCGGGAAAGCGGGTGCTGGACGTGGGCTGCGGTAAGGGCCGCTTCGCGCGCGTGCTGCGCGACCGGGAGCCGGAGGCCGAGTTCTGGGGCCTGGATCTGTCCGAGGAAATGCTGCGCTATGTGCCGGCCGGGATCCACACCCGCGCCGGCTCCATGACCGAATTGCCGTTCGACGACGCTTTTTTCGATGCGGCCTACGCCACCGAATCGCTCGAACACGCGGTGGAAATCGAGCGGGCGGTGGCGGAAATCTGCCGGGTAGTAAAGCCCGGCGGACGGATTGCGATCATCGACAAGAACGCCGAGCACTGGGGACGCCTCCGGACGCCGGGATGGGAGCGCTGGTTTCGCCCTAAGGAACTCGAACGCCTGCTGCGCCGGCATTGCCGCCAGGCGGCCAGCCGCCCGGTTTCGTATTGGGAAGACGTCCCTCCCGACGGCCTGTTCGTCGCCTGGCTGGCGGTGAAGTAGAGGGCTCTTAGCCGATCTGGGGATTCGCAGTCTAGGCGCGTCAATTGGCTAAGCACCCTCAGGTAGGCCGTACCCGGGATTCGCCCCCGCCGCCCGCTACAATAGGCTTCTATGCCCTTTCAGGAAGTGGTCGAAGCGGAAGGCCACCTTATCGATTCCCATATCATGGAAAACATCTTCGACAAGGTCGTCGAGCACGGCGGCCGGTTCGAAGTGGAGCAGTTCCGCATCGGGCGAACCAATAGCGAGCCTTCCTATCTCCGCTTGAAGGTCTCGGTCGAAGAGGAATCGTCGCTCGACCGGCTCCTCGAAGCGTTGCTGGAATTGGGCTGCGCTCCGGTGGATGCTACCGACGCGGCGCTGCGCGAGGTGGAGAGAGATCGCTGCGCGCCCGAAGATTTTTATTCCAGTACCAACCACCACACGTTCGTCCGCAACGGTCAAAAATGGATCGAAGTGGCCGATCAGCGCATGGACGCCATGATCGTGGTGCGCGATGGCCAGGCGTGGTGCCGGCGGCTGCGCGATCTGCGCCATGGCGACCGGATCGTGGTGGGGCTGCGCGGCATTCGGGTGGTGCCGGAGTCCAAGGAGCGCGACCGCCTGGCGTTCGCTTTCATGTCGAATGGCATCTCCTCCGAGCGCCAGGTGGACACGGCGGTGCGGCAGACGGCGGCGCTGGTGCGGCAGACAGTCGAGCAGAAGCTAAAGGTTGTCGTGGTGGCCGGCCCGGTGGTGGTGCACACGGGTGGGGTGAAAGGACTGAGTTCGCTCATCCGCGGCCATTGGGTTCACGCCGTGCTGAGCGGCAATGCCCTGGGCGTGCACGATATCGAAGCCGCGCTGTTCGGCACCTCGTTGGGCGTGCGGCTCTCCGACGGGCGCCAGGAAGAGCACGGGCACCGCAACCACATGCGCGCCATCAACGCCGTTTATCGGGCGGGTTCGGTGGCCGAAGCGGTGCGCTCGGGCCGCTTGCGCTCGGGCGTCCTCTACGAATGCGTTCAGGCCGGAGTGCCGTTCGTGCTGGCCGGAAGCCTGCGCGACGACGGTCCCCTGCCCGACACCATCACCGACATGAACGCCGCTCAGGACGCTTACGCCGCCGAGTTGAAGGGCGCCGGGCTGGTGCTCTGTCTGGGCTCGATGCTGCATTCGATCGCTACCGGCAACATGCTCCCGAGCTGGGTGCGGATCGTGTGCGTGGATATCAACCCCGCGGTGGCTACCAAAGTCAGCGATCGCGGCACCGGCCAAGCGGTGGGCGTCGTCACCGACGTCGGTCTCTTCCTGGAGCTTTTGTCGAAGGCGCTATCATGAAGCGGGCTTACACCGATGCACACGCCGCCAGCGGTGTCGAAGCGCCCCTGCCGGAAATCGAAACCTGGCCGAACCAGTTTCGCGAGCCCTATGAAATCGAGATCGCGATGCCGGAGTTCACCTCCGTTTGTCCCAAGACCGGTCTGCCGGATTTCGGCAAGATCGTGTTGAGATACGTGCCGGACAGGCTCTGCCTGGAGCTAAAGTCATTCAAAATGTACCTGCTGGCCTACCGGGACCTGGGTATTTTTCAGGAAAACGTGGTAAACCGCGTGCTTCGCGACGTGGTGCGGGCGGCACGGCCGGCGTTCGCCACGGTGGTGGGCGATTTCACCCCGCGCGGCGGTTTGAGCACTATCGTGACCGCCACCTGGAGCCGGAAACGTGGAAAGCGCTGAGCTGGTTTCCATTTTGCGGGCGGTGCGCGACCGGGTGCGCGCGCGCCACCCGGAGACCGCCGCCGGCGGGGTGGAGGCGCCGCTGGCGGACTTGATGCCGCTGGTGCATGCGCGCGACGCCGCGCTGGGGAAGGTGGCCGCCATCGGCACGGTGAACCCGCGCCGCGGCGGCCCGCTGAACGCGCTGCTTCAGAGCTGGAAACGGTTGGTGGCGCGCGCGCTCGACTGGCACGTGCGCGAGCAGGTCGAGTTCAACCGCCACGCGGTGGCCGCGGTGGACGCCGCCATCGAGGCCATCAACGATGTCAATCGCGCGCTGGTCGAATTCGGCGGGCGGCTCGCGGAAGTGAAGGCCGAGCTTGCGGCACAGAACGATTCGTGGCGGGAGACGGAGCGCCAGGCCGAGGACGTGCGCCATCACTGGAGTGAATGGCGCGAAGGCTGGGAACAAAGACTGGCGCAAACGGAAATCCGTTTTCTGCGCTCGGTGGCCGACTACCAGGCGGCGGCGCAGCACCATTCCGACCGGATGGACGCCAATTTCCGGGAAAGCCTGCGCCTCCAGCACAGCGGTTTTACCAGCGACCTGGAGCGCAGCTCCGTGGAGATTCAAAAGCGCCTGTGGAACGACCTGGAGCGCATGCGCGAAGATTTCGAGCGCCTCATCCACGACGAATTGCGTCTCATTCGCCAGCGCGCGTCGGTGGCCCCGCTTGCGGCAGGCGCGGCTCCGGTGGGGCAGACTCTCGCTGCGCCCGGTCCTGGAGCGGAAGCCGCCGCTCCGAGCGGTCTCGACTATGCCCGCTTCGCCGAGCGTTTCCGCGGATCGGATGAATACGTCAAGAACGGCCAGAAGGTATACCTGCCCTATTTCGCCGGGCGCCGGGCGGTGCTCGACATCGGCTGCGGCCGCGGCGAGTTTCTTGTGCACCTGCGCGACGCCGGCATTCCCGCGCGGGGCATCGATTTGAGCCGGGAATCGGTCGCGCTCTGCCGCTCCAAAGGTCTGGAAGCGGAAACCGCGGACCTGTTCCAGTACCTCGCGTCCCTCCCCGAGGCTTCGCTCGACGGCATTTTCTGCGGCCAGGTGGTGGAGCACCTGGAGCCGGGGCGATTGCCGCAAATGATTCGCCTGGCGGCGTCGCGCCTGGAACCGAACGGCTTGATAGCCATCGAGACGCCCAACCCGGAATGCCTGGCGATCTTCGCCACTCACTTCTATCTCGATCCCACCCACGCACGCCCCGTCCCGCACCCGCTGCTGCGCTTCTATCTGGAAGAGAGCGGGATTGGCCGGATCGAGTTGCTGCGCCTGGCCCCGGCGGTGGAATCGATGCCGTCTCTGGCTTCCCTGCCCGCGGATTTTCGCGAGCAGTTCTTTGGCGCGCTGGATTACGGGCTGATCGGGCGGAAGATGACGTGATGGCCGCCTCGGTGATGCCGGCATCCGTGCGCCCCACGATTGCGCGGAAGGCAAGAACCGGAAGGCGGTAGAATCAGGTTATGGAAAGGCATGTGGCCGAGGTGCTTAGAGATGCGCTGGCCCTCCCGGCTGAAGCTCGGGCTGCGCTGATCGATTCCTTGATCGGGAGCCTCGAGCCGGCAATCGATGAGGGCGCCGAGGAAGCCTGGAAGGCAGAGATAGATCGCCGCCTCCAGCAGATTGACAGTGGAGCCACTACGCTCGTCCCCTGGCAGGCTGCCCGCCGCCATCTCCGTCATCGGCTGGAGCGGTGACAGGCGGGTCGCTTCAAATCCACCCTGCCGCCCTGGAAGAAGCCGAAGCCGCAATCGACTGGTATAGCCGCCGCAGCAGACGCGCCGCCGAACACGAGAGCCGCTGCCACCGTTCGGTGTTGCGCGCACTGCTGGCCGAGCGAGGCGCCGACGTGGTCTGACGGCGCATCGGCGGCTCGCCGGTCAGATTATGGTGATGCGTTGCTCGCCGATGATTGTAAACACCGACAAGAGATTCGTGACCCCAAGAAGATGCCGAATCCGTTTGCCCAGGTTGATGAGCTCGAAGTCGCAACCCGCCGACCTGGCTGAAACGTACAGACGCACCACGGCGCCGAGACCCATGCTGTCCATGTGGGTCAGATCCGTCAAGTCCAGCACGATTCGTCTGGAGTCCGGAATCAGTTGGCTGACCTTGGCGTGGAGAATATCGGTCCCACCCGCCACCAATCTGCCACGGCATCGGACAACGGCCACATTGCCCGCACGGTCAACGTCGAGTGTGAGGAGATTCGCGGCTGCTTCGTCAGACATCTGGCATCTCCATGTCGAAGTTTATCGAAAGGCAGAAAAGTGGTCTCGGGTGATTTTCTCATATAAGCGGTTGCCGGTGGAGACCATGCGAAAAGGCCGGCCGTTCAGCGTGGGTATTACGGTGAACGACCCGGAGGCGGTCAGACCCTTCGGCAACAGCAACTGCGCTTGAGCCACGCCGATGGCGCCTTACTCCCCGACGGTTCGCTCTGTGCCCCGGCGCCGTTCGTGACGCTCACTCCAGGCGTGGCCGCTCTTGATTCCAACCCCGCGCCCCCCCTGAGATGCGCAGGCAACGGCCGTCCGCGCCTATCCGAATGCCGGTTGCGGAATCATTGACGTGAGGCAGGCGACAAATCGCCCCTCGTTTCCCCGCACCGTACGTCCCAGTTCCGAACACTCTCCCATTACCTACTACCAATCGAATCAACAGATTCCAGTTGGCAATCGGCTTGCCTCTAGAGTCGCATATGGACCACGACCACCTCAGCATTCTGGTCAGCGACGACCAGCCCGAAGTCCTGGAGGCCATCCGCCTCCTGCTGAAATCCGCCGGCCATGAAACCACCACCGCCAGTTCCCCCGCCGGGCTGCTCGAAGTGGCCCGCTCGCGCCCGTTCGACTTGATCCTCATGGACCTGAATTATTCGCGCGACACCACCTCGGGCAGGGA
>JBKQVG010000183.1:0-3798 GCA_052325345.1 Bryobacteraceae bacterium
CTCCGCAGCTTCGGGAAAAGGGTTGGAGCCATAGGTAGCGCGAGATACCTGGAATGGGGTCAGGTCGAACAGGAATTGGCGTTGTTCAAAAACCGTAAATAGCAAGAGCCCCGCGACGAGCCAAGGTGTCAGCACGCCCGCCGGAGTCTTTGGGGAGAGAGTGGCGCAGACGCCGGCGAGTAACGCCAGAGCGGGGAGAACGAGCACGAAATAGTGTTGTCGGAAATAGAAACCTGGACACACCGCCAGGCACGAGAAAGCCAGAAGCACCGTCAAGAAAATCACGCGCGTGCGATTCCGCGGCTCCCTCCACGCCAAAAAGAGACCGGCGACCGCCAGCAATAGAATGGCCCAGTTTGCGCGGGCAAATGGCACGGCACTGAACAGGAAGAAGGCAATCCCTTGCGACCTTGTCAGGATACCGACATATTTCGAGGCGTAGACGAAAACCCAAAACCAGAACCTCTCAAATTCCCCCACTCGCCACAAAAACAGACAGGTCGCCGCGAATGGCACGGCGGCGGCAAGCCCAAATATGACGAGGCTACGGAGCACCGCAAACCAGTTGCGGCGGATTTGGGCCCATTGATTCGAGACCAGGAAGACTACGCCAACAGGCAGGAAGAAGATCCCGGCCTGTTTCATGAGAAATGCCATACCGAACAGCAGCCCGCTCCCGATCAAGTCGCGCCATCTTTTCGACTCAGCCCAGTTCAGAAGAAGGAAAATCCCCGCGAGAGCGAAAAGCACCACGAAGTGCGTGGCATGGGCCCAGGTTCCCAACACGCTCTGTCCGACGGAAAGTACCGCATAGGCGGCAGCCGCGGCGTAGCCCGCCCGATAGTCGAACAGTTTTCGACCTATCAAAAAGATCAGTAGAATCGCACCGGCGTTCACCAGGAGAAGGCCGATATGGATTCCAGAGACGGTCTGCCCAAAAATCGCCATGAGCGCGGCGTACGCCGCATCGGTTCCGGGAAGCTTCATGTTGGCGGCAAGCTCGAATGGGGGAACCCCTTGGAGCATCAACTGCCCGATGTAGGCATATTCTCCCTCATCGCGTTCGAGCGGGACATCTAATAGTCGCAGTCTCGCGATTACGACCAGCAGGACAACTAGCGAGAGCAGCAAGCAAGGCCAGAACGCGAGGGTGGCCACGCTGGACTGCTCGGGCTTCCTCTGGATGCGAGTTGCTGGACGGGTTTTGCGGGACGCTTTCATGAGAACTGCCTTGGGAAGGCCAAAAGGGCGGCGTCAAAATGGCGATATTCGACGGCTTCGGCAACCGCTCCTTTTCGGTCGCGGGACCGACTGGAGCATTGACTGGAGCATTGCGCGCCCCACTTGTTCGATTGGAGGCATTGTTGCAAGGTTGTCATCTATTTGGGTGACCCGGTTCCGGCTGCCTGTTTGGATCGCGCGGTATTGAGATTGTTGAGCGCGGCGGTAAAGTCGGGCTTGAGCCGCACGGCGTCGGAAAAATGCGCGATGGCTTCGTCGAGGCGGCCTTTGCTCGCCAGAAGAATTCCCAGATTGTTGTGTGCGTCGGGGTTATCGGGCGTAAGATGCAGGACTGCCGAGAATTCGGAAATGGCCTCGTCGGTTTTCCCCTGGCTAGCCAGCGCAACGCCGAGATTGTTGTGCGCTTTTACGAATCCGGGGTCGATACGCAAAGCTTCCCGATACTGGCCGATCGCCTCGTCCGTCTTGCCTTGGCTCGCCAGGGAAAGCCCGAGGTTATAGTGGGCGTCGACTAAGGTGGGTTGCAACCGGAACGCCTCGCGGTAGTGGGCGGCGGCCTCGTCAAACCTTCCTCGACTGGCCAGAGCCAGGCCCAGACCGTTGTGCGCCTCGGCATCGTCGGGTTTCAGGCGCAGCGCCGCGGAGTATTCGGGGATGGCTTCCTGGAACCTTCCCTGCTTGGCGAGGGCTTCGCCGAGGAGCTTGTGCGCGAGACGGTCGTCCGCGTTGAGGCGCAGCGCCGCGGAATCGTGGGCCATGGCTTCCTCGAACCTTCCCTGTCTGGCGAGCGCGTCCCCGAGAAGGGTATGGGCGGTCTCGCTGTCCGGATCCACTTCCAGCACGCGCGTCCAGAGCGCCGTACCGTCTTTCCAATACTGCACCTGCGCCCGGGCGGTGACGGCGCAGGCCAAAATGAGAATCCCCGCGGCTGCCGGGAGCAGAATTTTCCGCTGGGGCCAATCGGCAAGAAGATCGGGAATGAGCCACCCCAGGGCCAGGAACAGACCGATCAGCGGCAGATACGTATAGCGGTCCGCCATCGACTGCGCTCCCACTTGAACCAACCCGATCACCGGCACCAGCGTTCCCAGATACCACAGCCAGCCGACGGGAAGGTAGGGGCGGCGTTGGGCTTCCCAAATCACCGCGACGGATACCGCGACGAGCAACAAGCCGCTGCCGAGTACGACTCCAGGCGCCCAATGAGTGAGAGGGTAGAGGGCAGCCAGCCTGGCGGGCCACAGCATCTTGCCGATATAGGCCGCATAGGCCACCACGGCGTTTTCCACGCGGAGGTTTAACGGTAGTCTGGTCAAGTCCCGGACCGCGCCGGCGCCCCGTTGCGTCACGAAGGTAATGACGCTGGATATCGCGGCGACGGCGAGCAGCGGAAGCTTTTCCAGCAGCAACCGCAGTACGGCATCGCGCCGATCGAGCGCCAGACGGCGCAAGGGCCAATAGTCCAGCAGCAACATCACCAAAGGGAGCGTAACCAGCATCGGTTTAGCCATCAGCCCCAGCGCGAACAGCAGCAGCACCGTCAGATAGCGCATAGGGCCGGGCCGCCGCGTGTACGCCAGGTAGGCCCAGAGGGCGAGCAGTCCGAATAGCATGCTCAGTACATCTTTACGCTCCGCGACCCAGGCCACCGATTCCACATGGAGGGGGTGGGTGGCAAATAAGGCGGCCACGAATCCGCTTCGGCCGGCCGCGCCGGTCATTTCATGAAACAGGCCGAATAGCAGCAGCGCGTTGAGGGTGTGAATCAGAAGGTTGACGATGAGGTGAGGGGGCGCGCTCACGCCGAACAATTGAACGTCGACCATATAGGACAGCCAGGTCAGGGGATGCCAATTGGCCATGTAGCCGGTGGTGAATGCCCAGCGGAGGCCGTCCCACGTTAGCCCAGCGGCGACGTGTAAGTTGTCGCTGACATACTGGGGGTCGTCCCAGGTCACGAAGCTGTGATCTCGCACCGGGGCATAGATGAACACGCTTGCCGCGATCAGAGCCAACGAGATCCACAGGGCCGGCCCGGAAAAGACGGACTTGATCATCGAGATCGGCAAGGACCGCGGCGAACTGGGAGCGGAAATTCCCGAGGCGCCTGGAGAAGGATGGTCGATGGGTTTGTCCAGGGTTCCGACCCGGTTCTTTTTGCTTCTCCGGCCGCTTGCACGCATCCTTTCGCATTTTAAACGGTTTCGCGGTCAGATCTTCCCGAACTGCCCGGGCACGCGACGGGAAAGTGGAGCGTGACTCATCGGCAAGGCAGGCATTTGCGAGCCAGCCGGCCGAAGCCACATCCCCTGCGCGGAACGCTGGCGGGCGAATCGCCTGCCTCCCACATCAGCAGAGCCGCAACCAATTCGCAGGGCTTTCCGATGGAGCCGGGCGTCGAGACCCGTCTCCGAACTCCTGGCTGACCCAACTGACGGGGAATCGGCGCGGGAAACCAGGTGGGACAGACGATCGTTTTTTGTCGTCTGTCAGGCTGTTGTGGCTTGGCGCGGCCCGACAGACCACGAAAGACGATGGTCTGTCCCACCTTGGATC
>JBKQVG010000184.1:0-4367 GCA_052325345.1 Bryobacteraceae bacterium
TTACGGGAGAAGAGTAGCCGATGAGACATCGAGTAGGCGGGTTCAAACTAAAGCGGCCGGTGGATAGCCGCGATGCGCTGCTGCGCAATCTCTGCACCAGCGTGATCGAGGAGGAGCGCGTCATCACCACCGTTCCCAAAGCCAAGGCGGTAAAGCCTCTGGTGGAGAAGATGATCACCCTGGCCAAGCGCGATACCCTGCATTCGCGCCGGCAGGCGGCGTCGGTGCTGCGCACGCCCGCTTCGGTGAAGAAGCTGTTCGACACCCTGGGGACGCGATTCGGCCAGCGCCCGGGCGGCTACACGCGCATCACCCGCCTGGGGCCGCGCAAGGGCGATGGCGCCGAACAGGCCATGATCGAGCTGGTCGGTTCGGAGCTGGTGAAGCGCGCCGCCGAGCGCGCCAAGCGCCGCGAAGAGCGCCTAAAAGCGCAAAAGGAAGGCCGCGAGCCGGACGAAGACAAGACCGAAAAGTAGCTGGAGCTTAGACCGAAGTTCTCGTTCCCAGTCTTGTCACCACCCATCAGCGGCTCGGAACGTCCGCTCACCCCGCCATCCACTCCACCGCCGGGTCCTCGGCCCAAAATCGATGCGGCCTCCGGCCCAGAAATCCCAGGTGCCCCCCGTGGCTCGGGGCCAGCAACTCAATGTGCGGGTTATTCCGCACCGCGGCGCTCTTTGCCGATTATACGGCGCTGCCGTATAATTAAATCCGTGATCGCCGAAATCGTAAGCTTGTCCGGGTACGAGTCTCAAGTTTCGGCGCTGCTGGACGAGGAAGATCGGCTGGCTATGGAGTCTTACATCGCCTGCGCCCCGGAGGACCATCCGGTTATACCGGGAGCGGGCGGTTTTCGCAAAGCTCGCTGGGCCCGGCGGGGCGGGGGGAAGAGTGGGGGCCTTCGCGTGGTGTATTTCTTCCTGGCGAAGCCGGGACGGATTTACATGGCCGCAGCTTACGCCAAATCGCGAAAAGACACGCTTTCGGCGGCCGATCAGAACGTGCTCGCGAAGCTTGCGGCACGGATCAAGAAAGAATCGAAGGGAGGGCCATAATCATGGGCGTGCGTAGTTCGAAAAGCGGACCAGCCGGGCGAACCAAGCTCGGCTTGGCGCTGGAGCAGAGTGCGAAAGAGATTCTGGCACACGTGAAGGGCCAGGCGAGACTGCCTACACGGCGTATCGTGCTGCCCGGCGACGTCGATGTAAAGCGGATTCGGACCAAGGCGGGAATGTCGCAAGCTGAGTTTGCGCGCGCATTTTGCATCAATCCGCGGACCTTGCAGGAATGGGAGCAAGGCCGCCGAAAACCCGACGCAACGACCCGGGCATACCTGGCGGTTATTGCGAAGAAACGTCAGGCAGTGCTGGAGGCGCTGGCGTCCTGAAGTGACAGGGGGCAACCTGACGGCAACTCGGCGAGTTCGTAAAGGAATTCCGCCTATCGCGCCGCCGCCATCCACTCCACCGCCGCGTCCTCGGCCCAAAATCGATGCGGCCTCCGGCCCAGAAATCCCAGGTGCCCCCCGTGGCTCGGGGCCAGCAACTCAATGTGCGGGTTATTTCGCACTTCGGCGCGTTCGAACGTCTCGAAGGGGACGAAGGTGTCGTCCCTGGCTTGAATCAGCAGCACCGGTACCCGCACCCGGTCCAAAAATCCCAGCGCCGATTGCGTCCGATAGTAACACTCCGCCGTGCCGAAACCGAACGAGGGCGCGGTGATGCGGTCGTCGAGCGCATAGAGCGTGACAAGGCCGGCGATCTGGCTGGCCGGATAGCGGCCGGTGGCCCGCAGCCGGGCGCGCATCTTCCTTACGAAACGCCCCTCGTAGACCAGGTTGTCGCGCTCGCCGATGCGGCGCGCACAGGCGGCCAGGTCGAGCGGCGTGGAAATCGCGGCCACTCCACGGATCCACCGCGGTCCCTCTTCGCCCAACTCTCCGGCGAGTTTCAGCGCCACGTTGCCGCCTAAGGAGAATCCCACCAGGAAGGCCGGCTCCGGAAGTTGCTCCAGCACGTAGCGTAGGTCGCTGGTCAGCCCGGCGTGGTAGAGAGTTTCGCAGAGATGCTCGGTGCCTCCGCAGGTGCGGAAATTGAAGCGATGTGCCGCCAAGCCGGCGGCTCGCGCGGCCGCCGCCATGCCCAGCATATAGCTGGATTGGCTCGAACCTTCCAAGCCGTGGAGCAATACCACCTGGCCGCGTGGCGTGCCATCGGGTCTGTCCGTTTCTACCAGCACCTCGACCCGCGGTTCGGTCCGATACAGGCGCCGCTCGGATTGGCTCAAACGGCCGGGGCGCTTCCAGTAGTGCGCGGCGATGGTCTGCAGGTGCGGGCTGCGGATGAGCGGCCGAAAGGCGGTCATTTCCCGGCGGGCGGCGCCGTGACATCGATCCCGGTCACGTAATACTTCTCCTCCTCCACCACCACCGTGGCCTTGATGTGCGCGCCCACTTTCAGCTTGGCGAATTCCGCGTCCGGCTTGACCGCGTATTCCATGGTCATGGCTTCCATCCAGTCGCCGATTTTGCCGGCCTTGATCGTGGCGGTCTTCGACGACGGGTCGAGCGCCACTACGTCGCCTTCCATCGGGTAGCGCTTCACCGGCGCCTTCGAGCCGCAGCCGGCCAGGGCCAGCGTCCACAATGTGATCGAGAGAACCGTTCGTCGCGTCATCACTTACAAATGGTACAGCATCAGGTACACCACCACGCCCGTCACGCTGACATACAGCCAGATCGGCAGCGTCCAGCGGGCGATGCGGCGGTGTTTGTCGTAGCGTGCCCGCAGTGCGCGGCTCAAGGTGATAATGGCCAGCACCGGCACCAGCGCCGCCAGCACCGTGTGCGTGCCCAGAATGCTGAGATAGACGCCGTGGATCCAGCCGGGCTTCTGAAACCGCACGATGCCGGCGTTGAAGTGGTACACCAGGTAACAAACCAGAAACAGGCACGACACCGCGAAGGCCGTCAGCATCACCTTGCGGTGCGCGGCGATTTGCCTGCGGCGGATCAGCGTATAGCCCCAGACCAGCAGCACGGCGGCCAGGGCATTGAGCGCGGCATTTACGGCCGGCAGCTTTTCAATCACGGCTAGTTCGCTCCAGCTTGCGGATATCGGCCAACAGTTGCGGGCGGAATTGATCCTCCAGCGTCTGGTAATAGGCCCGGATGCGCATCCGCTCGTCCACCAGCGCGAACCGCGTGCTGTGCTCCAGGCTGCCATCCACCGTGTTCAGGTGGAAGGCGTTCAGCCCCAGGTCGTTGAGCTCGGCGCGCGGCCCTGTGAGGAACCACCAGCGGCCGGGCGGGACCGGGTAGTGTTTGGCGTAAGCCGCCAGCACGGGGGGCGTGTCGGTCTCCGGGTCCACCGTGAAGGACACCAGCAGCACATCGCTCGCCTGGGCAATCTGGCGCATGTGGTGGCTCATCAACGGGCACGGGCCGGGGCAGGTGGTGTAAAAGAAGTCGGCCACCCAAATGCGGCCTTCGAGGCGTGCGCTGTCGAACCGGGCGCCGGTCTGATCCGCCAGCGCGAAGTACGGCACCACGCCCAATACCGGAAGCGGCGGGGTGCGCTGACAGCCGGCCAGGAGCATGCAGGCGAACGCTAGGCCTAACCAGGTGGGACAGACCATCGAATTTTGTGGTCTGTCATGTCTCGCAAGTGCATGTCCGCCTGACGGACGACAAAAAGCGATCGTCTGTCCCACCGAGGTCCCGCCGTGCTCGCCCATCATGCCGCCGAATGCGTGCTCTTCTGCGCGGCCATGATGCCGGAGGCCACCAGCAGAGCCACCCCGATCAACGCCGTCACCACCAGGCTCGCCAGCCCCCCGGGTGAAGCGTTGGGCAGGCCGAGCGTGTGGTTCAGCAGCGCCACCGAATAGGTCAGAGGGTTCGCCCACATGATCGCCCGCACCCAGCCGTGCGCCGTCGCCATGGGAAACATCGCTCCCGATACCAGCCACATGGGCAGCAGCAGCAGGTTCATAATGGCGTGGAACCCCGCCGTCGATTCCATCTTCCAGGCGATCACGAAGCCCAGTCCGGTGAGCGTGAAGGCGATCAGAAAGATGCCGGCCACCACTGGAACAAGCTGCGGCAAGCCGATTTTGACTCCGGCCAGCGGCGCAAAGCAGAGGAAGAGCAGGCCCTGGATCCAGGCCAGCGTAGCGGCCCCCAGAATCTTGCCGAGCACCATGGCGGTGCGGGGCGCCGGCGAAACCAGCATGGAGAGCAGAAAGCCCTCGCGGCGGTCTTCGATGATACTGATGGTCGAAAAAATGGCGGAGAACATCACCGTCAACACCAGCGCGCCTGCATAGAAGCGCCCCAGGTCCCCCGAGCCCGAACCGATCAGCAGCCA
>JBKQVG010000185.1:0-4386 GCA_052325345.1 Bryobacteraceae bacterium
TCGCCAGGCTGATTCGTGGGGCAGGCGCTTCCGCCTGCCCGTGCCGGCGTAAGCGCTGGTCTTGCGCAAGCTGAAGCATGCGCCACCTCATGCCGCCGAATGGGTGCTCTTCTGCGCGGCCATGGCGCCGGAGACCACCAGCAGAGCCAGCCCCATCAGCGCCGTCACCACCAGGCTCGCCAACCCTCCGGGCGAAGCGTTGGGCAGGCCCAGCGTGTGGTTGAGCAGCGCGACGGAATAGGTCAGCGGGTTCGCCCACATGATGACCCGCACCCAGCCGTGCGCGGTCGCCATGGGAAACATCGATCCCGATACCAGCCACATGGGCAGCAGCAGCAGGTTCATAATCGCGTGGAACCCCGCCGTCGATTCCATCTTCCAGGCGATCACGAAGCCCAGGCCGGTGAGCGTGAAGGCAATCAGAAAGATGCCGGCCGCCACCGGAACGAGCCGCAGAAAGTCGATTTTGACCCCGGCCAGCGGCGCGAAGCAGAGGAAGATCAGGCCCTGGATCCAGGCCAGCGTAGCCGCTCCCAGAATCTTGCCCAGCACCATCGACGTGCGGGGCGCCGGTGAAACCAGCATGGAAAGCAGAAAGCCCTCGCGGCGGTCTTCGATGATGCTGATGGTGGAAAAAATGGCGGAGAACATCACCGTCAGCACCAGCGCGCCGGCATAAAACCGCCCCAGGTCGCCCGAGCCCGAACCGATCAGCAGCCAGAAGACCAGCGGCGACGCCACCACCCCCATCACGCGGCTTTTTTGCCGCCAGAAGCGCACCAGCTCGCGCTGCCACAAGGTGGCTGCCGGCAGGAAAGAGCTACTCAATGGAGGCCCCCGTCTCCTTGACGAACACGTCTTCGAGGGTGGGCTTGTGCAGCCCCACCGATTCGATCGCGCCCGGGAAGGCTTCCACCACTTCGGCGATGAAACGGTGGCCGTTGGGGATCTCCACCCGAACCGCTCGATTCTGCGCCTGGGCGGGCAGGCCGAATTTCTCCTGGATGCCGGCCGCCAGTGCTTGAGAATCGCCGGTTTCCAGCACCACCACGTCGCCGCCGATGCGCGCCCGCAGTTGCTTGGGACTGCCGTCGGCCACCATCCGCCCCTCGTGCAGCAGCACCAGCCGGTCGCAGCGGTCGGCTTCTTCCAGAATGTGGGTGGTCAACAGAATGGTCACGCCATCCTGCGCGCGCAATTGCTCCACGTGGCGCGATACATCCAGGCGCGCCGCCGGATCGAGGCCGGTGGAGGCTTCGTCCATCAACAGCACCCGCGGCCGGTGCAGCAGCGCCTTGGCGATTTCGACGCGCCGTTTCAAGCCGCCCGAGAGCGTCTCCACCAGGTCCTTGCGGCGGTCCAACAGCCCCAGCCGCTCCATCGCCCCCTCCATGCGCTCGCGCAGCACCGCGCCGCTCAAGCCGTGCAAGTGGCCCTGTGCGCGCAGGTTCTCTTCCACCGTGAGGGCCTTGTCCAGGCTCTGCGTTTGAAACACCACTCCCACCTGGCGCCGCACCGCGGCCGCTTCCCGAACCACGTCGTGGCCCGCCAGCGTGACCTTGCCCTCGGTAGGAATCATCATGGTGGAAAGGATCCGAAACAGGGTGGACTTGCCCCCGCCGTTCGGTCCCAGCACGCCAAAAATCTCGGCCGCCTTCACTTCGAAACTGACATTCCGAAGCGCCCATCTTTCCCCATAGCGGTGCGTCAGGTTCTCGACTTCGATCACAACCCCGGCCTATCCAGGAGCATCAGGCCATAGAGCAGCGGTAAATACACCACGGACGCCATCAGCACGCCGCGCGCCCGGACGATCGAATGTTCCAGCGCCACCCGCACGCCGGAATACAGGAACCACAGCCCTAGCAACAACGCTCCCGCCAAGTAAATCTTTCCCGACATTCCCATCAACCCCGGAAGCAAACTGGCCGGTATCAATGCCACGCCGAAAAGCACGATCTGGCGGGCCGTCGAGCGGCCGTCCGGTTCCACCACCGGCAGCATGCGAATTCCGGCGCGCGCGTAGTCGTCTTTGTACATCCACGCGATCGAGTAGAAATGCGGAAACTGCCACAAAAACAAAATCGCGAACAGAACCCAGCTTTCACGCGTCAACGCGCCGCCCGCCGCCACGTAGCCGATCACCGGCGGCATCGCGCCCGGCACCGCGCCGACCGCGGTGGACCACCATGTCCGCTGTTTCAACGGCGTATACAGGAACAGGTAGCTGGCCAGCGTAAAGGCCCCGATCAGTCCGGAGAGCGGATTCACGCCCCACCACAATTCCACGAACCCGGCCACCGAAAGCGCGATCCCGAACCGCAGCGCCGGTCCGGACGCCAACCGGCCGGTGGGCAGCGGACGCTGCGCCGTGCGGCGCATCTTGCGATCCGCGTCGCGTTCGTACCATTGGTTGAGCGCCGCCGTGCCGCTGGCAATCAGCCCCGTCCCCACGATGGTGTGCAGCAAGACGAGCCAGTTCAGGCGGCTCAGAAAGCTCCAACCCGCCGGGGCGCCGCCCAGGCCGTAGAAATACCCCACAGCCGTGCTCATCAGAATGAGCCAGGTGATGCGGGGCTTCGTCAGTTCAAGGTAATCGCGCCAGTGCGCGCTGGAAGGAGTCGCCCTCAAACGCTCAAGGCGCTCCACGGAGTCGGCCATAGATTACAGATGCATCCCCAGTACAGGCGGGCTCATAATAATCCCGCAAGAATCCCTCATGTGCAGTCGGTACCTTCCCATTGTAAACCAGACCGAGCCGCGACCACAGGGAGCGGTCTTCACCCGCGCCTCACCCGTTGTCGAGTTCCTTTTCCACCGCCCCCGCAAAGTAATCGACTTCCGCCAGCGTGCTATACACGCTCGGAGTCACCCGGATTCCCACGTACTCTTCGTGCGGCATCAGGGCCGTGAAAATCGCGTATTTATTCTGCAGCGCGCTCACCAGCTTGCGCGGATCCGCGCCCACGAGCCCGAACATGCCGATTCCGGCCGACATTCCGGGGGCCGGGTTGTGCAGGATTTTGACCTTCGGGTGTTTCCCCAGCCGGTCCGCCCAGCGGGCCGTCAGGTAGCGCAGGCGCGCGGCCTTGCGCTCGATGCCGATATTCTGATTGAAGGTGATGGCTTCGCAAATGGCGTCGTAGTTGGCCGCCGGGTGAGTGCCGATTTCCTCGAACTTGCGGATGTTGTCGTCATTGCCTTTTACCGAGGCCATCAGCGCCCAGGTTTCCTTAATGCGCGGCTTGCGCACATAGAGGAAACCGGTGCCGATCGGTGCAAACGTCCACTTATGCAGGCTGACGCCGTAGTAATCGCAGTTGAGGTCCGAAATCTTGAAGGGAAACTGGTTGAAGGCGTGCGCGCCATCCACGATCGCGGTGATGTTCCGCGCGTGCGCCATGTCGCAGATCCGGCGCGCCGGAAAGATCTGCCCGGTGCGGTTGGTGATGTGACAGAAATGGATGAGCTTGGTCCGTGGCGTCACCGCCGCTTCGAAGCGCTGGTAGAGATCGTCCATGCTGGGCACCGGCACGGGGAAGGAAATGGCCTTCACCTGGATGCCTTCCCTACGTGCCCGCTGCGCGTACGTGGTCAGCATGCGCGGATAGTCCTGGTTGGTGGTGAGCACTTCGTCGCCCGGCTTCAGCTCGATTCCGAGCTGAGCGATTTCCAGAGCTTCGCTGGAATTGCGCGTGATGGCGATCTCCTCGGCGTCGCAGCCCGCGAAATCCGCCACCATGCGGCGCGCCGATTCCACCCGCCGGTCGAGCTGCTGCACCATGGTGTGGTAAGGGCCCATGTTGGTGTAATCCAGGTAGCGCCGCATGGCCTCCTGCACCGAGCGGGGAGCCGGGCTGGCGTATCCGTTGTTGAAGTTGACCACGGTGCGGTCGGTGGTGAATTCGTTGCGGATCTCCATCCAGAAGTCCTCATCGGCGGCGGCTTCCTCGGCGGTCCGGTCCCTTGCCGTGGAGGCGCGAGCCGGAACTGGTTTCGTCATGGCCGCGATGGCGGCCGTGACGGCGGTCGATTGAAAGAAGCTGCGTCGATCCATGAGAAGTTCTCCTTCAATACTCACATTCGCTCGGGAGCGTTTGGACGGGAACCGGTTCTGGCGATTTTACCACCTTCGAATGCCTGTCGTGGCGCCCTTGCACTGGAAGGGGTGCTTAACCGTTTTGGGGAGAATGGGCGATCGACAACCGCTCCCTGGCGGTCGCGGCCCTGTAACTACATGCAAATACCTGGCACCTGTTACGGAGATGGTATGAGAAGGCCGGTCTCCCGGCGGGATGCATTATGCTTCCCAATAGGCGCACTCGATAAGGTGCCAAAAGGAGACCGGCTATGAAGAAGAATACCACTGCGAAGAAGAACTCACGG
>JBKQVG010000186.1:0-19271 GCA_052325345.1 Bryobacteraceae bacterium
CCCAGCCCTCGCCGCTCTGCACCCCCTTCGAGCTGAACCCCTTCGAGTTCCCCCACCCCAACCGGCCAAGCCAACCCAATGGGTCTTTACGAAACGAACCCAACTCCTCTCAACCAACTGAAACCAAACCGGTTACATCCGCACTAGCAGATCCCAACGACTCTCATCCAGCCGCCCAGGCCACCAACCAATTTCCTCCAGGACAGTAATCGGCCGAAACGAAACTAAAATATAGAGCAACCACCCCACAATCCGAAGCCGCCGTCACCTTCGGACACCCAACGTGTCGCTGTCGGCGCCACGCCGTGCTATTCAAAGAAAGACAGCCATGAATGTGCCGCCGATCCCCCAAGTCACCCTGGACGAATTCGAGAAACAGTACGCCGGTCTTCACCTGGTCCACGCCGCGGTGGATTACTGGGCGGCGCGCAAGCCCGGCCAGGCCGCCATTCTGAATGCGACTCGGGGCGCCGGGCTGACGTGGCGCGAACTGCGGCGCGGTTCGCTGGCGCTGGCCTCGGAACTCTCGCGGCTGGGCTTCCGCAAAGGCGACTTTCTGGCCGCGTCGCTGCCGCTATCGAACGAGCACATCCTGCTCGAGTACGCCTGCTTCCGCCTGGGCGTCATCCATGCGCCGCTCGACCTTCGCTTGAATCCGGCCGAGGTGGTGCGCTCGCTCGGACTCATCCGCGCGCGGGGGTACGCGTTTCCGGGCAAGCTCGCCGCGGCGGATTTCGCCTCTCTCGCCGAGGCGGTCCGGCGGCAATGCGGCTTCGTGGAGCACTTCATTCAATTGTCGGCGCCGGCCGAATCCATCCCCGGTGCAACCAGTTTCTCCGCGCTGCTCGAGCGCGCCGCCTCCAACCCGGAACCGCCGGCAACGGAGGTGACCGGGTTCGATGGCGCGCAGGTCATCTTCACCACCGGTTCCACCGGTTCGCCCAAGCCGGCGCTGCTTTCGCACCGTGGCATTACGTGCCAGAACCTCTGCCTGGGAAAGGCATTCGGTTTCGGTCCGGAGCTGAAGACGCTGTGCAATCTGCCGGCCTCCCACGTGAGCGGGCAGGCCGAGATCCTCATGACTTCGCTGTTCATGGGAGGCACGGCGGTTACGCTCGAAGTCTTCGACGCGGCGAAATCGCTGGAAGCCATCGAACGCTACGGCGTGAACCTGATCGGGCAGATTCCGGCCATGTTCCAGATGGAGTGGCGCACCGCCGATTTCGGGCGGCGCAACCTGGCCAGCCTCCAAACCGCGGTGTATGGAGGGCAGGCGGTGCCGCGCCCGTTTCTCGACCGGATGCTGCAGATGGCGCCGCGCATTTCGACCGGCCTGGGGCTCACCGAAACTTCCGGCTTCTGCACCTACACGCCGGTCACGCCGGACGCCGATCGCGTGGCGCGCGGCCTTGGTTGGGCCATGCCGGCCTACCGCATGTCTATCCGGGAGCCGATGCACGGGGATGGATCGGCCGGTGCCGAAACCGCGGCGGGAGCGACCGGCCACATTTGCTTTCACGGCCCGCAAACGTTTCTCGGGTACGTGAACGATCCCCAAGCCACCGCCGCCACCGTATCTACCGACGGATGGCTCTATACCGGCGACATGGGTCACATCGACGCGGACGGCCTGCATTTCTCCGGCCGCGCCAAATGGGTGCTGAAGCCCTCCGGCTACCAGGTGTTTCCGGGCGACGTGGAGAACCACTTCACCGCCCTTTCCGACCGCGTGGCCAGCGTCGGGGTGGTGGGACAACCGCACCGGATCTGGAGCGAAGGGATCGTCGCGTTCGTGGAAAAACGTCCTGGCGCTGACATCGGCGAACCCGAACTGCGCAAGCACGCCCGCTCGCTGACGTCCTACATGCGCCCGCTTCACTACGTGATTCTGGAGCCCGGCGCGATGCCCCTCAACCGAACCGCGAAAGTGGACATCGTGCGCCTTCGCGAACTGGCCGCCGATGAAGTTCGCAAGCTGCGCGAACGCGGCCGCTGGGACAAGGAATCAGAATGCTAGCCCGGGCTAAACCCGCGGCAAGATGAAGCGCAACGCTTGCGGGAGGACTTCAATTTCGAGCGGTAGGGTTCCAACCGGCTCGCCGTCGAGCTCCACCGGCGCCTCGGCTTCGCCTTCCACGCGCACGCGCGCCGCGCGCCAGTGGCGAACCTTCGGGTACGTGTACAGCGCGCCCGAATAGAGGATCGGCAGATGCGCCGCGACTTCGGCCAGACTGACCCGCTCCACCACGGTAATGTCCGCGAGGCCGTCGTCGATTACGGCTTCCGGGGCAATGCGGATGCCTCCGCCCTGGTATTGGCCGTTGGCTACCGCCGCCGTGGTGATGTCGAAGGCTGCGGGCGGAGAATCGTCGAGGCGCAACGTCACCCGGAAGGAACGGCCGCGCGCCAGGCTCGGAATGGCCGCGGCAAGATAGCGGGCGCTGCCCGGCACCCCGCGGCGCCATCCCTTCACCTCCAGCGCGGCCACGGCGCCGAGGCCGAAGCTGGCGGCGTTGAGAAAACAGCGCTCGGCCGCGGCGCCGCCCGGCGCGCGGAACCGCGCGCGAAACGCGTCGATGCGGCGGGAATTGCCGGCGGCGAGGGTGTCGATTGCCGGCGCCAGTCCGTCGAGGCCGAGCGTGCGGGCAAAGTCGCCGCCGCTTGCCAGTGGCAGCACGCCAAGCAGGGTATCGGTGGATGCGGTAAGGATCCCATTGACCACCTCGTTCAGGGTGCCGTCGCCTCCAGCGGCGATCAGCAGGTCGCATCCGGCCCCCGCCACTTCGCGGGCGAGAGCCATGGCATGGCCGGCGGCCTCGGTGAAACGGGCATCCACGGGGCCGAGCCGCTCGGCCAGCATGCGGGCGGCGCGCGGCCAGCGGCGGCCGGCGGCGCCGGAACCGGCACGGGGATTGACGATGGCGGCGATCACGCCACGACGTCCACGCCAATGGCATCGTGATCGGACATGGGCGCGGCCCGGCCCTCGCGGAGATCGTGGATCACGACCGGGTTTTCCACCCGCAGGCCGCGGGTGGCAAACCAGTCCAGCTTCAGGGGGCAGCGCCCCTGGTGGTTGCGCAACGCCCAACGGATGAAGGCGAAGCACCACTCCGGCACCCACTCGCGCAGGTTTCCGGTGGCGCGCGGATCGCACACGTCGTAGCAGACGGTATATTCCCCCATGCGGTTCGAGCCCTCGAACTCGAATCCGCGGCCGGCCAGCAACCGGAACAGGCCGCGCTCGAAGCGGCGCTCGGGGTGAAGGTAATGGTTGCGGATGACGTGGTCCACGCCCATCAGCACGCGCAGCCAGAAGCCCAAAATGGCGCGGAAGGCGTGGGAGGAATCGTAAGTGCTGGTGTTCCAGTCGCCCCCCAGGATTACCGGCGGATCGGAGGGCAGGGCGTCGAGAACGGCGCGCATCTGTTGGCGGCGATGGCGCTGGGTGGACTGGGCGTCGAGGTGCACGGAAACGGCGTGGAGCGAAAGATTGGGGAAATCGATACGGGCGGCGGCGGCCGCCTGGCGGCCGAGCCGCTGCTCGCGATGAGCCATCTTGTCCACCCCGTTGTCGAGCGGGATCAAGCGGATGTCGCGGATCGGATAGCGGCTCAGGATGGCGTTGCCGTGAAGTCCGAACGCGTTATCGCCCTCCACCTGGCGTTCCACGCCGGAGCCTTTTCCCAAGGCGATGTAGCAGGGAGCGAAGACCTGGGCCATTCCCAGTTCCCGCGCCAGCGTTTCGGCCACCATGCGATTGCCCGAGCGCGCCATGCCGGCGTCGGCTTCGGTGAGCAGCAGAACGTCGCAGGTCTTCAGGTAGGGGTGCGAGCGGAAGGCTTCCAGTTGCGCCTCGAACTCGGCGCCGCGCTCGATGTTCCAGGCGAGAAAGCGGTAGCGCGGGCGCGCCGGAGCTTCCCGCCGGCGAAAGTCGGCGACATGCGGCGTGGCGAGAGACCGGGCGACCACCCCGGCGATGGCGCGGTAAGCCGGGTGGATCTCCATGGCGGCGGTGGAACGGCACTGCGCCAGAGCTCCGGCGCGGGGCAGAATCTCGCGTGCGACGGCAGCGTAAAGTTGCTCCTGGGATCGGTCGTCTACTGGCATTCGAATCGGGTGCGCCCGCCTGAGATCGTAGCAAACCTTGGACCGGCGAGGTGTGTTATGGTGGAACGCGACGAGATCCCCGAAGCCATGCCTCAGTTCGCAGCCAACCTATCCATGATGTTCAACGAGGTGCCATTCCTCGACCGTTTCGCGGCCGCCCGCGACGCCGGATTCCAGGCCGTGGAGTACCTGTTCCCGTACGACTTCGAGCCCGAAGCGGTGGCGCGCAAGTTGCGCGAGAACCACCTGGAAAACGTCGTCTTCAACATGCCTCCGGGCAACTGGTCCGCGGGCGAGCGCGGCATCGCCAGCATTCCCGGCCGGGAAGAGGAGTTCCGCGCGGGGGTGGACAAGGCCCTGACTTACGCGGCCGCTCTGGGCGTACCCCGGCTGCATGCCATGGCTGGGATTCCTCCCGCCGGCGCCGACCGGGCGGCCTGCCGCGCCACCTTGATCGAGAACCTGAAGTACGCCGCCGGAAAACTGGCGCCGCGAAAGATCATCCTGCTCCTCGAAGCGATCAACACGCGCGACATGCCCGGCTTTTTTGTCAACACCCAGGCCGATTCCTTTGCCATCTGCTCCGCGGTGGACGCCCCCAATCTCAAAATGCAGATGGACTGCTACCACATGCAGGTGATGGAAGGCGACCTGGCCACCAAGCTGAAGCATTACGCGCCGCATTGCGGCCACATCCAGATTGCGGGCGTGCCCGCGCGCAACGAGCCCGACACGGGCGAGGTCCGCTACGAATACATTTTCCGTCTCCTCGACGACATCGGATACAACGGCTGGATCGGCTGCGAGTATCGTCCCGCCGGCAAAACGGTCGACGGCTTGGGCTGGTTTCGGCCCTTCGCCGCGACCGTTGGCACGGGGCGATAGCCCGCCATTACGCTAGAGCTTTGGCGGCCTTCTTGACGGCGTCCTGGTCCACCTGAATCAGGGCGCCAAAACGGCCGTTGCCGGCGCAGAGGGCCTGGGCCGCGTAGACGTTGATCCCCTTGGCCGCCAGTTTCGCCAACTCTTCGGCCACCGCGCCCGGGCGGTCCTCGCCGGTGATGTGGAATGCCGTCTGCTTCTTTCCGAGATCGATCTTGAGTTGCTTGGCGGCCTTCTTGAGCAGCGCCGCGTCTTCCGCGACCAGATCGATTCTGCACTTGCTCTTGCCGACCGGGTAGCCCCAAACGGCCACGAAATTTACGCCGGCCTCCTTGAAGCTGCCGAGCAACTGCGCGCCCTTGCCGGGCTTGTTGGAAACCACCACCGAGTACGACTCGACTTTTGTCATTTTCAGGTCCTTTCGTCAACTACACCCTTTCCAGTGTAGTCGAGGCGTGCGCTCCATCGCACCGGCAGCCACAACAACCAGAAAAAAGCGAGGGTCACCGCGGCGCCGCCGGCAAGGTACCAGGGCCACGGTCCCATCCAGTCGAGCAGGGACGGTTGGTCCGGCTTGCGGCACAGAAACATGTAGTCGGCGCCCAGGGCGGCATCCACCGCGCCCACCAGCGCGGCATAGCAGAGCAAGAGACCGAAGGAGCGCCAGACCGCGCCCGGGCGAAATCGCGCGCAGCCGCCGAAGACCACCAGCGCGACGGCGATCACGATGCCGCCGTGCGCCAGAAAGAAATAGATAGCCGGGTAGCTCGGCCAGGGAGACCACAGGTCCGGAGTGAGCAGCGCCATGCCGGCCCCGGCAATGCCCGCGAAGTAGGCGAACTCCACCACCGTGGGGGCAAGCGTCAGACACGAGGTTACGGCCAACCATACGGTCAGGTCGCACAACTGCAAGGGCAGATTGGCCGCGCGGATGCCTTCGTGCGAATAACGATAGACCCACCAGATCAGCTCGTTGACCGCCAGCGCCCACCCGATCGTAAGACGAGCGCCGCGCAACGGCGCCCAGCCGCGCCGGCACAGGAACGGCAGGGCGGCGGCGACAGACGCGATCGCCACCAGCAGCGAAATATGGAGAGGGCCGAACAGCTTCACGGATGCCTCCTACAAATACCGCTGAATGCGGTCGCGAAAACGGGTATAGAGCCAGGACACGCTTACCAGGATCACGCCCAGCACGAAGAATGACAAGATGCAGTGGAGCGTTTCGAGCCGGCGCAGATCGTAGAAGAACAGTTTGCCGACGTAGGATTCGGTTCCGGGCTTGGGTTGCGCCCGCCGCTCGCCCGAAGGAACTTCGCCGAAAGGGCACTGGCAGAGATCGCGCGGCGCTATGGCGCCGTCCGTATAAAGCAGGGCGCGGCGCCCGCCGCGGCGCTCGTCCGGCACGCCGACGGTCACGCACGCCGGCGCACCGAGAATGTCGGCGACGGCGTCTTCGATTTTGAGATGGGGCGCCAGGCGGGCCCGCAGCCAGGCGGCGGCCTTATCGACCGGCTTCGACGAGGCCAGGATGTCCTCGATATAGACCGCGCTGCCCACGGGGCTGGCTGATGACGGGATTTTCCCTTTGTACACACGTGTGTGATGAGCATCGGATTGTGGGCGCCGTGGGTAATATCCCCCCTTGACGAGGTCGGTTTTGGCGGGCTACGATCGGATTGCACACGTATTCATCAGGCGATTCCATAGGAGGCAAGAGCATGAAATCGAGCAAGCTTCGATTCGGCGTTCTGGGAGTTGGCCGCATCGGCAAGATCCATATTGAAAACCTGGCGACTCGCATTCCGGGAGCCGAGCTGGTGGCCGTGTCCGACGTGGCGGCGGCGGAACTGGAGGCGGTGGCCACACGGTACGGGATCGCCAAGACGTTTGCCGACTACCGCGACCTGCTGAACCTTCCGGAAGTGGATGCCGTGGTGATTTGCAGCCCGACGGACACGCACTACCAGATGATCGTGGATGCGGCCGCGCGCGGAAAACAGATCTTCTGCGAAAAGCCGATCGACCTTTCCATGGCAAAGGTGCAAGCCGCCAACGAGGAGGTGGCTCGGAGGGGAGTCCGCATGATGGTGGGCTTCAACCGGCGCTTCGATCCGAACTTTCTGAAAGTCCGGGAAACCATCGCGGCGGGCCTGGTGGGCCAACCGCACGTGCTGCGCATCACCAGCCGCGACCCCGGGCCGCCGCCGGAGAATTACATCCGCGCTTCGGGCGGGATTTTCCTGGACATGACCATCCACGACTTCGACATGGCGCGGTACCTGATGGGAAGCGAAGTCACCGAAGTGTACACCCGGGCCGCGGTGCTGGTGGACCCGATGATCGGCAAAGCCGGCGACTGGGACACGGCGGTGGTCACACTCACCTTTGAAAACGGCGCGTTTGCCGTGATCGACAACAGCCGCAAGGCGGTCTATGGCTACGATCAGAGGGTGGAGATGTTCGGTTCGGGCGGGATGGTGACGGTGACCAACAACGCTCCCGACACGCACATCCTTTGCGACAGCACGGGCATCCACGCCGCCCTGCCGCTGAACTTTTTCCTGGAGCGGTACACGGAATCCTACCTGCGCGAGATGCGCGCGTTCGTGGAAGCGGTAGTGGAGCGGAAGCCCGTTCCCGTGGGTGGGGAGGACGGGCTCAGAGCGGCGGCGATTGCCCTGGCCGCGGCGAAATCGGCGCGCGAGAACCGGCCGGTAAAGCTGGTGGAAATCTACGAAGGGGTGGCACACGAATGTCCGGTCTCCTGAATACAGGCGTAATTGGACTGGGAAGGCTGGGTAGCGTGTATGCGCGCAACCTGGCGCAGCGCGTTCCCAACGCGCGGTTGGCCGCCGTAGCCGACCGGAAAGCCGAATTGCGGGAACAGTTCGGCAGGGAACTGGGCGGGGTCAAGGTGTACGGCAGCCACCTGGAGCTGCTCGAGGATAAGGATGTGGAGGCGGTGGCCATCGTCACCTCCACCAGCACGCACAAACAGGTGGTGATGGACGCGGCCGCGCGCGGCAAGGCCATCTTTTGCGAAAAGCCGATGTCTTTGTCGCTGCCGGACGCTTACGAAATGCTGCACGCGGTGGAAAAGGCTCGCGTGTTTTTCCACATGGCATTCCAGCGCCGTTTCGACGCCGGGTACCTGGCGGCGAAGAAGAAAGTGGACGACGGCGCGATCGGGACGCCGGTGGTGATGACCTCGATTTCCCGCGATCCGTTCCGGCCTCCGCTGGAATTTTGCGATCCGAAGGTGAGCGGCGGGCTGATCGCGGACATGGGGGTACACGATTTCGATTTGGGCCGCATGTTCATGGGCGAAGTGGCGACGGTCCATGCCGTGGGCGGGGCGCTGGCGTACCCCGAAATGAAATCGGTGGGCGATATCGACAACGCGCTGGTGAACATGGTATTCGAGAACGGGACGCTGGGCTCGGTGCAGTTGAGCCGCAACGCGGTGTTCGGCTACGATATCCGCACCGAAATCTGGGGCACGAAGGGCTCGATTCAGATCGGCTATTTCCGGCACACGCCGATTCTGGTGATGACCGAGCAAGGCATCACGCACGACGTGGTGCCGCACTTCATGCAGCGCTTCGAGGGAGCTTACCTTACCCAGATCCAGGATTTCGTAAACCGGGTAACGGCGGGACAACCGCCCTCGCTCACCGGAGCGGACGCCATCGCGGCGATGCGGATCAGCCTGGCGGCGACGCTATCGTGCCGCGAAGGGCGGCCCGTGCAGGTGAGCGAAGTAGATGCTACGCTGCAAAAGACCGCCGTTTAGAAATCGGGGTGGTGGGGAGCGGGCGGAAAAACGATCGGGGCAAGCTAAAGCACGCCCCACCATGACGGGAGTTCCAGGACGAACATGCCAAACTCGAAGCAGTCCCTTACGCGGGCGATTACCACCGACCCCCACTTGTGGTTGCCCATCGCAGTTTTGATCATCGGCATCGGCGTACTGGTGCTGGTGAAATGAGCAGCTTACTGACCAAACCCAAATTTTCGGGGTACTCCCTGCACGCGCTGGGAGTATTCTGCGGGTTGGCGGCCGCCACGTGGCTGGCCGCGGCGGAGGCCCCGACCAAGCTGGTGACGGCGGGCTTTTCCCCCTTCCTGATCTCGCTCGGCATGGTGGCCGGCGTATTCGTGGCGCGATGGACCGTGCCGGTGGCCTTGAAAGGAACCGGGTACGTGCTGATGGATCTCCGCGAAAAGCCGCACCTGATCGTGTGGGCGGTGCTGGCGGGAATGCTGTGGGCGGTGGCCAATACGCTTACCATCTTCGCGGTTCGCAATGTGGGGTTGTCGATCGCCTTCCCGCTCTGGAACATCAACAGCCTGGTAGGTTTGTTCTGGGGCTGGCTGCTGTTCAACGAGCTGCGCGGAGCCGGCTGGGGACGGGTAGTGGGAGGGGCGGTGGCCATCGTGGGCGGGGCTTGCCTGCTGGCCTACGCCACTTCCCAGCAAACGGGCCACACGGCGCCGGGCGGGGCGGCGCTCGGGATCGTGGCCGCTCTCAGCGCCGGATTGCTGCTGGGCACGATGTACATTCCGTACCGGAAGGCTTACATCAGCGGCATGAATCCGCTCTCGTTCGTGACCGTATTCACGTTCGGCGAATTGGGTACGGTTTGTACGCTGGCGGTAGTTTTCGACGGCGGGCTGCACAACGTCATTGCCGAACTGGGCAGCGCGCGGCCGGCGCTGTTCTGGTTTTTTCTGGGCGGGTTCTGCTGGGTGGTGGGAGACCTGTTTCAAAATTTCGCCGCCAAGTACATCGGCATCGCGCGCGGGATTCCGCTGTCGAATACCAACCAGCTTTGGGGGCTGGCATGGGGAATCCTGGTTTTCGGCGAACTTGCCGGGCAAGGGGTGATGGCCCACGTGCTGGTATTCACGGGCTCGGTCATCATGATCGCGGGCGCCGGGGCGATCTGTTCGGCGGAGGCATCCGCATCGGAGAAGGTGTCGTGGCAAGCGGCCATGGAACGGGAGTGTGTGCGCTACGGTCTCGACGCGGGGCGCGTCACTTCGAGCCTGCTGGGCGAAGATCCGCTATCGCGCGAAAAACCGGTTCGCCACTGGTGGGAGCTGGTAATTGTCGCCGCCGCCATTGCCATCTTTGTTTGGCTGGCCGCCGGCGCCACACACCAGGCTGTGGCGGTGAATCTCCCCTGGATGGCGGTATTGGTGATTACGACGCTGGCGTGCCTGGTAGCCTGCGGCCTGCTTTTGTGGAAACGAACGCGCTTTTCCTGACGGATGGGCAGTTCCATGAGTGAAGAAGTATTGGTGAGCGCCGGCGCCCCGCCCCCGAAGGCACAGAAGCGTCGAGTCTGTACTCGACGCCTGGAGTTCACGCATTTCTCACAGGCTAAAGCCTGTGCCACCTTTGATGGAGCTTGCCGGCCATGGCGGCACAGACTTTAGCCGGTGCGCGCCGAGGAGAGACTCGGCGCGGCACGCAGGAGCGCGCGCGCCACGGTCGAACACGATGAGCGGCACCGAGCAGCCCCGCCACAGACCGGCATCCATCAAAGATATTGCCCGGGCCGCGGGCGTCTCGCACTCAACGGTTTCGCGGGCGCTGCGGGACAGCCCGCTGGTCAACCCGAAAACGACCGAGGAAATCCAGCGGGTGGCGCGGGACTTGGGCTACCGGGCCAGCGCCGTGGCGCGCGGCCTGGTGACGCGGCGGACTCGAACCATCGGGGTGGTGGTCACCACCATCGCCGACCCGTTTGTGAGCGAAGTGGTGAGCGGCATCGAGCTGGCCGCCAACGATAACGGCTACTCGGTATTTCTGGCCGGCTCCAACGCCGATCCGACGCGGGAAAAGAGCGTGGTTCACTCGTTTGCCGAAAGGCGGGTGGACGGGATCGTGGTGACCTCGTCGCGGGTGGGAGCCCTATACACGCCGCTGCTGTCGGAGATGATGGTGCCGATCGTGCTGATTAACAACCAGCATCCCGGACAGTTTGTTCACTCGGTCATGATTGAGAACCTTAAAGGGAGCAGGGACGCCACCAGTTACCTGATCGGGTTGGGCCATCGCCGCATCGCCTACGTGGGAGACCGGTATGGCCACCAGTCGGACACGGAACGATTCGCCGGGTACCGCGAGGCCCTGGAGCAGGCCGCCCTGCCGTTTCTGCCGGAACTGGTGGTACACGGGGATGGGAGACCCGAAGGGGGCTCGCTGGCGCTCGAAACGCTGCTGACGCTGACCACTCCGCCGACGGCAATATTCTGCTACAACGACTTGACGGCGCTGGGGGTGCTGCGCTCGATCCACGTTCGCAAATTGCGTGTTCCCGAAGATATCTCGCTGGTCGGCTTCGACGATCTTTTCTTCGCTTCCTATACGCAGCCGCAACTGACTACGGTGAGACAGCCGAGGCGACAGATGGGGCGGATGGCCATGGAAAGCCTGCTGAAATTGATGGCGGGGAAACAGTCGGCGGAAGCCATCAAGGTTCCCGCCGAATTGATCGTGCGGGAGTCGGCGGCCGCGCCGAGAGTGGATCGGGCGTGAGGGGGCGCGGAAATTGGGTTGAGCCGGGTTTCGGGCGATCCCAGGTGGGACAGACCATCGTTTTTCGTGGTCTATCAGACCCCCGCCAGGCCACAACAGCCGTGCGTTGGGCGAGACAAGCGCCGGGATGAGTCCCGGCGTGGCAGACTGAGAGTCCGCTCCACGAAAATCGTCGCGAAATCGGCTCAGCAGTTTTGACAGGCCGCGCCGCGGTCCTCCACCAGATAGTTGCGAGCGGTTTGGTGGAAGCTCCGCAGTTGGCCGGCTTGCCACTCGGCGCCCTGGTGCAACTCCCGCGCCATCAATTCGGCCGCGCGGGGCGCCATGCGGATAGCGGCCGCGGCGTTGAGAAACAGGGCCCGGGTGCGCCGCGCCAGAACGTCTTCGAGGGTGCGCGCCATTTCCTGGCGCACGGCCCAGACGACTTCCGCGCCGGTGTAAGGGAGCGCGCTATCGAGCGGCTCGGCCCAGGCGGGCTCGGTTTCCTCGAGTTGCCGCACCATGGGCGCGTCGGACCCGTAGACGCGCAGGTGGCCGAACTTCCCGGAAGCGGTTTGGAATCCGTGGACGTTGAGATGAGCGGTAACCGAGGGCCGTTCCGGCAAGCGGGCGAGGGTGGCCGCCTGGTCGACGCAATCTTCGGCCATGTGGCGATAGGTGGTCCACTTGCCGCCGCAGATGGTGATCATGCCGGAATTTTCGATGCGGATGGTGTGGTCGCGGGAGAGCGCCGCGGTATTGCCGGACTCGCCGGAGCGGACCAGCGGCCGAATGCCGGCGAAGACACTGAGGACGTCGCCGCGGGTAGGTTTTTTTTCGAGATACAACGAGGCGGTCTGGAGAATGAACTCAATCTCCTGTTCCATGGCGACCGGCTCGAGGGTGGCTTCGGAAATCGGCGTATCGGTGGTTCCGACCACGGTGTGGCCATGCCAGGGTATGGCGAACATGACGCGGCCGTCGCTGGTATGGGGGACCATGATGGCGCTGTCGCCGGCCAGAAAGGAGCGGTCGAAGACGAGGTGGATGCCCTGGCTGGGAGCGATCATGGGCTGGACCGAGGGGTCGGCGCCACGGCGCAGGTTGTCGGCGAAAGGTCCGGTGGCATTGACGACCACCCTGGCTCGCGCTTCGAATTCTTCCCCGGTTTCGGAGTCGCGGAAGCGGACGCCGTCCACGAAGCCTTCGCCGTCCTTGGTAAGCTCCGTTACGGCGGCGTAGTTGAGCAGAGTGGCGCCCTGTTCGAAGGCGGTGGCCACCAGGTTGATGAGGAGGCGCGAGTCGTCGAACTGGCCGTCGAAGTAAATGACCCCGCCCTTGAGCCCTTCGGTCTTGATGGTGGGCAGGCGCTCGAGGGTTTCTTCGCGGGAGAGGATTCGCGAAGCTCCGAAGCCGTATTTTCCGGCAAGCAGGTTATACAGCTTCAGCCCGATCCCGTAGAAGGGCGCTTCCCACCAATCGTAGTTGGGCACCACGAAGCCCAGATTGCTAACCAGGTGCGGCGCGTTCTGGAGAAGCAGGCCGCGTTCCTTGAGCGCCTCCATGACCAGCGACAGGTTGCCCTGTTCCAGGTAGCGGACGCCTCCGTGGACCAGCTTGGTGCTGCGGCTGGACGTCCCCTTGCCGAAATCGCTTTGTTCCAGCAGGAGCACGTCGTAGCCGCGAGTGGCGGCGTCGATCGCCACGCCAACGCCGGTGGCGCCTCCGCCGGCGATAATCATGTCCCAGCGCCCCACGCGAGCGCGGAGACGGCGATACATCTCGGGCCTGTTCATTGAACTAATGGTAACTGGCGGCACAGACTTCAGGCTGGGAGAGGACCTGCCCAATCACAGGCTAAAGCCTGTGCCACCCGGTTAGAACAGCAGCTTCAGCGCGAACTGGATCTGCCGCGACGGGAAGGTGGTGCGGATGGTCCCAAAGGCGGCGCTGGTGGTTTGCGTGTTCGGTATTCCAAAATTCGTATGGTTCAGGACGTTGAAGAACTCCGACCGGAATTGCACGCGGGCTCTTTCGCGGATCCGGAAGCTCTTGTCAACGGAAAAGTCCCACTGGTCGAAGTTGGGAGCCCAGAACGAATTGCGGCCCAGATTCCCGAACGGCGCATTGGCGGGAGGAGTGGCGAAGACGTCGCCGGCGAAATACGTGTTCAGCATGGCCGAACGGCTCTGGCCGACGCGTTGGCCGCTTACGTTGGGGCGCAGGAACGGCTGGCCGCGGTAATCGTTGGAAAGCGAGCTGACGATGTTGTTGCCGCTGGCCGCGTAGGTGATGTCGAGAGGCTGGCCGGTATGAGCGGTGTTGATGGTGGTAACCTCCCATCCGCCCAGAAACGCATCCATCACGGGATTCATGTTGGCGCCGTACTGGAGGCCTTTGCCGAAGGGAAGCTGGTAGACGACGGTGGTGACGTTATTGAACTTCACGTCAAAGCTGGAGGGCCCCTTTTCCGCCGCCAGGTCGTGAATGTTTTGCGGATTGGCCTGGTAGTAGCCGGCGAAATATTCGAGCGCCTGCTCGGAATCGCCCATTGCCAGGCCCCAGGTGAACGAGTTCTGAAGGTACAAGCCCTTGGAGAGACGGTGCTCGAGGCGGGCCGAGAGGCCATTGTAGTGATTGTCGCCCGCCGGGTCGAGCCAGGTGATCGGGCCGAAAGTGGGTATCGGCACGCGGGCGGTGTATGCCAATGGGTTGCTCGGATTGTACGGAGCTGCTTCGTTGTAATCGGCGAGGATCGGCAGCCGCAGGCTGTGGTTTCCGTTGTAGGACACCGCCAGAACGGTATTCTTGGGGAGTTCCCGCTGCACCTGAATGAACCAGTTCTGGACGTACGGCCATTTGCTGTCCGGCGGTGTATAGACGACGTTGGAGTTGACCGGATTGAAGGCCGCCGGGCTGGCGATGCTGGTGGTAAAGCTGTTCTGGGTGGTGAGGAAAGCCGGCGACGTAGGACTCGACTGGCTGAGGACGCCGAACAGCGCCTGGGGAGCGTTGATCCCTTCCTGCGCGCTGCCGGGCCGGTTGAAGAACGTGTAGCTGATGCCATACCCGCCGCGCACCACGGTTTTGGGGTCAATGCTGTACGCCATGCCAATGCGTGGCCCCCAGTCGCCATAGTCGGGATGAACCAGAGCGCGATCGTACAGGCTTCCGCCGGTGGCCTTGACCATGGTATCGGTGGTGGGGTCGAAGTTCGAGTAATTGTTGTCGCGCTCATAAAGCGGCGAGGCGAACTCCCACCGCATTCCCACGTTCAGGGTGAGCTTGGAGCTGATGCGGTAGTCGTCCTGAAAATACAGCGAGTGCACGTATTGGCGCAGATTGACGACGGTATAGCTCCCCAGGTTGATTTGGGCGGGAAGGGCGAAATAAAAATCCGCCAGGCTGTAGCTGGTCGAGTCGCTGGGGACGGTGCAAGTGGAGGGCTGGCCCAGTTGGGCACAGGTGGGCTTGCTGAATGCCCCGTTGTAGGTGTCCTGGCCATACAGCGGATTGGTGTCCAGAATCTCGGTGTGGATCAGCAAATATTCATAGCCCATTTTGAAGGAATGGCGGTTCCACTGCTTGGAATAGTTGAGTTTTGGATCCCAGGAAGTGGCATTTTGGAACTGCGGATTGCTGGTTTGCCGGCCCATGGCAGTCAGTCCGGTGATGGTCTGGGTATCGAGTCCGCCGCTAAGATTGGGTGTCGTGGGCAAGCCTTGAAAACCGCCGTACAGAGAGTTCATGCTGGGGCCGCCCACATAGGGCGGCGTCTTGCCGCCAAGCAGGTGTGAGAAACCCAAGCGAGCTTCGAGCACCGAGGTCGGCGTGAGGGTCCAGGTATAGCCAAACGAAGCATTCTGATCGACGGTGTGGATATGGCCGTTGCCGTCGCCGCCGGACGGGCCGGTCAGGTCGGGCGCGTAATACTGCAGGTCCTTGCGCTGGCTCCAGCGGAGGAACGCCGTCATCCGGTCGTTGATCTGGCCGTCGAGTTTGACGTCGTATTTGTCGCCGTAATCGCGGATCAGCAGCAGCGCCTCGTCGTTATTGGAGCGTCCCGGACCGTTGGTTGGGGGCAACTGGCTGAGCACGGTGGCGGCGAAGGGATTGATCTGCGAGATCGGGATCTGGGTGTTGGCGGGGTAAACGGCGCCGGTCTGCGGGTTCACCACGGTCACGGGCAGAACACCTACGCGGTCGGTCGCGTCCGCGATCGAGTCGAAGTTGAGATATCTCTGCAACTGCCGGAAGCCCTCATAGTCGGCGAAGAAGAACAGCTTGTTCTTGACGAACGGTCCGCCCACGGTGGCTCCAAACTGGTTCCGCTGCAAGGTGGGTTTTACGAAGACGGCGGGACTGAACAGGAAGCCGGTGGCGTTGAGGTCGGTGTTGCGCAGGAACTCATAGGCCGAGCCGTGAAACTGGTTGGTTCCGGATTTCATCACCGCGTTCACCACCGCGCCGCCCACGCGCCCATATTCGGCGCTGTAGTTGCCGGTGATGATTTTGAATTCGGCCAGCGCGTCCGGCGACAACTGCACCAACTGGGCCGAGTAGCCCTGGTTGCTGGTTCCATAGGAATTGTTGTCCAGGCCGTCGAGCAGAAAATTGTTATAGGTGCTGCGCATGCCGTTCACGTTGAAGGCGCCCTCGCGCGGCGTGCCGGTGGCCGAGAAGGTGGCCGACATGGGCGATTTGACGGCGTTGGCGTCTAGCAGCGCCAGGTCGGCGTAATTGCGGCCGTTGAGCGGAAGCTCGGCAACTTCGGCGGTGTTGACCACCTGGCCGTGATCGCTGGAGTCGGTCTCGAGGGCCGCGGCGGCGCCGGTCACCTCGACGGATTCGGTTATGACACCCACCTGCATGGTGGCGTCCACGCGCTGGCGAGCGCCCACGCTCACGGACACGTTCGGGTCGGTGAACTTGGAAAACCCGGCGTGTTCGACGATGACGGAGTAACGGCCCACTTTCACGTTGAAAAAATCGTAGTTGCCGTTTTCGTCGGTAGTCGTCTTGGCTTGAATACCCGTATCCAGGTTGGCGAGGGTGACGTTCGCCTTCGGGATGGCGGCGCCGCTGGGATCGCGCACCGTGCCGAGCACCTCGGCGGTTTCAAACTGGGCGAAGAGCGAGGTGGCGATTAAAAGACACCCGATAAACAGCGGGATTTTTCGGAAACAGCTCATTCTAACCTCCAAGCGTTGAAGATGCATATTACAACCCGCATCTTACAGGCACATGACAAAATCGTCGGCACGCTATTCTTAGGGGCGAAACGGAACCTTGCCGTCGGTCCCGTGAAGCCATTTTGTGGAATAAGGAACTCATGCGGCGCCCCCGCCGGGAGCGGCCGCGGATTCAACCGGGGTCTGGCGGCGAGGCTCGACAGTGCGCGGTTTCAGCTTCCAGGTCCAGGAGAGGACTACGATTCCCAGAAACGTGGAAACCAGAATGGCGTGGAACGAGACATTCCACCCGTACCGTTCCGCCAGTGTGCCAAGAAGCTTGCCCTGGACCGTGCGGCCAAGGTAGCCAAAGAGCCCGATGAAGCCGGCCGCGGCGCCGATGGCCTTTTTGGAACTGAAATCGAGGCCCATCACCGGCAACAGCATCACCGGAGGGTAGACGAAGAATCCGACGATCCCGAACAGCGTCAGATTCAGCCACAGCATCCCGGCGGGAGCGTAAAGAATGCCGGCGAAGGCCAGGAAGACGGGAAGCATGCAAAGCACGGTGATCATGCCCCGCCGGCCGCCGGCCTTATCCGACAGCCAGCCCATAAGCAGGGTGCTGAACATGCCTCCCAGCTCATAAATCGCGGTGCTGATGCCGCCCTGTTCCAGGCTGGCGTGCTTGACCTCTTTCAGGTACGTGGGGCCCCAGTCGAGCATGGCGTAGCGGCTGATGTAGACAAAAAAATTAGCGATGGCGAAGAGCCACAAATAGCGATTCTTCAAAATGTAGTGGACCAGCAGCTCGCGGGTTCCCAATTCGGCTTCCGGGTCCCGTCCGCGCTCTTCGGGATAGTCGTTGCGGTACTCTTCGATGGGCGGCAGTCCGACCGATTGCGGCGTGTCCCGAAGTCTGGCGACCAGGTAAACGGCGCAAAGCAGGGCCAACACTCCGGGAACGTAGAACGCGGACCTCCAACCCATCCACGCGGTGCTATAGGCGGCGATAAGGCCCGTCAAGCCACCCCCGACGTTGACCGCCAGGTTCCAGAAAGCAAACACCGTCCCGCGCTCGCGCAGGCTGTACCAATGGCCCAGGGAGCGGCCGCAGGGCGCCCATCCCATCCCTTGCGCCAAGCCGTTGAGGGTCCAGAGCACAAGGTGCATGGGGTAGCTGCTGACGGCTCCGAAGGCGAAATTGCACATCGCCGTCACCACCAGGCCGGCCGGCATGAAATAACGCGGGTTGCTGCGGTCGCTCCAGGCGCCCAGGACGAACTTGCCGATGCCGTAGGCGATGGCGGTGAGGGCGAGCAAGTCTCCAATCTGGCTTTTGGAGTACTGCAGAGCCTGCCCCATCTCCTTGGAGACCACCGGTAAATTATTGCGAACAAAGTAGAAAGTGGCGTAGCCGATGAAGGTGGATTCGAGGATTCGCCAGCGGAACTTGGGGTAGAGGCGGCGGACCTGCTTGTCAGGAAGCCTGACAACGTGTGCAGCCGGCCGGAATAGACTGCTCAAACGCCCCACTTCAATTTCCCCTTTGCAATTTAGCTTCAGGACAATAGTATGACGATCGGGTTACAAGGTCAAGCGCCGCGAAAATGGATGTTCACGTGTGCAATATGGGAATATGCCGGGTCACCTGGTTCCAGCCAGTGCCAGCGGCTTCAAATCGGCGGACGGAAACGGGAAACCCAGGTACGCCGCCATGGTTGGCGCAACGCTGCGCATGTCGATCTCGCCCAGGGCAAGGCCTTTCTCCACTCCGGGCCCGATCATGAAAAACGAGGCCAGCATTTCCGGATGCGCCGGCGAATAGCCGTGGGTTCCTCCCTTGGCCGCGGTCACAAGCTCCCCGGCGGTGTTCACGACGGAGAAGTTGGCTTGCATGTCCACCCAGAACGCGGCCTCGGGATTTCCGCCCATGGACGCAATGGCCGTCCGGTCGAGAATCCGGGCGATGCCATTGGCGGGATTCGCGGCCAATCGCCGCAGCAGCCGCTCCACTTTGACGCGCACCGCCTCGTCTTTTGGATCTTTCAACAGGATGGCCGCCGAGCCGCCATCCACCTTCCCAAACGCCTTCCAATCCAATACCGGCGGCGCGCCGCGAAAACCGCATCCCTGTCCGAGCGTAACCAACCCTTCATCGGCGAAGGCTCTCATCAGGTTGAGGCTGTGGCCGATGGCGGAAAAGCCGTGATCGGAAACATCGGGAATCGTCCAACCTTTGGAGTCGACTCATTTGCAGTCGAATCGCATCTGCTGAACTTTCATCCGCTGGAATTGACGCCGGAGACCGAAGTCGAAATTCATGTTCTGGACCGGCTACGGGACGAAATCAAGTTTCCTTCGGTGGAAGCGTTGCGGGAACAAATTGGGCGCGACGTAGAAAAGGCGCGACGCTATTGTCATCTGCTGGGTTTGGCCAGCCACGAGCCAGCGGAAAGAGCCAGTTAGGCGAGAAACTACTCAATTGGCTCGACCAAGAGCGTGGCTCGCGACTTCCTGTCTGGTATCTGAACCACTAGAATCGCCGCCAACACCAGCGCGATACCAACCGCCTGCCA
>JBKQVG010000187.1:0-6495 GCA_052325345.1 Bryobacteraceae bacterium
GATCGAGAGCGGAAATCCGTTGACGGGGTGATCACCAGACGTGTGGTACCAACCGGTAACGCACCTTCTGGAGATATTCCTTGTAGCCCTCCAGATCGCGTGCCAACAGCTTCTCCTCGCCAAAGACGCGCACAACGAGCAGCCCGACCATGGCGAGGCCTACGAGAAGGCCAGAAATGGAGCCGACCAGCAACGCGCCACCAACGAACACTAGACTTGCCCCAAGATACATGGGGTGGCGAACAAAGCCGTAGACGCCCGTGTCAATGACGTGCTGGCCGCGCTCGGTCTGAATACGCACCAACTGCGACGCAAAGGTGTTATCGGTGAACGCGCGGAAGAACGGGAAACTACCCCCGAGGAGCAGGATGCCTCCGCACACTTCGGTCCACAGCGGTAGGCGGGGTGTCCAACCGAAGCGCACATCCAGCGCCGGCACGACGATCAAAGCCAGGAAGCCCACTTTTATCCCGATCAAGATAGCCAAATCAGAGCGCGATTCACCGCCGCTGCCGGGCATGCGGTAGCGCTCGGCCAACAGCGCAGGGTCCCTGGAGCGAAGCCACAAGAGAATGGCGGCAGCGAAGGATACCCACCAGACGCCGAAGATCCAGCCCTCCACCCAGCGCCAATCGCCCGACAGCCATAGCAGCAGTCCTAGATAGACAACGGTGAGACCCGCCAACTGGAGCCCGATGATGATCGTGGGGCGCATAGGAAGCTGAAAACATCATACTGCCGGGACGCGATTGCGTCTACTGGTTGAGCGGATCGCCTCGTGGGGTTTGACGGGCGGCGAGATTCCTTCGAGGGGATCACGGGCCACCCGGAAGTTACCTTGGGCTCCCTTAGCGAGTTCGAGACGTGTCCAGACTGGGTGCCCGCCATGGATGTGAGTCAGCGATCCGCGCCCACCAATCTGAAAACAATACAAGTCCCTGGGTTCGATCACACGGCCAACCGCGAAGCAAAAGTTCGAAACGTGTCCAGACTGGGGACCCAGACCTCCAAATCCTCTGAACTGCCTCTTGGTCCCGGGTCTTACTTCGTTCCGGCAGCTCCTCCATTTGGATCCACGCCTGAAACGCAATTGCGGATGAGTGCGGCTATTATCGCGTGGATGTGTGCTTACCATCCAGCCGGATTTGGTAATACGGTGGATCGGGGGCGTTATCCAGCGTTTCGGCACACGTTTCTACAATCGTCTCGTGGCAAATGGTTGGAGCGGGCGGAAGAGCTTCCGCCGCGGCCTCTTGTTGACGGAGGATTGGCAGGCGGATGGTTACCAGCGCGCGTTTGGCTTCCAGGCGTACAGTGGGGTCGCAATCCGCGGCAGCTTTCACCAAGTGGCTGGTGTACTCTTGCTTGCCGATCTGTCCCAGCACTTTCGCCGCGGTGGATCGGAACGGCGGACGAGCGTCGTCGAGCATGTTCGTCGCCAGTTCGTCAACGCTCCTCTCGCCCAGAAGATGCAGGCCCAGGAGCGCATTGCCCACCACGCGGTGACTTGGATCCTTGACAAACCCCCACATGGCCGTGCGGGCCGCGGTCGTGTCGCGGCCCCATAGGGACTCCACCGCGCCGGCTCGCACGCCTTCGTCCGCGGCCATCAAGTACCGTTGGGACCAGGCGGCATTGCAGATGCGCCGCCCCATCAGCACGACCGCCCTCTCCGCGACCACGGGATCGGGATGATTGGCCAAGTGGCCGAGTAGGAGAACCAGCCTGGGACCGGTGGAGATTTCGTTCAAGATGTCGAGGATACGCGCTACCAACGTGTGGGGCAGTTGATATTTGTCTTCGAACCGGTGGGGCAGCAGGTCCGCCAGAAAAATATCCAGACGTTCGACGACCTTAATGAAACCGAGGCACAGCGCCAAGAGCTTGGCGTGGCTGAAACGGTGCGGACGGGTGAGTTCTATCAGGAATTCCGGACAACCCAGCAATCGGGCATGAATGTTGGCGGCGTCCGACGACCCGGCCGAGGTCTCCAGCAACGACATTGCGCCTTCAAAGAAAACCTCGGGGGCTTGGGTAGCCAGTTGACGGAGCCCGGTTTGCGCCGATGAGGAGCCAGCGGGCTGAAGCAGCGTGGCCCGGATGGCGACCCGCATGGATTGCACTTGCTGGCTAACTTCCCTAAACCGCTGGATGAGTTCACTTTCCATCGCCGCACTGAGCCACGGTCCGTCCGCGCGTTCGTAACCGCTTCAGATTTCATATCGGCCGAGTACCGCCGAAATGTGAGCGTCGGCGGCATCCGGTCGCACTGCCCGGCCTCGAAGCGGACGGCGGTTGGCCCGGAAATTGGGCCCAGGGGCGGCTTGGCCGGTTCGAGATGCGTTTGGCTTTTTTGGCTTGGAGTTCGTCGGTCGAGCCACTCACCGCTCAATCCGCGTCGGTGCGTGCGATAGTCAGCCGACTTCGCGAGTTCGTAGACGAGCAGTCCCAAGAATCGTTCGCGCCCTAACGGTATTCCAACAACGATCTGCCGCAATCCCGCGCTACCGCACATAAAAGCGCGATGGGCCGACTATTTTTAGGCCGGGCAACTCAGTCCGCAGTTTCACCGGTTGCACGCCGCGCTCGTTCAACGCTTCGAACGTCACCTTGTACTGATTCTCGAGGCGGCCGCGAAAATCGTTCAGGAACGGCGCAATCGTCACCGGGTCGGTGAAACCCTGGAAGTAGGCATAGCCGCCGGTCTCCTGGCTGACCTCGCTGAGACGGGATTGCGCCATAGTGGTGACCCAGCCCCCCCGGCCATAGAAGCCGGCGCCGCGCAGATAAATAGCATAAACCGCCACGTCATTCTTCAAAGCGTCGCGGATCGAGGCGTCCACGTAAGGATCGTCCACAATCGCGGTGCTGTAATAGCGGTCCACACCGTCGGTCAGCATCAGCACTACGCGGCGGCCCGCCGGCTCTTTCGACGGCCAATGCTTCACCAGATCCGAAAGCGCAAAGTAAGGACTTCCATTCTGTCCCGGGATGGCCGCCGGCAGGTGTAAAGCATGAGCCGCCTTCTGGCGATCCGCGGTAAACGCCTGGGCCAGGGTGAAGCCGCCGTGCTGCATGTAGCCGACCGCCACCTGCGCCGTGGCGGGCAGGGATTTCAGGTACGACTTCAACTCAGGCAGTTGGATGCCGAGGCTGGCCGACCGCGTGGAATCGTCCAGGAGAACGAAAAGCTGCATGTCCGCCTGATCGCCCGCCAATCGCTGCAGACGCACCACGGGTACGGGAGTTTTGCCCTCTACCACCGTCAGGTCGCCGGCCTCAACTTCCGGTATACTGCCGCCCTGGTGAACGGGTTGGGCGGTGATCACCATCTGGGATGGCACAGCGGTCGAGTCCGGCGCGGCTGCAACCGCCAGACCGGGACTGACAGCCACCAGAGCCATGACTATCAACCCGGCAAATACACACTCTCGTGCCATCTTCATCTCGCAACCTCGCCGTTCGCTTCTATGTATTTGGATGCCGACGCTGAGGTTGCGGTTACCCCTGTTTCCGGCACGCCGCCTTTCCTGTTTCACCCGCTGGCGGGCTCGAAAGGCTTCGAGGCCGCGGAGGCCGCGGATGCCGCTTGATGCTGCCGGTACCGGGGAGCGCCTTCAGAACTCGGTTCCCGGCGCCGCCGCCGGCTTGGGAAAATCGTTGAAGTTCAGAATCGCGTTGGCCAGCATGTTGAACTCGCCCAGGTTCTGCCAGCGGTAGCACGGGTTGGTGGCGAACAGAACGACCCGGCCGCGCTCGACCGGTACGTCCACCACCGCCGGCCGGTTGCGCGTCTCGGCAATGCCCTTGGCGAAACCGCTCAGGACCGAAGCTTCCGTGCCTTCAAACTGCATCAGCACCCCGCGCCGGCCTCCTCCGCCCGTTACCCGCAGCAGCGGACCACCGGCGTAACGCACCGGCATGGTCTTGCCGGTATAACCGTAGAAAATCGGATGCTCCGGCCGCAGAACGCGGGCCTCCACAATCGGGCCCGGGGCATAGAATTGCGGGCTGGGGCGGGCCGCATCCACGTCCCGCGTGAGCCCGAATTCCGTCGGAAAGTAGCTGGCCGTGCCCAGCGTAATCAGCACTCCGCCCTCATGCACGAACTTCTCCAGTTCCACTACCCCTTCCAGGCCCATGCCGCCGGTGATATCTTCGGACTCCCCGTACATCCCCAGGGTGGGAAACTGCGGCGTTTTGTCGTAGGCAATCGCCTTGCCCTTGGACTCGATGTCGAACACCAGCGACTTGCCGCTTCCACGGCCCTGCGCCGGCATCACGATCACGTCATAGCTCGCCCGCAGGTCGCCCTTGCGCACGCGTTCCTTGAAAATCAAATCGTAGGGGATCTCGAAATGGTCGAACCCGTAGCGCACCCAGCCCACGTCCTGGGTGTTGCTCCAGGTCGAATACATCGCCAGGCGCGGCAGGTCCAGGTCGTGCTTCGGGCCTTCCGGCGCGGACGGCAGCGCCACCGCGGTCAGTCCCAGCTTTTCCACCTCCGACCTCGCCCGCGGGCTGTTTTCCACCAGCATGGTTCCGGCCGGCAGCTCCGTTCCATTCATCCTCGCGGCTTGCTCGATGGCCTGAAATTTCAGGTCGTGCAAGCGATAGCGCAGCGTAATCAGGGCGTTTGCACCATTGTGCAGCACCGCCAGCACCGGGCCCTCGCCCTTCACCGTACCCGCGATCCGCAGCGTGTCCACCGGGTCTACCGGAATATCCAGGATCGCCCGGTCGGCAATCTCGTGTACTTCGGCGTGCGCCATCAACCCCATGGTCCAGGCCGCGTCGTCATACGTGCGCAGATTGGGGTCCGGATACTTCTGCACTTCGAGAAGAATCTTGGCCAACCGCCCATACGGCTGGTTCCGTTTCACAATCAACGATCCCACCGGGTACGTGCCGTCGCGCAGCTTCACTTCGCTCTTGGCCCGCCCCACTTCGATGCCTTGCAGGCGGAGAATGTTGACGATGAAGGCCACCCGCGTCATATCCGCCTGCCCAGCCGGCAGCACGTACCCGAACGGCGCGTCCGTCTTGCCCGATTCCACCGAGTGCAGGCTCTTGCGATAGAAGTTCTCCAGCACCGTTTGCGGGAAACTGGCGGTCAGCTCCAGAGCCGACAGCACAGCGGTTTCCATGTAGTTGGTGTTGTTGCGCATCGACCACACCACTTGTTTATAAGCCGGAAGCGGCCGGTACCATTCCCGCGCGGTCATTCCGCCGCCGCGTCCGCCCGCCGGAGCCGGTGCACCGCCGCCCTCCGGCCCGGCGTCCACGTTGCGCTTCATGGTGTTGGCGCCGCCGTTGCCGAACGTCTCGTACATGCGCAGCATGCCGTTGTGGTTGGACGACATGAAACCCAGATACCCTGGCGACCACATATCCACGAAGGCGTGGTCCCACACTCCCGGCATGCCGTAGCCGATCATCTTGGTCATTTCGAAATTCGAATACCAGGGAAGCTCGGCGTAGAGAATCGGGTCTAGCGTCGGATTCTGCGGCGCCTGCCCGCTGAAGGTATACAGGAATGGCTCCGATTCGTGCAAATCGTGCATGATCGGCGGGTGCCACTCCAGGTAGAACTTCAGCCAGTTGCGCATCGTTACCTGCGAGTAATTGATGTCGCGATTGTTGTCGTGGTAAATGTACTTGCCCCAGTAAGGCGGCCCCGGCTGGCGGTCGGCTTCCCCTTCCTCGGAGAGCTTATAGCGGTAATACCAGTCCGTGTAGCGGTCGCGCCCGTCCGGCTCGGCGGTGACGATCATCATGACGATCACGTTCTTGCGGATCTGATCGTAAAGCGCCCCGTCTTCCGCCGCCAGGCGGTACGCCAGTTCCATCAGCATTTCCGGAGGACCGGTTTCGGCGCTGTGCAACCCGCCCATCAGCAGGTAAATCGGTTTCGCCTGCGCAATCAGCCGTTGCGCTTCCCGATCGTCCAGGCCGCGCGGATCGGCCAACCGCGCGAGATATCCTTTATATCGATCCAGGTCGCCAATCGTGGCTTCGTCGGAAATGGCCACCACCATTTGCTCGCGGCCTTCATCGGTCCGGCCGGCCGAGAAGACTTTCACCCGCTTCGAGGCGGCTTCGAGCGCCCGGTAATAACGATAGATGTCCTTGGTATAGGTGAGCTTCTTGGGCGTGCCGATGTAGTAACCGAGGATATCCTTAGGCTCCGGCACTCCCGCCACTTTGGGCAGATGGTCCACCAGTGGGCTGGAGAATTCCGGCTTGGTGGTCCATTCCTTCACCAGCCGCGCGAATTCTTCATCCTGCGGCTGCTGGTTTTGGGCCAGCGTAACCAGAGCGGCCGCTGCTGCCACGGCCGCGAAACCAATCGCCCGCGATACCTTCATCGACTGCCTCCCACGGAAATAGGTAGCTTCGAATGTAACACATACCGGGACCCGGACCGTGGAGCCTGGGCGACGCACAAACCCGCAGCTTTAGCGCCTTAGCTCCGGCGCCCATGCCCGTTGGACC
>JBKQVG010000188.1:0-8371 GCA_052325345.1 Bryobacteraceae bacterium
GCGACCTCGGCACCGGAGCCCATGATTACGATCACGCGCTCGGCGTCGGGCGCGCCCTCATTATCGTACAGGTGATAGTGCCGGCCCACCAGAAGGGCGAACTTGTCCATGGTTTTCTGCACGATGGCGGGCGTGGCGAGATAGAACGAATTGCAGGCTTCGCGCGCCTGGAAGTAGAAATCCGGATTCTGGGCGGTGCCGCGAATCACGGGATGCTCCGGCGACAGGGCCCGCGCGCGGTGCGCCATCACCAGGTCTTCGTCGATCATGGCGCGGATGTCTTCGCGCGAAAGCTGTTCGACTTTGGCGACTTCGTGGGAGGTGCGAAAACCGTCGAAGAAATGCAGGAAGGGCACGCGCGCTTCGAGGGTGGCGGCGTGAGCGATCAGCGCCAGGTCCATGACTTCCTGCACCGAGCCGGAGGAAATTTGGGCGAAACCGGTGGAGCGGGTGGCCATGACGTCGGAATGGTCGCCGAAAATCGAGAGCGCATGGACCGCCACGGTGCGCGCGGCGATGTGGAACACGGTGGGGGTCAACTCGCCCGCGATCTTGAACATATTGGGGATCATGAGCAGCAGACCCTGGGAGGCGGTGAAGGTGCTGCACAGCGAACCCGCCTGCAGGGCGCCGTGCAGGGCGCCGGCCGCCCCCCCCTCGCTTTGCATTTCGATAACCGTGGGCACGGTATCCCAAATGTTGGTAATGCCTTCGGCCGACCACTGGTCCGCCCACTCGCCCATGTTGGACGACGGCGTAATGGGATAAATCGCGATGACTTCGCTGGCCTGATGAGCGACGTAAGCGGCGGCCTCGTTGCCGTCGATGGTTACTTTAAGCCGCGTTGCGGCAGTTGGGCTGGACATTTTCCCCTTCCTCTTTGAATGGATGAGCTTCTAAACAACGATTATAAGACCTGTTTGTCGTAAAAATCTACAACTTTTTCGGACCGGTCCCGGGACTCAGCGCTAAGTGGTTCAGATACCAGCGGATGGGAGCAGCCGCCAAATGGGACAAAAACGGTATCGAACTGAACCGATCAACCGGCGGTTGGGTTCGTTCAGATTGAAAAATGGATTTGGTCCTACCAGTAAGCCATTTATTTTCTTGTTGTTACAGCCAATAATGGGTTCGTTCGGTATTCCATGGCCCAGAAACCTTCCGGAGCTTCCCGGCGGGCTCGACAGAGGCTACCATCCAACTTGAAATGTAACATGCGGCAGGGGCGAACACACCCGGCCGCAGGCGCCCTTGCTTGCGTAGATCCGACGCCGGCTTCGCTATAATGAAAGCCTTGGGAGTATAGCGCGACTCGATGGACATTAAGAAGAAGCTGCAAGACGAGATCACCGTGCTGGAACGCGAATTGCACGTCGAGTTGCCCAAGGAGATTCTCAAAGCCCGCGCCCATGGCGACCTGAGCGAGAACGCCGAGTATCACGCCGCTAAGGACCGCCAGGGCTTTGTCAACGCCCGGCTGGGCCAGTTGAAGAAGCGGCTGGCGGAGATTTCCATGGTGGACTTTTCCAAGATCCCGCACGATCGAGTCGGGTTGGGATCGAAGGTGACGGTACTGGACACCAAACGCGAGGAAGAAATCGCATATAATCTGGTTACCAGCGAAGAGGCCGATGCCGCGAACGGCAAGATTTCCACTACCTCACCCATCGGCCGCGCGCTGCTGGGGAAGGAAGTCGGGGACGTGGTGCGGGTGCAGAGCCCGGGTGGCTCGAAGGAGCTGGAAATCCTGAAACTGGCCACCATACACGACCTGGCCGAATAAGTTTATGACGCTTACGGGTGGAATCGGCAAGTTCTTCGGCGCCATCATCAACCGCATCGTGAGATGGCTGGCGTTGAGCCGCATCCATCCCAACGTGCTGACGTTCCTCGGGCTGGTGATCAACATCTGGGCGGCGTGCCTGTTTGCCGCGGGCAGTTTCCGGTGGGCGGGCGTGGTGGTGATCGGCGCCGGTCTTTTCGATATGGTGGATGGCCGCGTGGCGCGCGCCACCAGCCAGGTAACCCGCTTCGGCGGGTTCTTCGATTCGGTGGTCGACCGCTACTCCGACCTGGCGCTGTACATGGGCCTGCTGGTCTACTATGCCACCATCAACCGCTTCTTCTATATCGTATTGACGGCGGTGGTGATGACCGGCTCGGTGATGATCAGCTACACCCGGGCGCGCGCGGAAAACGCCATCCCCAAGTGCAAGGTGGGCTTCCTGGAACGTCCCGAGCGCGTGGTGTTGATCATTATCGGAGCTTTGTTCGACCGCATGGCGCCGGTGCTCTGGGTCATCGCCGTGCTGTCCAACCTGACCGTGATCCACCGCATGATCTACACCTGGCAGGAGGCCAAGCGCCTGGAAGACGCGCAATTGCGCGCCGTCCCGCCCAGCGAAGCCCCGCGCGCGGCGTCTGTAGCGAAGCGGGAAAGCTAAAGCCAAGCGGGAAAGCTAAAGCCAGACGGCCCCATCCCTCCGCGGGGCCACTTTCCGCCGCTTTCTGCGGTTGGCATAGAATCCAGCTAAGCTAGTTAGAGCATAAACTCGCCGACGGGCCCGTAGCTCAGGTGGATAGAGCACCTGCCTTCTAAGCAGGGGGTCGCTGGTTCGAGTCCAGCCGGGCCTACCAACACACCGGTCTCATTATCCCCCGTGGGTACCGCCGGGCGCCATAACAAGGTTTCGCGAGACAACATGACCCACCTCCGATGCAGGCTCGCTTTTGTTATCGGCGTGAGCTTGCTCTTCATCCCCATGCTGTGCGCCGCCTCGGCCAACCAACCTCCCGGCCTGCTAAACGAACCGTTGGACATCAGCGGAAATTTTCACGACTTCTCCAACACTTTTTCCCTGGCCGACACGCTGGCGACCTTCGACCCGGCCACCGCCACGGGCACCATTTCCTGGCGCCGCCATCAGCTCGTCCCCCCCATCGCTTTCGAGAACATGGACGCGATCCTGCGGCCGTTTGCGGGCGAAAGCAGTCTAGATCCAGCGCTCGCGAAACAGGCCAAGAGAACGCCGGGGACGTAGCACCTTCTTCGGCCGCCCGGCCCCGTCCTATCCCGCCTGCCCAGGCAGCACCTTGATGGTGTGCAGCCAGGTCTCTACCATGCGGGTCGCCACGCTGGCTTCTGAGCGAACAGGCTCGTGGAAATGGCGGCGCTGGCGGCCAGAAAAAGCAAGCGCTTATGCTTCCTGTTTGCCTCTGGATTTTAGCTCGCTCACGACTCCGGCAGGGAGAACAGGTACGCCATGAGGTTGTCCAGGTCCCTGGGCGAAAATTTGTACGGCGGCATCGGCGTTCCGGGCGATAGCTTTTGCGGATTGGCGAAGTGTTCGGCCACCCAACTGCGCGTCTGCCGCCTGGACAGGCCATTCAGCGCCGGCCCAACCGCCATGCCGACGCCGTTCACCCGGTGGCAGGCGCTGCACTGGTGGGACTGGTAAACCAGCGCGCCCTGGGTGGCGAATTCGGGTGCATCCACAAGAGCCGTGGCATTATCCGGGTTCAGCTTGAGCAGGAACACGGCGAGCGAATTCAGTTGCGCGTCATTCAGCCCGGTGGCCGGCATCGAGCTCCCGGGCCGCACCCCGGCCGGGTCCTTGAAGTGTCGGATCAACCAGGCCGCGTCCCGGTGGATCAAGCCACGGCTCAGGTCCGGACCCTCCGAAGCCCTGCCGAACGCATGACAGCTCGCGCAGTTTTCCTGGCGAAAATAGGCCACCCCGGCCAGTTCCTCGGGAGAAAGCTGAATCCAAGCCGTGGGCGCCGAATAATCCACCTGCGCGATGCCCGCTGCCTTGGGTGTGGTCATCACCGCGGCGGCCGTCAATCCGGTCCAGCCGATGGCCGCCAGCGCCACCACGCTAAACGCAACCGTGCGGCGCGTCACTTTCACCATCTTGCCGCGATAGATAAACGGAACCAGAATCAGCGTGACCACCGCCAGGCCCGGCAGCACCGCCGTACCCAACACTTCCAGCGGGCCTTCAAAAAGCTTCAGCGTCTGAAACAGGAACAGGAAATACCACTCCGGCCGTGGAATATACGACGTGTCTCCCGGATCGGCAAGCTGCTCGAGGGGCACCCGCGCCGCTGCCGCGAGAACGAACAGAACCGCAAATGCGGCGAAGATGGCTACTGTATCTTTGAAAACCTGCACTGGAAAGAACGGCTTCTTCGGCGCGTCTTCATCTCCGGGCAGGGGCGCCACGCCGTGCTTGCGCACCAGGAACACGTGCAGTCCGATCAGCAGCATGGTTGCCGGCGGCAGCAGCAGCACGTGCAATCCGTAGAATCGCGCGAACGTGACCACCCCGACCGCGCCTTCTCCACCGAGAAGCCGGGCCATCAGCGGACCCACCAGCGGCAGATGCGCGGCAATGTTGGTCGCCACCACCGTTCCCCAATAGGCCCGGTTGTCCCAAGGCAGAAGGTAGCCGGTCAGCCCGTACGCCAGCGTGACCAGCAGCAACACGACGCCTATCATCCACGTGCTCTCCCGCGGTTTCTTGTAAGCGCCCCACAAAAAAACCTGCACCATGTGCAGGACCACCACCACGATCAGCAGGCTGGCGCCCCAGTGGTGCAGTCCGCGAATCAGGCGCCCGCACGTGACTTCGGTCAAAATGTAGCGCAGGCTGTTGTAGGCCTCGCCCGGCGTGGGAGCGTAGTTGAATGCCAACAGGACCCCGGTGAAGGCCTGGGTGAGAAAGAGAAACAGGGCGACACTGCCGAGCACCTGGCGCCATCCGCTGGAGGCGGGAATCTGCTCTTCAAAAAACCCGCGGGCCGCCGAATACAGCCCAGTTCGGTCGTCGATCCACGCGGCGACTCGTCCGAAGGTGGCTTTCATCCCTGTGTCTCCACGGACGGGCGCAGGCGCCCAATGAACAGTTTTCCGGCCTCGATCTTGGTATCGTAACGGTCTAGCGGCCGCGGCGCGGGGCCGCTTATGACCTTGCCGTCGATCGAAAACACCGAAGTGTGACAAGGGCACAGAAATTCGTTCGCCGTCTCGGTCCAATGGTAAGCGCACCCCAGATGGGTGCATTGCGGGCCGAAAGCCGTCACCGTGTTATCGGTGTGCTTGACCACCCAGGCCGTCGTCTTTTCGCTGACGATCTTCCAGCCGTCCACGCGTTTGCGGTGAAACGCAATCTCCACCGGCGTGTTGGGGGAAATGTTGGCGATATCGCCGGCTTCGGTCCACTCCGACGGCTTGCCGGACTTCGGTGAGGAGAACAGATAAAGCACCGCCGGCAAACCAAGTGCCGTCATGATCGCCGCGCCCATGCCGGCCATCGCGCCCAGCAATAGATTCCGGCGCAATGGCTTCCGCGCTTCCAGCGCAACCGCCTTTTCGTCATTCATCTGAACGCCCTCCGGTAGCCCCATGGACGTGCCATGCTCTTTTCGAGCGGCGCCCGTACTCCCCGTCTGGTTCCCTCCGGGCGACTCTCGGACAGCCTGTCCCCAGCCGCGCGTAGCGGCATCCATCCGCATCCGATTTCATTCAATAGCCCCATGCCGAAGCCGAGGCTGAAGAATCCCTACTGATATTAACCGATCCCCGGTACCCTCTTCAGCACTCGCGAGTATCATTCCGGAGAGGCGAGCATCGCCAGCCCCGATCTTCCCGCGGAAAGCATCGCTTTCCCCACATCTCTTGGCTCTGCCGGCTTTAGGATTACCGTAGCTGGCGCCGCCGGCTATCCTTCGACATGAACCGTCAGTACCCATGGTATTCGCAGATGGCTCCGTGTTTGAGTAGAAGGAGTGATGGCTCCAGCCGATAAGACTAGTGGATAGCAGTCACATAGGCGACCGCCCGTCGCGACGGTTCCCATCCGAGGAACAAGCCATGGAACTATCGAGCCAGGAGTCCATTCGCGCATCCCTCCGAGCATACGCCACGCCCCCCCGGGCCCGGAGACGCCGCGGCACGCAGGATGCCGTTTGGCCCGCGAGTCAAAGCCCAAGGACGCGTTGCACGTGCGGCCAGTGCCGCCAGTGTCTGGAGAATGCACGCTGGGAACGGATCTTTGCCAAGAAGTTCGCGGACCCGGATTATTATACAAGCCGCTCCGTCCGGTACTCATCGCCATTGACGTCTCTCTGACCTGCCCCGGGCGCCTGATCGGCGCAGCCTGACAGCGGTGCATCCTGGCGCTGCGCGGCCTTTCGAAGGTGTGGCCACGCGGCGGTCCGGTGCCTGAATTCGCCGGGGCCGATCCGAAACCCAGGCAAGGCGCAGTGGTATCCTTCGTTGCATGGCCGTAATGGAAAATCTGTTCGCGATCACCCAGCTCAGTTCGGCCCGCGCCGAGACCATCAAGAAAACGTACATGCTGCTTGGCCTCAGTGTGGCCGGCGGGCTCTGCGGCGGATATGTCGGCGCGCAGTCGGATGCCCTGGCTAACCTTTTCACTGGCTGGCTGGGCTGGATCCTGGCGATGGTGTTGCTCAATCTCGTCCCCCGTGTCGCCATCGCGGCCCGCCACAATCCGGTGTTGGGCGTCACCGCGCTGCTGGCGGACGGGTTCGTTTCCGGACTGGTTCTGGCTCCCATCCTCCGGTTTGCGAGCTTCTACGCGCCCGGTACGGTTCAGATTGCGATGCTGATGACGTTGATTGTCTTTGGCGTCGTGACCCTGTTCGTGATGTCGTCCAATCGCACGTTTTCCGCGCCGCGAGGACTGATGCTGGGGATCTCCGTCAGCGTGATTGCCGCGATCGTGCTCAACGGGTTTCTCAACATCGGTTTCGTGGGGATGCTGATTGCCGCCGGAATCGGCATCCTGGGCGTCTGCATCCTGGTGTATGCCACCAGCGATGTCCTCCACAACCCCAGCGCCGACAGCCCCATCCCCGGCGCGCTGATTTTGTTCGCGGGCCTGTTCAATGTGTTCGTGGCGATTTTGAACATCCTTCTGCGGCTGAACCGCAGGCGCTAAGCGCGCCATTTTGGACCCAGGCGCCGCGGCCCGCACCCTCTAGCTTAGCTAGCCAGATACACTTGAGTGATGAAAGCTCTGAGCGAGGAGTTGCTGAATGCCGTAAACTCCGCGGCCGCAAAACTCGAAACACTCTCCGAGGCGGCAGCCGCCGCTCCTGCTCTTCCCGGTGGATGGTCCCGCAAGCAGTTGCTTGGGCACCTGGTGGATTCGGCCTCCAACAACCAGCAGAGATTTGTCCGCGCCGCCCTGGCGGATTCTCTCGAATTTCCCGCTTACGACACGGATCGCTGGTCCGGCCTCGAAGACCCACAGCACGTCGCGTGGCCCACCCTGTTGGCGCTCTGGACCAACTACAACCGTTATCTGGCCCACCTCATAGCGCACCTGCCCGCGGACTGGATGTCCTCTGCCGCATCGGCTCCAATGAACCGGCTTCATTGCGCTTTCTGGCGGAGGACTACGTCAGGCACTTGAACCATCACCTCCGTCAGATCGGTCTCGGCGTCGATTGACTCCGCCCGCCGGGCCGATCCAAGTCTGCATTTCTACCACAGGTTCTACTACGGGTCCGATAAGGCTTGCGGAAGACGAGTTGGACCTTGCCGCGGCGGTTTTCGATCGTCACTCGCGGCATTGAACCGAAGACGCGGCCGCCACAAAAAAAGCCCCGCGCCGTAGGGCGTGGGGCTAAGAATGCTTCAATCTGTCTCGGAGGATGACAGACCGGTGACAATGCTATCACTCGGCTGTAAGAGAAATCAATTCAGGAATTACCCAAATCCAATTCCTGGCAGTACTTACATGACTAAACCGGTCAACGCAGCTCTTCCATGGCCTGCTCCAGGACGGCCGGGGATGGCCGCAGCTTGGCGTCCGAAAGCATAGCTAGCGGGGAATCATCAAGTTGCAGCATGTCCACAAAGGTCGGCTTGCTGGTATTGACGTACAGCACGCCGGTTAGTACTTCGCCGGCGGCTTCGGCCCGATCGAGGGCGGAAAGACCCCCGATGCGGTCGGTGGGGTCGAAGTCGCGCCCCAGTTTGCGGATGCGCAGGCGGGAACCGTCGTGCAGCTCGACTTCGGTTGTTTCGCCTTCGGGGAGGTCGACGGAAATGTCGTCGTAAAAAGGCACGTAGTCGAGCTGGTGCAGGGGTTCTTCGTGGTCCTTCATGTAGGAGTAGCTCTTGGTGGAGCCTTCGTGGTCGTTAAACGTGACGCACGGTGAAATCACATCGATGACGGACAGGCCGCGGTGAGAGATCGCCGCCTTGAGAATGGCCTGCAGTTGTTTCTTGTCGCCGCTGAAGGACCGGGCCACGAACGTGGCGCCCCAGTGCAGTGCCAGGGCGCAGCAATCGAACGGCGGCAGTTCGTTGGGAATACCGGTTTTGAGCGTGGAA